>JAESUT010000158.1 GCA_016762995.1 Gammaproteobacteria bacterium | reverse complement strand
AAAGGCGAAACTGCACGTGAATACAAAATATCTATCTCACCTTCCTCCACTTCACCTTCAACCATCTCGATCTGGGCTTGCAGCAAGATGCGGCGATAGCTATTACCCATCCAGGCAAAGCCCTCCAACTCGGCTCCCTCTTTGTCCTGATGATCGACAAATTCAAACCGGTCCATCCATAAGCCAACGAAGGTAGCCTCATCTGCCAGAACAACTCGACGCTGCGATGGCAAGGCATACGGCCCCGACCCGCGCTCAAAACCGCCAGAATACGCATGTGGATCACGCAGCAAAGCAGTTTCCATCTCTGCCATATCAGAATGGTCCATTTCCTCATGATTCATTTCCTCATGATTCATCTCTTCATGGTTCATCTCTTCATGGTTCATTTCTTCATGATTCATCTCTCCATGACTCATCTCTTCATGGTTCATTTCCTCATGGTTCATTTCCTCATGATCCATCTCCTCATGATTCATCTCCTCATGATTCATCGCACCGTGATCCATCGTGGCCTGCACAGGGTCATGAGTCATGTCTGTGGTTTGATGCATTAGGTGGTCGCTATCCTGAGCTACTACTTCTGCGCTCAGGCTGAATGCTAGTGCAGCAACACTACTCAGTGTGATTATGGTCTTGTTCATACAACCACCACTTCGCGAAACATCCCTGCGTCCATGTGAAATAGCAAATGACAGTGCCAAACCCAACGTCCCAGCGCATCTGCAGTCACGCTAAAACTAACCCGCTGTGCAGGCTGCACAGGCACGGTGTGTCGACGGACAAGGAAATTTCCATTTTCATCCTCAATATCACTCCACATTCCGTGCAAATGCATGGGATGAGTCATCATCGTGTCGTTGTGAAGATGAACCCGCAAACGTTCACCGTGGCGAAAATGAATGGGCGTAGAATTACCGTACTCCAAGCCATCTATTGACCAGCTATAGCGCTCCATATTGCCGGTCAGATGCAACTCGATCTCCCGATCAGGTTCACGATCGTCAAACGGACCGTGCAGCGACCTCAAGTCAGCAAGAGCAAGCACACGGTGGCTAGCACCACGAAGGCCCACTCCCGGGTCGTCTAGATTGGTGCGCGGAAAATCCACGCGCATATCAGTGCTGGGACCAAACTCTGAAGTGGCATGTCTGCCTCTAACCGAGCTCCCCATGCTCATTTGCATATCGCCATTGCCATTACTGTCATGATTCATACCAGCCATATCATGGTCACCACCGGACATATTGCCCATCATATCCGCCATCGAAAGCCACTGTGCCGTTCTCCGCTCTGGTATGGGAGCAGTCAGACCAGGTCTCGTTGCAAGAGTCCCGCGAGCGAAGCCAGTTCGATCCATCGTTTCCGCAAAGATTGTGTAGGCATCTTCAGTTGGTGTAACAACAACGTCATAGGTTTCGCCCGCACCAAGTCGAAGCTCGTCGACCGTAACCGGCTCCACATCCATGCCGTCGACTTGAACTACTGTCATGGGCAAATCTGGAATACGCACATCAAAAAAAGTATTTCCAGCCGCATTAATAATTCGCAGCCGCACACGCTGGCCTTTTTTAAACAGACTAGTGTCATTACCTGCAGGAGTAATACCGTTGACTAAGTAGGTCAGCGTTTCAGCAGAGAGGTCAGCCAGGTCAGTCGGCTTCATTCTCATGACATTGAACATGTCACGCTTACTCACCGCAGCGCCCAGACCCCGYTCTGCGATATCACGGAYCAAACCGGGYAAAGTAGGTTGATTRAAATTATACAGGTGCCCCATCGTTTTCAGCTTCTGAAACACGTAGATCGGATCTTCGTCCGTCCATTCAGACAGCATTATCACGTGATCCTGATCAGCTTGAATATGCTCGACTGAAGCAGGTTCAATGATGATCGCGCCGTACATGCCAGTCATCTCCTGAAACGCCGAATGAGAGTGGTACCAGTAAGTGCCGCTCTGCTGCACTTTGAACCGGTATTGAAAAGTTTCACCTGGCGCAATGCCTGGGAAACTAATGCCAGGAACTCCATCCATATTGAAAGGCAGGATCATGCCATGCCAGTGAAGCGAGGTTCTCTCCTTTAACCGATTAGTCACATTGATAGTGACTTCTTCTCCTTCTTTCCAGCGCAATGTCGGCCCCGGAATCGAACCGTTGATTGCAGTCGCTCTATGCTCACTGCCAGTGAAGTTAACTAAGGTCTCATCAATGAACAGGTTGAATACCTTGCCCCGGAGCTCCTCCGGCCTACGCACCGTACTTGTCGCTGAATTACCAAAGACATAACCACTACTTGCTAACCCGGCACTCAATATGCCACCCCCGGCCAGGCCTTGGACGAAACGGCGTCGCGACTTCATCATTGACGAAGTCAAATCAGATAAATTGTGAGAAGGTTGTTTTCCCTTCATAAACTACTCCTGCTGAATTTATTTACGCGCAGATGCGCGAATACAATAAGCGATTCAATTGCGGCAGTGAGGATCGGGAGCGGTTAACTAAACCAAAATTGCACCGGCGACAGCCAAGTACAGCGATTTAACTACACTATCTAGAGGGTTTGAAAAACAATGCCCGCCAATCCCTTAGGCGGATATTGGGGGCCGAAACAGCAGGTAGGCACGATTTAGAGTGGTGCCAGTGATAGTTCTGTCGAATTTTCGATCAAGTTCAAAGGTGCTACTTGAGGAAGGGATTATTGCTGTGCTGGAACAGTGATTACTGCAATTCATACAGTAATCATCGCAGTCCTCAGAGCCATGATCATGGGCATCCATCATTGATTGCTTCTGAGACGAGCCCATCATGGCTTCGTGCTCATGGCCTGTCATGTGCATCTTAGCCATCACTGTCTCGTCAGCCTCAACCACAGAGGAAAAATCAACCATCCACGCTGATGCCCCCGCATTCACTGGGGCGAGCATAAGGAGAACTAATGCAGTGATTATGTAACGCTTATTCATTGGATTGATATGCGGGTATTTCAGTTAGTTTTCAGGACGCTATTTAATAGCTTTGACCCACTCTAAAGTCAAGTGCATGAACCACATACTCTAATCTAGGGACCGATAAGGCGGGAAAATTCTTCTGCGAGAGCATCACAATTATAATAACACTAATCTAGCGCATTCGAGAACGGCCCTCTTCGGGCTGGGCCAATCGTTGGCAATGATATATAGAGATTGAAAACCGCAATGCAAAAATTGCGTTACCCGCCTGAACTTGGCAGCAGATGACTCTACGTGCTGATTGATCACAAGCAATTCTCTATCGATGGCTTGGCAAATCTCAACCCACTAACTATTTCCATAACTACCCACTCACTATTTCTCTAACTAAAGGGTGACAAGGCGATTCGACTTCATATAGAATGAGAATGATTCGTATTTGTATTATTTTTAACGGTCTTTCATGCTTAGAAAAACAATCTTTTGGCTTCATCTAGCCTGTGGCGTCAGCGCTGGTCTGGTAGTTTTAATGATGTCGGTCACCGGTGTCGTACTCACCTATGAGCGCCAAGCCCAAGTATGGGAAGACCGGAGTTACTATGCGGCGCCCGAAGCGGGCCAGCAGATGATGACAGCCGACCAGCTGATAGCTGCCAGCCGCAACCTTGAGGGATTCGAGCCCACTAGCCTCATACTGAGCTCAGACCCAACTGCCCCCGCCGTTCTAAGGCAGGGCCGCAGCCGGACTCAATACCTCAACCCCTATAACGGTGAGGCCTACAATCCGCATTCTGACTCCTTGAGCGCCTTCTTCTCCACGGTGCGTAGCGTGCACCGCTGGTTCAACATGACCGGCGACAACCGCAGCTCGGCACGCGTAGTTACCGGTGCCGCAAATCTGATGTTTCTCTTTTTGGTGCTCAGCGGCATCTATCTGTGGCTTCCCAAGATTTATGCCCGAGCAACGCTACGCGCGCGTATCTTATTCAATACATCAAATAGCAATGCCAATGCACGCGACTTCAACTGGCACCATGTGCTTGGTTTCTGGGCCGCTATACCACTCGTTGTTATTATTTCTACCGCCACCGTTTTCAACTACTCCTGGGCCAACAATTTGGTCTACCGACTCGCCGGCGAAGAGCCACCGGTAAGAAATGGCTCCGCAAGCATTGAAGCTCCCGTGCCCGCACCTGTGAGTCGCGCACCCTACGCTGACTTAATGAACACGGCAAAAACTTACAGCACCGAGTGGCGCACGATCACACTCGCCATACCTGCACCAGAAGCAAATTCCATAAACTTGACGTTGGATGAAGGTAACGGTGGGCAACCACAGAAACGGCATGTACTTACTCTAGATGTGAGTAATGGTGAAGTTATTCAGTGGGAACCTTTCACCGACCGGACAGCGGGTACACAAGCCAGACGCTGGGTAAGATTTCTGCACACAGGCGAGGCATTGGGTCTAGCCGGACAGACAATTGCAGGCATCGCCTCATTCGCTGCAATACTCATGGTATGGACAGGACTCGCGCTAGCACTTCGTCGCTTCCTACGCTGGCTCGCAAAGCTGAAGCGAACCAAAGAAGAGAGGCTTCCCTCAGCCTAAGTTAACAAGTCGCAGCAAAGTACGGGCTCGTTGTTTTTGTTTTCAATCGCACTGACGGCTAATCTTTAGCAGGAAGACTGGGCTTGAAAGCTTCCTGCTCGGCCAACTCTTCCCTACTTTCTATTCGAGCGTCTCTCAGGAAGAGATGTATTTTCTAGGTGACGACGCAGCCGCTTTCCACTTCTACACAGATGGCTCACGAGGCGAGTCTGTACTGATGTAGCTTCTCAGTATCCGCCACATAGCAGCACGCAGCTCGGGTGGGGTGGCCGCGTTAGTGGCTATCGCAATTACAGCATTGAACTGTGGATACAATAGCAAGAATGAGGAGGCGCCCCCTGCTACGGTGCCTCCATGATGAACGCCGGTGATGCTCGACGAGCCCGGTGTCTCATCACTACGCCATCCAAGCCCATAGTTTTGCGCATTGATAACACTCTCGCCCTCGCCCATCGGCAAAGCCACCGGTTGCCACATTAGGCTTCTCGATTCAGGGCTCAAAAAGTCATCATTCATTACACCCAAGGCAAACCGAACCAAGTCCACGGGGCTCGACAACACAGCACCACCACCGAACATAAAGCTACGCTCTGTTGGGATGCGCGGCAGCCAAGTGTTTTCTGAAATACGCGCCATGTAATCTTGCGCTTCTTGTTTTTGACGCGGCTGGCGATGGAGTACTGTGCTAGTCATCATTAATGGCCGCCACACCTCAGCATCCATCAAATCCTGCCAATCTTGACCCGCAACAGCCTCAAGCCACGCTGATAGCAAAGTGTAACCGCTGGAACTGTAAGTAAAATCCTGCCCAGGTTCGAACAGAAGCGACTCATCAGCGAACACGGATAGTGCACTCCTAGCATTGTTGTAGATTTCTTGGCTAATTAATTCCTGAGAAGCACGACCACTATAGACATGAGGTATTCCTGCGCTATGAGAAGCTAATTGGCGAGGCGTGATGGCGGCATGTCGACCTGGCCATTCTGGCAATCGCGCTGCTATTGGAGAGTCGAGATCAATAATGCCACGATCCCAATAACGCATCATTGCTACAGCCGTCATAGGCTTTGCAATGCTCCCTATGGAATACATTGTGGCAGGAGTGGCTGAAATGCCATCAGCCACATTAGCGTAACCACGTGCACTAGCCAGCACCATTTCCCCATTCACCGCGACAGCAATTGAAACCGACGGCAAGTCATAAGCTGACATCAATATTTCCATGTCTGCAATAACCGCACTGTTCTCTATACTCCAGTTCGAATCGTTCACCGTGGTCGTAGTATCGGCGTCCGTGATCGCGGTCTCCGAGTAGATAACTATCAATGCAAACAACGCTACGATCGAGATAGTTGTTATCCCGCCGACAAAAAATAGGGACAGCCTAATAAGCCTCTTCACTATCGCTCCGCCTTTTTCATTTACTATAGATATAAAAAGTACCTTCATGCAAAGGCATTGCCTTAAAACTGCATTAGCGCCATGCACCATTCCTAAATTCACTAGAGGTGGGCCTTAGAGCCAACTGGACAGGCAAGGCATCATTCGCTGTAATCTTCATGATGCAGACAGGGCTTACCCAGCTCGCGAAAAAATCGAGACAGAAAAACAGAAGCCCCTTAGATCTAGAAAACTAATCTATGCAGAAGTAGAGCAGTGCTGTCCGAGCAGCTACGGCCTAGGCCCCGCTTCAAACAATTTCAATCATTTCTGGTTTGCTCATGAAGTACATTGCCAACACCAGCATCGACACAGGAAATATAAAGAGAGAGATAAAGGAAAAAATCAGAGTTAGGTCAAATATGCCCATTATCAGCGTGATGATGGCAAAAATTCTAACTAGCGGTGGCATCGTGCCCGAATCTCGCAGCAGTAGACAAGCAATCAAAATTTCAGAGACGCCACCAAGAACTACCGAGCCTACCAACACCACTACACCAATGGTGAGTGCTATTTCCTCATAGTCAGCTACCGAATCGCCAACTACTAGATGCAGAGCTATCTGCAAGAATGATAAACCAACGTAAAATACAATACAGATCACCACCATAATCAGAATTGGTATATCGATCCCAGAATAGTTTAATTGTTCGGATAAAATCCGACGCAAACTAAGATAAACGTAGACATTTAATCCACCTAAGAAGAGAAAAAGCCAATCGAGGGAACTCCACTCAATATAAGCAGAAAAATCTTCAGGTGGAAAACCTCCATCGAAAGAAAGCTCTAATACCCAGTACAATGGATACAGTACTCCCAGCAGTATCGCCGCCAGTGCCGGGCGCCAGTAATCATAGCTCATCATGTAGATCTCCTGATTCTTCATCACCAACGTATTCGAGAATATCTCCGGGTTGGCAGCCTAGTTCCTTGCAGATTGCAGCAAGCGTACTAAAGCGAATGGCCTTCACCTTGCCCGTCTTCAACAGGGATAGATTTGTCGTCGATATGCCCACACGCTGCGACAGCTCTTTGAGCGAAATCTTATTCTTCGCCATTTCCACATCGAGATTAATACGTATATCCATGCAGGCATACTATGCAGTGAAGTTATGCTTGTCAACTAACTATTTATGTTTATCATAAATAATACTATCTTTATAAACAATACTACCTAATCAGGCCTACAAGGATGACACTCGCTCCTGTAATCTTTGATAACATCTCGTCTCCTACCCTTAAGCCTTCAATGCCTATGAATAAAATGTTAAAGATTATCTCTCTTAGCGCTCTACTAGCCCTCATGATATCGGGCTGCGCGACTGAAATGATTCCCACCGATCAAGGCATTCCTTGGGAGCTTGCCGAGCACCGCAGCAAAACCATCTCCGACCTGCGCTACCATTTTGCACTGGATATCCCGCTTTCTCGTACCGAAGTAATCAAGGGAAAATCTCACATCACCCTAAGCTGGGATGATCCCAGTGCACAGCCGCTCGTTCTCGATTTTCTACTGCCAAAGCAGAGAGTTCATACCGTCTTAGTGAATGGCACAGAAGTTAATTGGCAGCCGATAAACGATCATATTGTCATCCCTGCATCTGCACTGAAACCCGGAGAGAACAACGTAGCCCTGACGTTTGACGTGGGTGATGAAGCTTTCAATCGTCGCGAGAATTTCCTCTACGCTCTGTTTGTGCCAGACCGCGCGCATTTTTCCCTGCCCCTTTTCGATCAACCCAACTTAAAAGGAAGAGTCACTTGGGAGGTAACTGTACCGGAGCAATGGAAGGTCATTGCGAATGGGCCAGAGGATTCTTCTAGCACAGAAAACGGGCGTACACATTTCACCTTTCTCGAGACACAGCCAATGCCGAGTTATCTGTTCGCCGTTGCGGCAGGTGTATTCGAGCGGGAAACTGCCGAGATAAACGGTCGCACTTTTAACATGTATCACCGCGAGACCGATGCAGACAAGGTCGCGCGCAATCGCGACGAGATCTTTCGGCTGCATGCCACTACCCTCAACTGGCTAGAAGACTACACGCAGATCGATTACCCCTTTCAAAAGTTTGATTTCGTCCTGATCCCCTCGTTTCAATATGGCGGTATGGAGCATCCCGGTGGAATACTCTACCGCCAAGCAAGCATTTTTCTAGATGAGACCGCCACCCAGAATCAGGTGTTAGGGCGCGCCTCACTCATCGCTCACGAGACCGCACATATGTGGTTCGGCGATCTAGTCACTATGAACTGGTTCGACGATGTCTGGACCAAAGAAGTGTTCGCCAACTTTATGGCGGCCAAGATTGTGAACCCCTCCTTCCCCGAGGTTGATCACGATCTACGTTTTCTAACCGCACACCACCCGACTGCCTATTCAGTAGATCGCACGATGGGCGCAAACCCTATTCGCCAACCTTTAGAGAACCTGCGCTTCGCTGGAACTCTCTACGGCGCGATCATCTATCAGAAAGCGCCCATTGTGATGCGGCATCTGGAGAATCGCGTAGGCAAGGAACTGTTCCGCGAAGGTATGCGCGAATACCTATCCACCTACACCTACGGCAATGCCACCTGGCCGGACTTGATTGCCATACTCGATGCGCGATCCGAACAAGATCTCGCCGCCTGGAGCCAGATATGGGTAGAGGAAGCAGACAGACCATCGATCAGCATCCTCAGAGAGGATGGTGATGTCGTTGTACAGCAACAAGATCCAAAAAATAGAGGGCGCGTGTGGCCACAGACACTTGAGATACGCATTGGCTCGATCAATGCACACGAGGCCCTAACCATTGAACTAGGGTCCCAGCCGCAACGCCTGTC
>JAESUT010000101.1 GCA_016762995.1 Gammaproteobacteria bacterium | reverse complement strand
CAAAGACTCGATGCCGCTGCCGAAACCGCACGTCGCTATGTCCAATGCCTCGTGTTACAAAATCGCTTACAGAATGCAACGGGTGGAATACGCCTTGGCCAAGAAGTTGTAGAGGCAACTCAGCGTCGTGTTACTGCAGCCACGATGCCGACCGCCGAACTGACACGCGCCCAGGCGGATCTACGCCGCATGGAATTAATTGCCGAGGACCTAGAGCACGAATTAGAAGCGGCTTTTCACAGGCTTGCTCAGCAATGGGGCTCAACAGACCCGGAGTTTTCACGCGTCATAGGTGATCTGTTCAGTATTCCAAACATCGAGAATTTCGAGACTCTGCAAGCACGCCTGGCACAAAACCCAGACATAGAACGCTATCTGTCTTTACAGCGCATGAACAATGCACAACTGAAACTGGAAGAAGCCAAGAACAAACAGAGTTGGCGAGTATCCGGCGGCTTACGCTGGATGGAACAAACCAATAATCATGCCTTTGTAGCTGATATCACCATCCCCCTTGGGAATGACAACAGCAATCGCGGACGAATAGCTGAACAACGCGCCATCATCGCTAGAACAGAGGCAGAAAAACAAGCACAAAGACTAAAAATTGAAACCGACCTTTATGTTATCTATCTAGAACTAGAACACAGCATCCATTTAACTAGAGCATTTTCCACTGACATTATCCCGCTCTACGAACAGGCCATGAAGGAAACGCAATTAGCCTACGAATCGGGTAGATATAGCTATTTGGAGTGGAGTACAAGTCAGCTGAACCTGCTGAACGTGCGCTATGAGCTAATCGATGCTGCTACGAGTATTTACCAGAACCTAATAGAGATTGAACGCCTAACTGGCGTAACAATCGAAGTACCACAATTACGGCAATGAGGTAAGAATGAAACAAAGCTCCCATCTACTGTGCTTAGTGCTGACACTAGGTTTCCTAACTGCTTGTAGCGAGGAAACACCATCCAATCTACCGATCGATGAGGCTGCCGACTCTGGTGATTATGAGCGCGGCCCTAACAATGGAAGGATGTTAGTAGAAAATGATTTTGCCATTGAGTTAGCGATTTTTGAGACCGGCGTGCCCCCTGAATTCAGAGCATGGGTAACAGACCAAGGCAACCCGGTTTCTCCTACGGATATAGAAATGGTAGTAACACTTACGCGCCTAGGCGATGTACGTGACGTAATTCGCTTCTTACCCATGGGAGAAGCGCTGCGTGGAGATACAGTGATCTACGAACCTCACTCGTTCTACGTTGCCGTGGATGCCAGCTACCAAAACAAGAGTTACAACTGGCAATACGAGAGCCTTGAAGGCCGCACAACCATATTGCCGGAAATGATTTCAGCATTTGGCATCGAAACGGAAACGTCCGGACCAATTACCCTGCAACAAACTCTCGACGTCATTGGCACCATCAAGGCCAATGAGGAAACTTCTCGCAGCATAAGAGCACGATTCGACGGTACGGTTCAGTCTGTATCCACAAGCATTGGCTCCCTTGTACAAGCGGGCGACCCTCTGGCGACAATTGAAAGTAACCAAAGCCTGCTTCCGTACACGATTACGTCGCCTATTTCAGGCGTAGTAACAGAGCGTAATATCAATCCGGGAGAACAGAGTGCAGGACAAGTATTGTTTACCATTCTGGATACGTCTCGCGTCTGGGCGGAACTGGCAATTCATCCGAGCAACCGGAAAATAGTCAAACCCGGCGCGCGAGTGACACTCAGCTCTCCACTGAGTGATGCTGTTGCCACAGGTACGATCAGTAATTTCAAGCTTACCGTAGAGGATAACCAGGCTGTTGTCGCCAGAGTTCTAATCAATAACGAGGAGGGTGATTTTCCTCCCGGCAGCTTCGTTGAAGGCACAATAGACATAGCGCAGGTTGAAGTTCCACTGGCCGTAAAACGCTCCGCACTCCAACCATTCAGAGACTTTACGGTTGTATTCGCCAAAGTAGATAACACCTACGAAGTAAGAATGCTTGAACTTGGGCGCCAGAATGAAACCTGGGTGGAAGTGCTTGGCGGTCTCGATATTGGCACCGAGTATGTCACCACGAATAGCTATGTCCTAAAGGCTGATGTAGAAAAAGCCGGCGCCAGCCATGATCACTAACGGAAAACACCATGCTTGAATCGATTATACGTCTAGCTATTGCCCGGCGCGGCTTGGTAATACTATTGGCTCTTTTCGTTGTGGGTCTGGGAGCGTGGAATTTTACCCGGCTACCCATCGACGCTGTGCCGGATATTACCAACGTCCAAGTAACTATTAATACGGCTGCGCCGGGCTATACCCCGCTTGAAGCAGAGCAGCGCATTACGTTTCCAATTGAGAACGCTATGGCAGGCATTCCCCGCCTTGCCTCGACTCGCTCGGTATCACGCTACGGACTATCGCAGGTCACTGTGATTTTTGAAGAGGGCACAGATATCTATTTTGCCCGCCAGCAAGTTGGCGAACGCATTAATGCAGTATCGGGCGATCTACCCGCGGACCTAAAACCCGAGCTTGGGCCAATTGCTTCCGGGCTCGGCGAAATATTTATGTTTACCGTGGATGCGGAGCCGGGGGCGACCAATCCAGATGGCAGTATCATAACGCCTCTCGATTTGCGTACCGCTCACGACTGGATAATTCGGCCACAGCTCCTGCGCGTTCCTGGGGTAGCTGAAATCAATCCGGTTGGAGGGTTCAAGAAAGAAATCCAAGTCGCATTTGATCCAAACAAACTTCTAGCATTTGGCCTAACTCATAAAGATTTGGTCGCAGGCCTAATGGCGAACAACTCCAATCGCGGCACTGGGTTTATAGAAAATAACGGTGCGCAGTGGCTAATGCGCATTCCCGGTCAAGCTAACTCAATGGATGACATTAGAGAGATTCTCATTGGTGAAAACAACGGCTTGCCGGTACGAGTGAAGGATGTTGCCACTCTAGAATTGGGTGAGATGATGCGCGGCGGTGCCGCCACACAAGATGGGCACGAGGTAGTTCTCAGTACCGTTTTTATGTTGATTGGCGAAAACAGCCGTGAAGTTGCTAATAACGTTTCTGCACAATTGGAGGAAATAAGCACGTCGCTACCTCAGGGTATCAGCGTCACTGCTGTATATGACCGAACCGAGCTGGTGGACAAGACCCTGGCAACCGTTGAGAAAAATCTATTGGAAGGCGCCCTACTTGTTGTTGTGGTGCTATTCCTCTTGCTTGGCAATATTCGTGCCGCGGTACTCACTGCGATGGTGATCCCGCTGGCCATGATGATGACGATAACCGGCATGGTACAAACTCGCGTCAGCGCTAACTTGATGAGCCTAGGCGCTCTTGACTTCGGTCTCATTATCGATGGTAGCGTAATCATCATGGAGAATTGCCTGCGCCGCCTAGGCCAGCTCCATGACAATGAAGCCAAGATCAGTTTGAAAAAACGGCTTGAGACAGTTGCCGATGCAACAATTGAAGTTATCCGCCCCGCGCTTTTTGGCGTATTCATTATTGCTGCCGTGTACATCCCAATACTCGCCCTCACTGGCGTCGAGGGAAAAATGTTTCACCCGATGGCTATTACCGTCATCATCGCTTTGCTTAGCGGTATGTTGTTATCAGTTACTTTCGTCCCCGCATGTATTGCCCTATGTTTTAGAAAACCTGTTCGCGAGCGTGCCAACCCGATTATGGCAGGGGCAAAATGGCTTTATCGCCCCCTGCTTAGTTTCTCGTTACGCTTTCATTGGCTGGTGTTACTGCTGGCAATCGGAGTAGTAGTCTGGTGCGCCAATCTCGCCACTCGCCTTGGCTCGGAATTTATTCCCAATCTGGATGAAGGCGATATCGCCATGCATGCATTGCGCATTCCCGGCACCTCGCTCAATCAGGCAATTAAATTGCAGCTGCAACTAGAAAATCAGGTACGGACCTTGCCTGAAGTAGAACGAGTCTTCTCTAAAATTGGCTCAGCCGAGGTGGCAACTGATCCAATGCCACCAAGCGTAGCAGATACCTTCATCATTCTAAAACCACGAGATCAATGGCCCGATCCCAACAAACCCAAATCACAGGTCGTCGCCGATCTGGAGCAAATAGTTACGCCTGTACCGGGTAACCGCTATGAGTTTTTACAGCCTATCCAAATGCGTTTTAACGAGCTGCTAGCAGGCGTTCGCACAGAATTGGCGGTGAAGGTGTTTGGCGATGACTTCGATCAGCTCATTGTATTGGGCGACGAGTTAGAAGCCGCTGTCGCTAGCGTACCAGGCGCTGCTGATGTTTCGGTGGAACAGGCGACTGGACTTCCTGTGCTTACCATTGAACCCATTAGATCTGCTCTCACGCGTCACGGTGTGACCCTCGAACATCTGCAAGACACTGTTGCTACAGCTCTAGGTGGCGCACGAGCTGGCATCTATTATGAAGGCGATCAACGCTCCGATATTGTGGTGCGACTACAATCATCGATGCGAGAGAATCCCGATGCCTTCGCCAGCCTTCCCGTAAAAGTACGTGGAGGCGCAATTGTTCCTCTGGGAGAACTGGTCACCTTTAGCGTCGAGAATGGCTATAACCAGGTTTATCGCGAAAACGGCAAACGCCGCGTAGTGATCTCCGCGAATGTAAGAGGACGGGATCTAGGCTCGTTCGTTGCCGACGTCCAACAGGCAGTTGAAGCCAACGTCGAAATTCCTCCGGGATACTGGGTTGAGTACGGCGGCACCTTTGAACAGCTCCAATCGGCAACCCAGAGATTGACCATCGTGGTACCTATAACGCTGCTGCTTATTATCACTCTCCTCGTCATAGCCTTGGGCTCGTTCCGAGATGCTCTTATTATATTCAGTGGCGTTCCACTAGCTCTCACAGGCGGTGTGCTGGCTTTAACTATGCGAGACATCCCCCTTTCAATTTCGGCTGGCGTGGGCTTTATTGCACTCTCCGGCATAGCCGTACTGAACGGATTGGTTATGGTCTCGTTTATTCGAAAAATGATTGATGATGGCGCTGATGTATTTACAGCGATTCACGATGGTGCGATGACTAGGCTAAGGCCCGTACTCATGACCGCTCTGGTTGCATCGCTAGGATTTGTACCGATGGCGATTAACACTGGAATAGGCGCGGAGGTACAGCGACCGTTGGCGACAGTAGTAATCGGAGGAATTATTTCTTCTACGATACTCACACTGCTGGTGCTGCCAGCRCTGTATCGATTATTGCACGGGAGAGCTAAACGAAAATTAACACCAAGCCCGACCCAACTAGAAGCAATATGAATGCTCCAATAACATTTCTAGTGTGCACATATCTTGAGGCCAGGCGATGGAGAAAATTTCAAACCACGCTTACTATACCCTGTGGTATGTGATTCCCACGCTAACAGTGTTCTTAGTATTYTCTATTCTCATTCAATAGATTGGCTGCTGATTAATACTGATATGTTCGGAGTTCATCCCGGTAACTTGTCGTTGCGTATTTCAGTTTCTAGCAATAAATTAATGACTTAAACGAATTAGCAGCGCCCGGTTTACGGGCGCCCTAAATCTTCACTCACCCATGGCCGCAATATATGTAAGCCGCAACTCCTCTGCCAGCGGCGTAATTCCAACCGCGACTAACTTGCTTGGGCCAGAGACAGCTTCGATAGAATTGTTTCGGATCAAGTAACGTTGCACCGATAACTCACTCTGCCATATCTGCTCGATATCAAGAGACGCCACCCTGTCAAAGGCAACATAAAGAGCCTCGCGAGTTGCAGATGTATTCTCCCTGCGAAATCCCTTAGCAGCATGAGCCAAWTTTTGCAGAGGATTAAAGTCTGCTTTTTCTGGGCTCTGAGCTGACTGTATAGCAAGCAGATCGAGTGTGTTGCTGACCGCACTACTCAATTGCGCCTCTGCACGAAGATAGTCGGCAATTACTAACYCTAATGATYCAGCAGCTATGAANAGKKYWWMRSMAWRAGCTATCAGACTGTCTCGCTCGTTCGCCGGCATTCCAGTCGGCGGGTGACGCAGTGCACTGGCGTGTCTGAGTAGCTCGATGTGTTCATGCTGCAAAAAGTCGTAATGGGCAACCGTGCCATTACTGATGCGAGTCATTTCACCATCGATGCGAGTCTGCGCTCCCAATACCGTGTCCAGCGCATCAAGATACGCCTGGTGATGGCCATCGGTTTCGGCCGAAGCCTGACTGGCAAGCAGGCAAGTAGAAAGAAAGGTAATAAGCAAGCCTGGCAACAACCAAGCCCTGCTCTGCTTGGATTCAGAAACTAAACGATTCATCTTAATGTCTCCTCATTTGTCGGGTTTGATCGGTGCTCGCATCATGGTGCTGACCATGATTCATCTGCTGTCCCTGCTGCTCACCGTGGTGCATTTGTTGCATTCGCTGACGCATTTGCTGTCGCATCCCGCCCATATTGCCCATGCGAGATGACATGCCAGCGAAGGCCTCACTGCTAAGAGACCCGAGGAAGCTTACGATGTCTTCGACATCGGCATTGCTAAGCTTACGTCCTCCGCTAACTTGCCCCATCTGGCGCACTGCCTCCTCCAAGGAGGACACACTGCCATCGTGAAAATACGGAGCTGTTAGCGCCACGTTATTCAAGGAGGGTACTTTGAATACCTGCCGATCTTGCTCACGCCCGGTACGTGCAAAGAGACCCTCGTCCAATGAAGCTATCATCGCAGTATTGGACAGGGGCCCGACGTTCCCCATTTTCTGATAAGAGTTACCGCCGAGGTTGATGCCGTTATGGCAAGAGGCACAGCCCACGTCATTGAATCGCTCCCAGCCACGTAACTCTTGTTCGGATAAGGTGACAGCACCGGTACTCAGGTGTTCATTAAAGCGTGAATCGCTGCGTGTCATATCTCGGGAATGCTGAGCGATGGCGTTGCCTAGGTTAGCGGCGGTGAGACCGTCCGGGTATATACTTGCAAATTGCTCGGCATAGTGAGGAATAGTCGCCAGATTTTGAAGTACTACCTCCAAATCATGACCCATCTCTACAGGATTGGTGATCGGTCCCAGAGCTTGGCTATCCAGATCGAAAGCTCGGCCATCCCAGAATTGCCGAAAATTGAATGCTGAGTTAAATACCGTTGGGGAGTTTCGCGTCCCCAGTAACCCGCCGACTCCCACGGATACTCTGCTGCCATCGGCGCCGCCCATCATTCCCGTATGACAGCTGCTACAACTAACCGTGCCACTACGGGATAATCGGGCATCATGGAACAACTCAAACCCTAGTGCTTGCTTGGCGGGGTCTGATGAAAAACTCTCTATAGGAGGAATAGGACGGTTGGCAGTATTAGCCAGAGGGTGATTAGCTGCCGCATTAATCCAAGAGGCCTCTCCTTGTGATTGAAGGAAAGCCTGATAGGCCTCATCAATTTTTTCATCGGCTCGGCTAACCATAGCCAGCAAGCTGAGGGACAATATTCCAATGCTACGCTTTATCATTACTAAACACTCCTTCTATGGTCCGTGGAGTCATAAATCCTGGCGACTCATATTCGAACCGGTTTAAGTCAATATTCCTTCGCCTTCAATTATAATGTGCTACCACTAAGCCCATTTATCAATGTGGCATATTGACGCGGTAAAAAAATCTGTTCTACTGCTTCCTTCTAGCGCTTCTATTGCTGCAGTTCTTCAGCGCGCTCTAACTGGCGAGCACCGGCCAAGATGCCAGACAGTGAATAGTTACCCTCATGACAAGCGAACTCATAGATTCGGTCATCTGGCGAGTTTCTGTAGAGAATTCTTTCACCAGTGACAGCTTGCGTGTAAGCCTGCGGGTCAACGAAAGTGAATGCGTACAGAATCTCATTGTCGCCAACAAGTGTGTAACGTTCTTCTAACTCGAAGTCTTCCGATAAGGTCACTGACTTGCTAGAGGATTGCTCCGGTCGAAAATTTTTGCTACGCACCACCAGCGTGTCATCTTCCCACTCGCCGATAGAATCACCCATCCAGTTGCGCACGCCATTGTCAAAGTGCTCATCGTCCAGACGAATTATTCGAGCATCGTTTATCATCTCTGTCATGACCATGACATAGCCTTCGGTCTGAACAATCATCAGATTCGAATTCATCATGATTGGTGTTAGCGACGGCACCGCCGAGCCAAACACAATACAGCGACCCGATAGAGGCTGCCCCTCTGGGCCGTCAGTATCTGCTAGCCCTGAAGCTTTACGCTGGGCCGTAAAATCCTTAAAACCCTCTCGCTTCGGCAGCCGACCACTGGGCGGGTCAACGATCACGGACGTCCTGTATTCTCCGTTGATTTTGACAAGCTCCGGCTTTCTCCAGTGTGCGAGAAAAGTATCATCGGCTTCCTGACCAATGCGAGCTCCCGCCTCCGGCGCATCTCTGCCGGGATTCATTGGGGCATCTGCTCGCTCCAGCCTCGCCTGCATTCCTCGCTCCATCGCAACAGCTTCTTCTTCAGTGTAAGTCTGCTTCATGCCCAGACCCTTTCGACGCTGGAATGGAGTTGTCGACCCAAATAACCAGGTGCCCTGGAGATCGGGGTGGCCGTGTTCCGTTCTAGGCATTATCCAGTCAGAACTTGTAGTGTCCCTCACCGATTCAGATATCCCCCTCTCGGACTGAGCAAGTCCTGTCATTGGCAATAAGCTACATGCAAGGCAGACAAATAAGATCCTGTACATAATTCCCTCTCACTTTGAGTGATTTTGAGATACAAGGAAATTATAAGTGTCGAGAAGCGTATAGGGATGGGACAAATTGCCGCATGAGAGGGGGGAAAGGCCGGTTTTTCTTGATCTAAATCAACTTAGGGGTCGGCTTGAGT
>JAESUT010000100.1 GCA_016762995.1 Gammaproteobacteria bacterium | reverse complement strand
AGCGTGAAGCCTCCATCGCGAGGTCTAGCCTCTACGACTAGCGCCGCCGCATCCCAATTCCCAAATGAAAAGTCTTCACCGCCGCCTGCATAAAAACTGTTAGCCGTAGTGCTGCGCCGACGACCATCCATGTGGAAGATGCGCTGATAATTATCCGCATAGGTAAAGGTAAATTCCGGCTCGGCGTATTCGATTGTCAAGACATCGTCATAAGAGATGCGGTCGTAGAGTTCCTGCTCTGCGGGACCGCCTCTATAGTAGTCTTCTGGCCGCTTCCTGAAAAAACGCCGAGCTACCTTTCCCCCACCCTCCTTGATTGCATCTTCCACCTGATCGTCAGTGTTATCAGAGAGCTCTTCGTTGATAACCCAGTCCCCCGCTACTAGCTGGCGGTTTTCAGCATCCCCACTCTGACCCTGAGACTGCTGTGCGCCCGCCAAAAATACGGTGAATACTATCGGCAGCACTAAAAGGCTCTTTGTGGCCTTAGCAAAAAATTCTAGTTGATCGCTCACTTTGTTCATCCAGTTATTTGTGATTACAGGCCACTCTAATTAGATTGTCTTTCGCCATGCAGCGATTGCCTGTCCAATTTCGTGAGGTGAATCTTCCTGAAGAAAATGATTTCCCGAGACCGTCACCTCAGTTTGATTCGGCCAAGACCTGCAAAATTCTCGTTGTGAGCCTATCAATATTGCACCCGGCTCGGCATTGATAAATAACTTAGGCAGGTCCGTCTCAGCAAGCCAATCAGCATAGGCCTGCACGATCTCATTGACATCTGCTGGCTCTCCATCGATCGGTATTTGTCGCGGCCAAGTAAGAGTCGGCCGCCTATCCTCGCCACTATTCTGAAAGGGCCGTCGGTAGATGGCCATCTCTTCTTCGCTCAGATTCCTAAGAATTGAGCCGGGCAGAACTCGCTCAACAAAGGTGTTTTTTTCAAGCACCATTTCCTCACCAGATTTCGAGCGAAAGCCTTGAAACACACCTCGAGCTGCCTCAGGCCACTCATCCCAAGACACCGGCCTAACGATGCCTTCCATATAGGCAATACCCTTCACGGCATCGCGGTGTCTGTTGGCCCAATCGAAACCCAGCGCCGAGCCCCAATCATGAATAACCAGGGTAACATCGCGCTCTACTCCCAGCACTTCGAAGGCCTCATCTAGATAATCTCTATGCTCAGAGAAGGTATAAGAGCGGGCATCTGAGTTATCTAACTTGTCGGAATCACCCATCCCAATGAGATCGATTGCGATGCAACGGCCCTGATCCTGCAAATGCGGCATAACATTTCGCCAGAGGTAGGACGACGTAGGATTGCCGTGTTGAAAGATGATCGGCTCGCCCTCGCCCATCTCTACGTAGGCCATCGTTTTACCCTTTACCGTGATTGTCTTCTTGGCGTGTTCCGTGGCGCTTATCATTAGTTTCTCTCTAGTTTTGTAATTTCTTACAGCACTCGCTGCTACCAAATACCTAAGGCGCAAAGTCTAAAGAGAATACCCCCACCTGTTCGCCAATTCAATTACGGCGGTCACATCAACCTGCGTTTTCGACCTCGCGCGACATTTGAACAAGCGCCTAGTTATCGGCTATGCTCCAAGTCATTGGCGCGAATTACATTACGGCAAACAGGAGAGAATCCAGATGACAATGCAGAAAACACCCCTATTAATGTCCAGAATACTAGGCAGGGGTGCAATCCTAGATCCTGATATAGAAGTCGTCACCATGCAGGCCGATGGCACGCACCGACAGACGCTGAAACAAACCTGGGATAGAGCGAATCAACTTGCCCATGCACTGCAAAAACATGGCATTGAGGTAGGCGACAGAGTAGGCAGCTTCATGTGGAATAATTATCGCCATCTAGAGTTGTATCAGGCAGTTCCCTCCATGGGCGCCGTGCTGCACACACTGAACATCAGACTCTCCCCAACCGATCTTGAATACATCATCAATCACGCGAACGATCGCGTGATCTTCGCAGATGAAGATTTACTTCCTCTGCTAGAGCCACTCTGGGGCAAGCTGCCCAGTGTAGAACTTCTCATCATCTGCCGCCATGGCGAGGGCGGCGAGAGTTCATTCGAGAACCAAATTGACTATGAAGACTTTATCGCAGGGGCGGATACCGCTTACGACTGGCCGGAAATAGATGAAAACTCTCCGATGGGCTTGTGCTACACCTCGGGCACAACTGGCAAACCAAAAGGAGTCATGTACACGAACCGTTCCACCTATTTGCATACGCTTACCGAATGCCTAACAGACTCTATGGGGTTATCTTCACTCGATTCCCTACTCTGTATTGTGCCAATGTTCCACGCCATGGGATGGGGGCTTCCTTTCTGTGCCTCCATGCTGGGCTGCAAGCAGGTTTTGCCGCATCGCTTCATGGTACCCGATGCTTTTCTTAAACTGATGGATGAAGAAGAAGTTACTATCTCTGCTGGTGTTCCAACTATCTGGCAGGGAGTTAAGGCCGCACTCGAGGCTGAACCCGACAAGTATGACCTCAGCAAACTAAAAAGCATGACCTGTGGCGGATCTGCTCCACCGGTTTCCATGATGCGCTGGTACTGGGACAGCTATAACGTGGAAATGATTCAAGGTTGGGGGATGACCGAGACTAATCCTCTTGGCACCTTGTCAAGAAAGGTGGCGAAACGCTCTCACATAAACAGTTCCGAAGATCAACAATTTGAAAATATTGCTAAGGCCGGCCTCGCCATGCCAGGGCTGGAGATCGAAATTTTCGATGAGGATTGGAACCGACTACCACACGACGGAGAGGCAGTGGGTGAACTCTGCATTAAAGGGCCATGGATTGCAGCGGAATACTTTAACGATCCACAACCTGACAAATTTCACGACGGCTGGCTGCTAACTGGCGATGTCGCGAAGATTGATCCAGAGCAGTATATTATCATCGCCGATCGCTCTAAGGATTTGATCAAGTCAGGCGGCGAATGGATATCATCCGTAGATTTGGAGAACCATATCGTAGGCATGGCCGAGATTGCACAGGCTGCAGTTGTCGCTCAGCCTCACCCGAAATGGGATGAGCGACCGGTCGCGCTAGTCGTCATGGCGACAGGCAAGTCGTTGGATAAAGAGGCTGTACTCGAACACTGCAGCAAGATCTTCGCCAAGTGGCAATTACCTGATGATGTGATTGTCACAGATGCTATCCCACTTACCTCGACAGGTAAGATTGACAAGAAGGTCATCCGTGCAAAGTTAGATGCCGATGGCTATCAGCTGCCTAGCTTACGCTAGGGCTGGAGGGAGCCTCTGGTCAATTGACCCTAGGCTCCTAAGACAATCACTGGCTTGGATCGGTAGGTGCGTAGTCGAACCCTTCGCTATCTGCTCGCCGGGCACCCGCCAGAATTCCAGGTAGCGCATAGTTCCCTTCATGACAGGCGTACTCAAATAGGCGCTCGCCATTCGCAATCATAGGCAGTTCACCACTCCATGGCTGACTGTAAATCGCCGGATCCTCAACAGTAAACTGATACAAGATTGTGTCATTGGAGGTGCGTGTGAAACGTTCCGTCACCTTCATCTGCTGAGAACCATAGAAGCGATGTTCGAGTGATGAACGCATACCCTGCTGCGCGTGAAAATTTGTCGTCTCAACAATGAGAGAGTCTTCCTCATAGTAGCCAATCGAGTCACCCAACCAAGGGTAAAGCGGCGGATTCTGGTGTTCGGAATTCATCCGTACTATGCGCGCATCGTGATTCATCTCAGCTAATAGAACAACGTGAGATTCCGTCTGAACAATTTGTGTCAGGTTGTTGTAGAGCACCGGTAACTTTGGCGGACCACCCGATGAGCCAAAACCCACCATGCAGCGCTCGCCTAGCGGACGAACTTCGGGACCATCGTATGATTGCCGCTGCCGCATCGCCGCAGAAAAATTAGCGCGGCCCTGTTCGCTATAAGGAAGCTGACCGTCTTCGGGCTCGACTATTACCGATGTGCGGATTTCTCCATTTACAACCGCTAACCGTTCTCCCGGGTCCATCCAGAACGTATTGTAACCGCCAACATTCTGACCCACCGAAGGCGCCTCGCGATTCGGGTCGCTAGGTCTATTGCTCGCCTCCATTCGTGCCCGCAACCTCGTCTCGATCAAGATCGCCTCTTCTTCAGAAATCGCAAGCTTACCCTCGAAACGTTCTGCTCGTTCCAAATTCGTCTGCGTTGCAACAGACCAAGTTCCCTGAATGTCCGGCACGCCAAATTCTGTACGCGGCGTTATATAACCCACCTCAGCAGAAAAACTAATGCTATGAATTGATATGAATGCAGCAACGACGCAAATGCACGCACGGACTAGTACGGTGGAATATCGATACCAATAATTTTTGATCTTCACTACATTGCTCCTAGTTGGCGACTCTCTGTCCCCAGAATCACATAGGACTCTAGCACACCTAGATAGTAGGCCATCTATCCATGTCCTGCTTCTAACACCCTTGGACTTCGCATCTGCCATGCAACGCCTCTCTCAGTGAAACAGGTCCAATGCCGGAGCCCATACTTGGTTCGTAGAATACAAGCGATTTAAACGGAAATGATTCTAAAATTAGTGAACTCTGTTCGGTGTAACTGGCGTTTAAATCTGTTATAAAAGGGAATATTCGTATCAAATTGTGCGTTTTTGCCCCAGCTTGGTGCAAAAAGTAGTAGCAAGGATTAAAGCAGTAGCAATGACGAACACCAAACAATTAACGAGCGCAGTCGCGCTTCTTGCCACAATCGCAGTTCTCGATAACTTCATCTTTATTGAATTGGAGCCTGGATTCGAAAGCATGGTGCTTATCGAGCCCTATGGTGCTTCAAGCGCACCTGAAGCTATGCAAGCTAACGATAGTCCTAGCCCGCAGAACGAAGTACAWGATTTTTGGATCGATCAATACAAAGTAAGCGGCGCTGATTTTGCGAAGTTTTTGGATTCAACTGGCTATGAACCTTTTACAGTGCCATCAAATATACTTCAGGCACATACAAGCCGAACCGGAGGTTTCACTGCAATTCTTGCTAGCGATGATTGGAATGGACACAGCAATACAAGCAGCCTTTCCATGCCACACACTCTCGCAGGACAAGACGACTTAGAGGTGAGTTTTAAAGACGCTCTAACYTACTGCAATTGGCTAGATAAAGACTTGCCTACAGCAGAACAATTTGAACATATCGCTAGGCAAGACCACGACAAAAAAGCCTCCGGCCTTATCGAATTTCGTTGCGTGAAGAATATTTAGGAACCGCGAATCAAACCCGCCGGCGCAAGCCAGCTAGATCTCTCTAGCAATTAGCAACTTCATAATTTCATTACTGCCGCCGTAGATTTTCTGTATTCGACTGTCTGCATACATCTTGGCAATCGGGTACTCCATCATAAATCCATAGCCACCAAAAAATTGCAGGCACTCATCTATAATTTCGCACTGTTTCTGCGTCGTCCACCATTTCGCCATGGCCGCCGTTGCGTCGTCTAACTTTCCATCGGCAAGCTTCATCGCACAGTCATCAACGAACACCCTGGCCAAACGCGCCTCTGTATAACGCTCCGCCAGCTTAAATTGTGTATTCTGAAAATCGAGAATGCGTTTTCCAAAGGCTTTGCGCTCTTTCACATACTCACTCGTAATCTTCAATGCTTTCTCGATTGCCGCACAGGCGCCGGCAGCGATTATCAATCTTTCCTGCGGCAACTGCTGCATTAACTGCACAAAACCTTTCCCTTCGACTGGGCCTAACAAATTTTCCTTGGGAACTCTTACATTATCAAAAAATACCTCTGCGGTATCCTGCGCCTTCAAGCCAAGCTTCTCTAGGTTCCTGCCACGACTAAAGCCACCCTCACCTTCAACCTGCTCGGTTTCCACCATAATCAGCGAAATCCCCTTACCCCTCTCTGACGGGTCGGTCTTCGCCACGACACAGATAAGATTTGCTGTCATACCATTGGTTAGGAAAGTCTTCTGCCCATTCAGAACGTATTCGTCGCCGTCCAAGAGAGCAGTAGTCGCAACAGCCTGAAGGTCGGAGCCGGTTCCTGGCTCGGTCATCGCAATAGCTGAGACGATCTCTCCGCTCGCCATCAGCGGCAACCATTTCCTCTTCTGTTCTTCACTCCCGTAGGAGTTAATGTAGTGGGCTACAATGCCAGAATGCACGCTATTTCCAAAGCCGGTAATATTGGCGTAGCTAAACTCTTCGACCAACACCATCTCGTGTTTGAAATTACCGCCGCCGCCGCCGTACTCTTCAGGTATAGAAGCGCACAGCAGGCCGGCCTTTCCAGCAATGAGCCATGCATCTCGATCGACGAAACCCTGCTTTTCCCACTTATCCATCTTCGGTACAAATTCTTTCTGCAGAAATTTGGCGACGGCGTCGCGCATAATATGCAACTCTTCATCCATCCAGGGAGAAACGTGGGAATCAATCATGACATTTTCTCTTAGGCTGTGACCGAATCCATACGCTCGATGATCATGGCGTTTGCAGTGCCGCCACCCTCACAGATTGCAATCAAGCCATAGCGCTTCTGCTGCCGCTCCAATTCATGTACTAATGTGGTCATGAGTTTCGCTCCGGTACCACCTAGCGGATGGCCTAAGGCTTGTGCGCCGCCATTTACATTCAACTTGTCTTGATCTGCACCCACCGCCTTAGCCCATGCAAGAGGCACCGACCCGAACGCCTCGTTGACCTCGTACAGGTCTATATCATCGATGGTAAGTCCTGCCTTTTCTAATACTTTTTGTGTCGCCGGGATAGGCCCTTCTAGCATGATCACCGGATCCGAGCCGACTACCGCCAGCGAGTGAATCTTCGCCCTTACTGGCAGATTGTATTTCGCTACCGCCATCTCGTTCGCGATCATGACAGCTGCCGAGCCATCACTGATCTGACTCGCGGTACCTGCGGTAATGACTCCGCCTTCTCGAAGGGCGTTTAAAGACTGCATGCCCTCTAAGGTCGCCGCTCCACGAATACCCTCATCGACTAAGTGCACGTCCACTGAGCCATCTTCCAACTTAATATTTAACGGGACGATTTCTTGTTTGAAGTGGCCATTCTCGGTGGCAGCGGCAGCGCGCTGATGACTCAATAATCCAAAAGCATCGAGATCGGCACGTGTAATCTCATACTTTTCCGCCAACAGTTCCGCGCCATCGAACTGGCTAAACTGGATGCCGGGATACTGAAGCTCTAAGCGTTCGCCTTTGGGGATGCCGCGGCCATTCGCCAGACCATCACGTATATTGGAGCCGATCTCTACTGTACTCATCGCCTCTACGCCACCTGCAATAATAACGTCCTGAGTGCCCGACATGACCGCCTGCGCACCAAATTGAATCGCCTGTAACGACGAGCCACATTGACGGTCTACAGTTGTTCCTGGCACGGATAGATCAAGCTTGGAAGACATGGATACATTGCGACCTAGGTTGCTCGCCTGCGAGCCGATTTGCATCACCACACCAAATATCACATCGTCCACAGCGTCGGTAGGGATGCCCGTTCTATCGACAAGCTCATCGACTACGATTGCGCCCATATCCACAGGATGAATATTGCTCAATCTGCCTTTCTTCTTTCCTGTCGCGGTACGCACTGCTCCAACTATATATGCATCGGCCATTTTTCTACTCCTAAAGCTAATTGTAAAAATCGTAAATCTAATCGTCTATTTCCAACCCGCTCTTAAGACGCTATCAAAGTGCCGGCATACGAATACCCGCGTCTAGCCGTATCGTTTCACCGTTAAGATAAGAGCAAGTCACGATATGCGCCACCTGGTCCGCAAATTCTTCCGGATTCCCGAGACGCTTCGGAAATTGCGTGATCGCTATGAGGGGGTCTCGCACCTCATCCGGTGCTGATGCCAATAATGGCGTTTCGAACACCCCAGGCGCGACCGTCATGACTCGAATGCCTCGCTTCGATAGATCTCGGGCAATCGGTAATGTCATCGACACGATGCCACCTTTGGACGCGGCATAACCTGCCTGGCCAGTCTGACCATCGAAGGCGGCGATGGAAGCCACATTGATGATGACCCCGCGCTCATTGTCTTCCGTCACCGGTTCATTAAGCTGCATGACCTCAGCGCACAAGCGCAGCACATTGAAAGTACCTATCAAGTTGACTCTAACGATGTGCTCGAATTTTTGCAGCGCCATCGGGCCGTTCTTTCCAACCGTGCGCGCCGCCCCACCAATTCCTGCGGAGTTTACGTTGATGTGTACGGTGCCGAATTTCTCTTTAGTCTTTTCGAGTGCCGCTGCTACCGCCACTTCATCTGCAACATCACCTGCATGATAGATGGCGTTTTCGCCTAGCTCCGCCGCCGCCTTCTGCAACATGTCCTCGTTCAGATCAAACAACGTGACCTTCGCGCCGGCCGCAATAAAATTTCGCGCAGTAGCCAGGCCTAGACCTGACGCTCCACCGGTTATAAATGCTGACTTATTCTGTAATTCCATAATTGCTTAACGCCGTAGATTCGTAACTATTTATTAACTAAGGAACGCAAAAGCATAATGTATCCATTGCAAAAGTGAAACAGCTAATGAAACGGGGTTTACTGGCTGAAATTACAAGAGTTTTCCTTCATTGGTTTTATTTCCTCCGCACAATCCCCTATGATTCGCAGGCCTTCGGTTTATTAATGACAGGAATCAAAATGGGACCGCTACAAGGATTAAAAGTATTGGAGATGGCTGGGATTGGTCCCGGCCCGTTCTGCGCCATGATGCTGGCCGACATGGGAGCTGAGGTGGTTCGCATCGATAGGCTAACCCAGAAAGGCACAGGGCATAGGGCAAACGTGTTAAACCGAGGACGCCGCTCAA
>JAESUT010000206.1 GCA_016762995.1 Gammaproteobacteria bacterium | reverse complement strand
ATCGAAATAGATCGAAAAATGCTGGCAGATCTTGCTGTGCATGATAAAGATACCTTCGCCGCTATTGCTGGCAAGGCAAAGGCAGCATTAGCTGCTTCTTAACTCGATCGACGGTGTTTACACCGTTACAAGTGACTCGCACGACAACGGTATCTTTGTATGTAGTCTGAGACGTTGTAGCTTTGTCGGTATTGCAGTTATCGGCATGGCTCAGCAAACTTAGGTATCGCTTCCTAAGCCTATTTTAATAAAAATAGAGCTTTAGGAAGGTCGGAGCTTCAATATGAAGATGTAACCTAGATATCGGTCATGATGGATCTACAGCAATTACTAGAAGTAAGCCGCGACGAGATCGATCGTGCGACGGACCTCTCTACTCTCGATGCCTGCCGAGTCCGGTTATTAGGCAAAAAAGGCGAGCTAACTGAACAGCTCAAGAATCTTGGAGCGCTCTCGAAAGAGGAACGGCCCCAGGCTGGCGCCAAAATCAATCAAGCAAAAAAAGAGTTACAGCAGTACTGAGACTACGGTGATAGCAATAGAAAATTTACTGCAAACAAGAGAGTAGCCCCGCCCGCCTGTAAAAAAGCAGCGTATTAGCAAGAATAGAGGCTAGAGGCCAGTAAACTCAATACGAAGGGGGCTGATGGCGATTATACGCCTTATTATGGTGCGCGAACAGGACTTGTTCCACTTCCTACTGATTCGCAACTAGCCCCCTCAAGCTTGGGCCGACCCTATTTATACAGTAAGCCGCGCATTGCACCGTGGGTCTGAATAGAATAGAAAATATTGTCGTTCTGTATCATGCCGACGAACACGATGTTCTGTACCGGGTCAATCCAGAACCAGGAACCCGCTATGCCCCACCACCAATGCGTGCCTTCAGGGGTTCCATTAAATGCATCTGAGTCACTCACCACTGCAAAATCGACGCCAAAGACATTGCCGGGATAGATGTTAGCAATATTATCGATTCCCTCAGGCAACAGATTACTGCGCATGAGCGCGATCGCATCTTCGGACAAGATTCGCACACCATTCAACTCACCCATGTTCAAGTGCATCTGTGCGAACTTCATATAATCGCTAGCGGTTGAGGTGAGCCCTCCGCCGCCGGAGAAAAATTTCGGCTTGATAAGGAACTGCCCAGTATCAGTTCGAGTAAGACCACCTGTAGCAGCCTGATTGTATTGTCTGGCAAGACGATGCGCTTTGTCGGCAGGCACAAAAAAACCTGTGTCCAGCATGCCCAATGGACTGAAGATTCGCTCCTCCAAAAACACATCGAAGGTCTGGCCTGACAAGACCTCAACGAGATAGCCCTGCACATCTACAGAATAGCTGTATTCCCACTGCGTGCCCGGCTGATATCCGAGAGGTAACTCGCCGAGGCTATCTATCTGCTCCGCCAATAAAATATCGGACCTCATAATGCCCGCAGCAATCATCGCTTGAGGCACTGGCCCACTCGATAACGGCGGAACATACATAATGCCACCGGTATGAGTCATCAACTCCTGGATAGTCATCTCGTGATTGGCCGCTTCAGTCAACATCTTGCCGTCGGCGTCAGATTCCGTGAAAACCTGCACATTGGCAAGCTCAGGAATGTATTTGGATACGGGGTCACCGAATTGAAACTTGCCCTCATCGTGAAGAATCATCAGCGCGGTGCCGGTGATCGGCTTAGTCATAGAAAAAATGCGAAAAATAGTATCCATACTCATGGGCACTTTATCTTCTACGTTCTGAAATCCGAAGGTCTCGCTCATCTGAAGCTCACCATCTTGGGCAATCATTAGCACTGCGCCGGAGAGCCGCTCTTCATCTATTCGAGATTGCATGTCAGCCGCGATGGCATCCAAGCGTGACTGATCTATGTCTGCACTACTTAATGAAAAACAAAATAGAAAAAAGAACCCACTAATCATTGTCGCCCAGTCTTTATTTAATGGTCGTCGCATAACTTTTACATCTCCCCAAAAGTAAAATCATTGAATCCAAATTCCATCCGCTAGATTCACCGCTTAATCATCTCAATTAATCCACTTAATCCGCCAAGCTATAGGCAATCACATAACCGCCTGGCACTTCCCCGGCTTCAACATCATCGTCAACTGCCGTCTCGAGTTGCAACAGGCCTCCACCATCAGCCACAGTAACGATGAGATACTGCTTACCTGTAGTCGGACTCACATAAGTCATAGGTGTCGCCGTCGACGATCCGGGCAGGCCGTCAGTCCAGACTTCCTCTCCAGTGAATACATCTATTGCCCTAGCGGTACTATCAACTACACCGGCATTAAAAATCAAACCGCCGCCAGTGACGATTGAACCCGCGTTATAGAACATACCCATAGGCAGAGGCAATCTGCTGGGAATACCTAAGGGCCCCTGCTCCTTGGCAGTGCCAAGTGGTCGCCGCCACAGCAATTCCTGCGATGCGAGATCAACTACTGCCATCTCTCCATAGGGCGGCTCAATGCAAGGCGCAAATAAGGGCGAGAGAAAGAAGAAAGAATAGACTGCGTAGGGAGTGCCAGACTGCGCTCCTCCAATGCCATACACTTCATCCTCTCTAACATCTTCTCTAGGGATAAGGCGTACCACCGATGGGTTGTTCATGGTGTTGACTACCATCAGATGATTCACCTCATCCACAGCCACACTGCCCCAGTTCATACCGCCGGCAACGCCAGGATAATAGAGTGAACCATGGCCTGTTGTGGGCGGAGTCAGAGGGCCCTCGTAGCGCATGCGTTTAAATTGCAATCTACATGCCGCTTGATCGAATGGCGTGATACCCCACATGTCAGCCTCAGTTAAGAGTTCATCGGCGAACGAAGGCATGCCCACTGAAAACGGCTGCGTAGGATTAGTAAAGTCTTCTGGAATGTCTGTCTGTGGTGTCGGTAGTTCTGCTACCTCTGTAATTGGCTCTCCCGTCTCTCTATCAAGAAGGAATATTTCTGCACGCTTAGTAGGCACAACAACGGCCTTTCGAATTACTCCGTTAACAGGAATATCTACTAACGTAGGCTGTGAGGGCACATCGTAATCCCAGATGTCGTGGTGCGTTGTTTGAAAGCTCCACTTAACTCGGCCCGTTCGCGCATCGAGCGCAATGATGGAGCTAGCGTATTTCTCCATAGCCTCGCTGCGATGCCCGCCGAAATAATCAGGAGTAGCATTGCCTGTTGGCACATAGATAAGACCGAGCTCTTCGTCGGCACTGGTCAGGCTCCACACATTCGGCGTACCGCGTGTATAGTTTTCGCCCGGAGCTGGCAAGCCAGCTCTATCTTCACGCCCCATGTCCCAAGCCCAAACCAGTTCGCCTGTCATGGGATTGAATCCACGCACCACACCGGAAGGCTCTTCCGTCATTTGATTGTCCAGCACCCAACCGCCTAAAACTAAAACATCATTGGCTATAGTTGGTGGTGAAGTCACGAAATAGAATCCCGGTACGACTTCACCCATGCCGTTAAGCAAACTGATCTCTCCATTAACGCCGAAGCCGCTGCAGGGAATTCCTGTACTCTTATCTACCGCAATCAAGCGAGCATCAGTCGTCGCGGTAAAAATGCGCTCCGCACACTCCGCGGTAGGATTTAACTCCGGGCTGTCGTAATAAGTAACCCCACGACAAGTATCCCAAAAACCGATCTTCGGCGATTGCAGCTCAGGATCGAATCGCCAGCGTTCTTCGCCGGTGTCAGGATCCAAAGCAAGGATAATGTTCTGCCCTGTACACAGATAGAGACCATCATCGATCTGGATAGGCGTACCTTTGAATGCGCCGGGCACTCCAGTACGGATTTCCCAGGCCCTTTCCAGCTGGCCAATGTTTTCAATATTTATCTGATCGGTTGCGGCATAGCGAGTGCCCTTTTTGGAGGAGCCATAACTAGACCAATCTCCCGATGCATTATTTACCTGTCCAGTGCCAGCGGCACTCGGCACGCCAACATCAAATCCCCTACTGAAAAACAAGGCGACGATGAGCAGCGCCAAGCCGCCCAATGTGGCCTGAGTTGATCGTTTCTGAAACAAGGGAGCGGGCTCCAACTGCAGCAATCCTCTGCGCACTCTAGGCAGGACAAACCAAAGACCCAGTACGCTGAACATAGCAACACGCGGCATTAGTGCCCAGGCATCCAAACCCGATTCGTACAGTGCCCAGAGGTAAGTAAAGAGCAGGAACGCCCCGTAGAGCTGCGCGCCTCGTACATCCCCTCGAAAAAGGAAAATGGCACTGCTTAGCAACACAATACCTGCAAAGGCGTAGTAGAGTGAACCACCGACTGCCAAAAGCAAGACTCCCAGCCACAGCAAGAGAGCGCCCACAAGAGCAATCACAGCGGAAAGAAAACGAGGTTTGGGGTATTGCGAGGCATTATTCAAGGGCGTCTCCTAAAGGCGCTACAACTAAATAGCACGAGGTCTAATTACGGGTCCGGACTGTCTCTATGTACTTAATTCCACTGCGCATCGAGTAACAATGCCATTGATTCTACCTAATTAGTCGCGTGATTCAATTAACGACGTGGTAAGCCGATTTGACGGGCACTGACTCAGCTGATTGTTATTCGACTTCTCTTACCGGGGTTCCTTCCCGCTGTCGGTTTTGCCAAGCCTTTGGTTCGTGAATAGGAGCCTCTGCTGCAGGCAAAGGAGCAGAACCTAGAATCACATCAGCAATCTTCTCGGCAACCATGATGACTGGCGCATTGATATTGCCATTGGGTAGAGTTGGAAATACTGAGGCATCCACTACTCGCAAATTCTTCAAGCCATGCACGCGACAATCTTTGTCTACAACCGCTAGCGGATCACTAACCTCACCCATCTTACAAGTGCCCGCCGGATGATACGCACTCTCAATATTCTGTTTGACCCAGGCATCTATCTCCGCATCACTACTTACGTTGAGTCCTGGCTGAATTTCTTCGCCGCGATATCCGTCCATAGCAGGTTGCTGCATGATTTCTCGAGTAAGCCGAATACATTGACGCCAGGCTTCGATGTCTTCTTTGTGCTGATAATAGTTGAAGAGAATGCTCGGCGCATCTGCCGCATCGGCAGATTTTATTCTCACACGGCCTCGGCTCTTAGGCTTGTTAGGACCTACATGCACTTGGAAGCCGTGCCCAGCAATGGAGGGAGTGCCGTCATAGCGCATCGCTGCCGGCAAAAAGTGGTACTGGATATCCGGCGACTTCAAACCGTTCTTCGAGCGAATGAAGGCACAGGACTCGAAATGATTACTGGCACCTAGTCCATCTTTAAATAAAAGCCATCTGGCGCCTATTAGCGCCTTACTAAACAGACCTAACTTACTATTCAGGCTTACAGCCTGTTTGCAATGGAACTGAAAATACACTTCGAGGTGGTCTTGTAAGTTTTCCCCGACACCGGGAAGCCGATGAGTTACTTCTACGCCAGCCTCCTTCAAATTCTCTTCGCTACCAACTCCCGAAAGTTGCAGTAGCATGGGCGAAGCAATAGCGCCGGCCGTCAAAATTACCTCTCGCGCTGCGCCGATAGATTCAATGCCGCCCTTCGTTTTAAGAGAAATTCCTGTAGCTTTCTCTCCATCAAACTCAATACGACTCACCAGGGCATTAGTGATAACTTTGAGATTAGGTCGATGCATTACCGGTTTCAAATAAGCTCGCGAAGTTGATTCGCGCACGCCGTCTCGTACCGTCATGTGCATCGGGCCAAAACCCTCTTGGTGTTCTCCATTGTAATCTTTGGTTTCAGGATAGCCTGCCTCTACACCAGCATCGATGAAGGCGCGATACAAAGGATTCATGCGCATGCCATTTCCGGCACACACGCCGAGAGGACCATCTCCTCCACGATAGGTGTCGCCTCCTTCAATCCATGTCTCGGCACGCTTGAAGTAAGGCAAACAGTTTCGATATCCCCAACCCTTCGCTCCTAGCGCCTCCCACTCTTCGAAGTCATGAGCGTTGCCGCGTACGTAAACCATTCCATTGATAGTAGACGTTCCGCCTAGGCCTTTTCCTCTGGGACAAGAAATCCGCCTTCCATCCAAGCCTGGCTCTGGATCAGAGTGATAACCCCAATTGAACCTATCCATCGCCATAGGGTAGGACAGAGCCGTCGGCATCTGCACAAAAATGTTCCGGTCGCTGCCGCCTGCTTCCACCAGCAGTACTGTGAAATCAGGATTCGCTGAAAGTCTATTCGCCAATACGCAGCCTGCAGAGCCCGCACCCACTATTATGTAATCAAATTCGTCCATGCTTGTTCCGTTATCCATTCGCTGGCCCGACCAGCATCTGTCTGCGAAGAATGACCAACACCGTGATGACCAAGTAAAGCCCTATGACTACCAGACCAATCCACTCAATTTGTAGCGGGGTAAACTGGTAAAAGAGAATTAGGCTATATAATAAAAGCCAGTGCGCGCCAATGTATTTCAACTTACCGAGGCGATCAACGGTTAGTTGAAGATTGTCCGAATACAGTCTCGTCAATGAGTCCAGAGAATTAACAACAAAAATGGTCCCCACCAACACCATAAAGCCATTCATGAAACCCGAGATATCCAAGCCCTGCTCATAGACCCCGAACAATACCGAGAACCATATAGAGATTGGTATGGACGGTATTAACAAAAGCGCGAGCAGGAGCTGCCATGTTCGCAGCCCATCGACAAAGCGAGCGACGAACTGCCCAATCATGATACTCCAGGCAAACCACCAGAATAAATAGAACGCGTGGTAGTCAGTAAAAGGCAGAACGAAACGGTGAATGTTTGCGAAGTAATCGCCGATCTGGAAAAGATTTGTAGCAAGGCCACTTAAACCTAATCCTCCGAAGGCCCACATTACGGCAATGAGCGCAAAGAACAACCAGGTAGAGGACAAACTTARAATCTTCACATAGCGAATATCGGTACTGGAAAAAACAGCTGCTAGCACTACGAGCGCAACCAGAAAAAATTGAAAAAACGGTGTAATGCCTTCCACATAACTGGGTAAATATTGCAAAAACAAGAAGCCAGTAAACGCACARGTRGCAATAATAATGATGTTGTTGATCAGTTTCACCCACGGTATCTCAAAAATTTTCAAGCGCGGCTCAATGATGCAGAAATAGCAAGTCGTCACAAAATAGAAAACCCAGATMARGAAWCCCCAGAAACCGAATTCGATAGCGAGAGGATTTGTAAAACCATATGCCTCCTCCATCTCATAGATAGGAAACTCAGTTAGCGGAAACATGATCAAGCCAACATCCAGACCGGATGTAAACAGTATTGAAAAGAACGCGAAGAACTTCGTAGGCATTTGCCCAGTTAGAATTAAGCCTCCCCAGCGCCACACCAATAGTAGAGAAGCAGCCAGCACGCCAATGACGGCAYAGGAGAGAATAGCCTGCATCATYGGCTGGGCCTTGGAGAGCAGATAATTAAAGACATCGTCATTGAGTCTAACAGACGCGTACGAGTTATTGGGGTCAGAGTAGGTATCTAGTTCTTCCCGAACGCCAGAATAGCAAAGGAAGCATTGTGAAATCCGCAAAGGCTTCCCAATACTTCCTTTGATAATAGCAGCTCAGAACGTAAGTATTCTCGCTAACTCTCCAAATTAGTCAGGCAGGGCGAAGGCAACCAACTCTGCAGGATTTCCTGCGCCGCCCATAAACATCGCAATGTATTGCTTCCCTTCGTGCTCGTAGGTAAATGGCAAGCCGGTCTGATTAAAAGGTAAGTCAATCTCGGCAACAATCTCACCGGTTTCCTTATTGATAGCTCGAAAAACCGGACTGGCTCCGGCAGCTCCAGTACCCTCAGCTTGAAACAATAGACTCTTCGTCACAAAGATACCTGATCGTGTCGGCACACCTGTGCGCGGCAGATCGACACCTTCAAGTAACGCATGATTCTTTATGCGATCTGGCGTATCGGCATTCGCGATCATCCAAAGATGGTCGCCCGAATTCATATCGATCGCCGTGATACGACCGTAAGGCGGCTTGACGATTTCGAGCCCCTGTATACGTGGCACGCGAACACCGAAACCCTGACTTAGATCGATATCAGATTCCTCGTTCTTTGCCAATGCCAATACCTGTAGTTGGGTCCTTGAAGGCACGTACAGAATCCCGGTCTCTGGATCGAGAGCAGCGCCCTCCCAGTTGGAACCACCGGTGGAAGAAGGCAGGCTAAGCAGACCGCGTGTACCATCAGGTGCATCTGCTAGAGATGGCGGCGTATACATGGTGCGGCTAAGACGGAAATCTTTGATGGCTTCCAGCGCCATGGCACGAAGCTCAGGCGTAAAGTCGATCAAGTCTTCTTCGTTAAACCCTTGTCGGTCGAAGGGGGCCGGATGTGTGGGGAAAGGCTGCGTCGGAGAATACCATTCTCCAGGCACGTCTCCGGCGGGAACTTCCCGCTCTACAATCGGCCATATAGGCTCGCCGGTTTCTCTGTCGAAGGTGTATACCCAGGATTGTTTGGTGACAGACATGACAACCTTGCGGCCGTTTGGCAAGTCGGCGATCAGCGGCGCAGAAGGAACATCCCAATCCCAGATATCATGGTGAATAAATTGATAGTGCCACTTGCGCTCACCGGTCCTAACATCAAGCGCCACTAAGCCACTAGAAAACAGATTGGCGCCCGGTCGGTCTCCGCCATAATAGTCACCCGTGGGATCCTCTACTGGCAGGTAGACAATACCCAATTCCGAATCGCCGGATATGGGAGCCCATACACCTGAATTGCCGGTAAACTCGACCCCTTCATCGAGCCAGGTTTCAAAACCAACCTCACCCCGCTCAGGAATTGTATGGAAGGTCCACAGCAGCTCGCCGGTGTGGACATCGAAGCCGCGTACGTCACCCTTGGTGTTGAACTTGGACCGCGGTCGACC
>JAESUT010000099.1 GCA_016762995.1 Gammaproteobacteria bacterium | reverse complement strand
TTCTAGCCGATTTCGACCACGGTGAGTGGGACGCCCTGCTTCGAGAGCATGTAAGAGTTCAGGACGGTGGAATCGCCACACAGGTTGACTATTCAGGAATGGCAGTAGATCGGGCAGTACTGAAAGCCTATCTAGCCGAGGTTGCCACGGTGCCACGCAGTACTTTCGATAGCTGGTCGATGGCTGCTCAGTTAGCCTTCCTGATCAATGTTTACAACGCCTCTACCATCGAGGTGATCTTGGAGGAATACCCCGATATCGATTCCATCAGAGATATCGGCTTCTTCCTATCCTCTGCTTGGAATCAGAAATTCGCCAAGCTATTCGGTGAACAGGTCACCCTCGATGAGATTGAGCACGACATGATTCGAGGTTGGGGTCGCTATCAGGAACCTAGGATTCACTTCGCAGTTAATTGTGCGGCGATAGGTTGTCCTGCCCTTCGGGCTGAGGCCTTCGTCAGTGACAAATTAGAGATGCAGCTGGAAGACAGTACGAAAAAGTTCTTAGCTGACCGAAGTCGCAACTACTACGACAATGGCCGCATGTATATTTCGAGCATCTTCGATTGGTATGAAGAAGATTTTGAGAAGGGCTGGGGCGGTATCAATTCGGTGGGCGAATTCTTGGCGGGCTACGCGACTGAGTTAGGCCTAGATTTAGCAACCGCAAACCAGCTTCGTGCTGACGATGTTCGTATTCGCCATTTACGCTATGACTGGGATCTGAACGATATCCGGTGAGTACTGGGGAGGGTGACTCCAATCCTGATTATGATAAACTCGTCGGCGGAAGAGTATCATCCCCGGTGGGGTGCCCGGACTTCAAACCCGGTGAAGCCTGTTAATGACAGGCTTGGTGGGTTCGACTCCTGCCTCTTCCGCCAACTTACTTTGCAATCCTCTCTCTTAGTGTAGTTCAAGCTCTAGCACTTGCTTATTCATCTGCAGCCACAGCGGCATTGGTTCCAAGCGGCGTACCGTCACCATTCATGCCCATAGACTCGTAGCGTCGCCATCCGGCTAATATACCTACTAGACCATGGTTGCCYTCGTGGCAGGCGTATTCATARACGGGATCTGGAGATGAATGTAGCGGAAATTTGGCGGACCAGGGCTGATCCCATGACTGAGGGTCTTCGACAGTGAAATCGTAGTTCAGTGTATTCTCATCGACGCGGGTTATGTGTTCGATGACAACCGCTTGATCGGAAATGCCTTCTTCGTTGTAGTCGTGATAGAAATCTCTGGTCTCAATAACCAGAGTGTTTCCTTCCCAGTGCCCGACCGAATTACCTTCCCATAGCAGCTGCTTGGTTTCGCGCTCAGCGGCTATCGGAATTATTCGCGCCGAATGCACCATTTCGTTCAGAATCATCACATGATCTTTTGTTTGAACGATCTGCATATTGTTGTTGTAGCCACCGGGAACAATTGGTGGCCCGGCTACGAATCCAGTTAGGCATCTATCGACAGTAGTGCGTCCTTCAGGCCCAGCACTTTCGAATAACATCTGGCTTCGAGCCTCACGGCGTAGAAGCCCGGCTGCATTTAACGGAGGCCGGCGGCCATTAGGCGGGTCATAGATTAGTGACGTGCGATAGTCGCCGAGGGCATTGGTTCCTCGCTCATACCAGAAGTTGTTATAGGAGATAACCCCCGGTGGATAACCTGCACCTCCTACCGAATCGATAATCAGGTCGCGATTCTGGCGACGCAACTCGAACTGTTCCCATTCGGCTACCTCTGTCGCCGTGAGGGTGGCTTTATCGGCTAGTTCCGGCGGGCGATTCAAGGGTGTCAGTGTTCTGAACGTGTAGGTTCCCTGAATATCGGGTTGGCCATATTCTGTGCGTGGATTGGCGCTGTCTTGCGCCATTAGCGCAGGAGCCAGCAGCAACGCACTTAGGCCCAGGCAGGGCGCTACAAGAATTCGTTTAATCATGGTGTTCTCCAAATAGCTGTCGGATCGAGATAACGAATTCAAACTAACCCTAGGGACGCAAAACTTCAAGAAAATTCAATGACACCCTGTGCAGATGGAGAATGCCTATGCGCTTGCTTCCAAATTCCAGCAACATCGTGAATGCGAATGCCGCCCGTGCTGTTGATGGCTTTCTTCTATATATGATGTTTGCAACACGTAAAACAGATGCAAATGACAATGCCGTCTTTTGCTGATCGAGATTCCTTGCTATTGTTGCGCCTTCGATTTTTCCTGAGAGAAGGGTTTTAGTTTCATGGTAAATATACTATTCATCGAGCATGACGGTAGTGAGCACTCTGTAGAGGCATCAACCGGAAGCTCTGTAATGCAGGCGGCTGTAACGAATGGCGTTCCCGGCATCGATGCAGACTGCGGCGGTTCCTGTTCCTGTGCTACCTGTCATGTCTATGTTAAAGAAGAGTGGTTAGCGAAGATGGGTGAGCTTAATCCTACGGAGGAAGCGATGCTTAGCTTGAGCACCGACCGCAAAGATAATTCTCGGCTCTCATGCCAAATTCAGGTAACCGAGGAATTGGATGGCTTGGTTGTTACCACGCCTGAGTTTCAGTTCTAGGTTTTCGGGCCTACCGATAGAAAGTTGGATCAGTGTCAAGTTAATGTCCTGCGGGGGGCAGTATGAGCGATATAGCGAGCGGGAAAGCGCCTAAGCAAAGTAAGTGGAGCATGGTAGGAAAGGATCCCTATGCCATGCCAATCGAGAAGATCGATTTATCCCATCCTGGAATTTGGCGAGCGAATGAGTTTCTGCCTTTTATGGAACGCCTTCGCGCGGAGTCACCAGTTCACTACTGTCCGGAATCGGCGGTTGGTCCTTACTGGTCGGTCATGAAATACAAGGATATTATGGAGGTTGATACATCTCCGCATATTTATTCTTCCGAGCCCACCATCGGCATCGTCGATAGCTTCGAAGAGTTTTCTCTTCCTGCTTTTATATCCATGGATCCGCCAAAGCACGATGAGCAGCGCCGTGTCGTTCAGGGTGTTGTTGCTCCCGCGAATCTGAAACAATTGGAAGGCTTGATTCGGCAGCGAGTCTGCACAATTCTCGATGCTTTGCCGATTGGCGAGGAATTCGATTGGGTCGAGCGTGTCTCGATCGAACTCACCACGCAGATGCTCGCTACACTTTTCGATTTCCCCTTTGAGGATCGAAGTAAATTGACGTTCTGGTCAGATGCGGCGACGGCAATTCCAGGCGGGGGAGTCGTGAGCAATCAGACGGAACGCTGGGAAGCCTTGCAGGAGTGCTTCGCCTATTTTATTCGGCTCTGGAACGAGCGCGTGAACGAGAAGCCCGGCAATGATTTGATCTCCATGCTTGCGCACGGAGAGGCTACTCGCAATATGCCGCAGGAAGAATATCTCGGGAATGTAATTCTATTGATCGTCGGTGGTAATGACACCACTCGAAATTCCATCTCAGGTGGCGTGCTCGCATTGAACGAGAATCCTGCCGAATACGACAAATTGCGTGCGGACCCTGGGCTGATTCGTAACATGGTGTCTGAGATAATTCGCTGGCAGACACCGCTAGCCCATATGCGCCGCACGGCCCTTGTCGATACCGAGCTTGGAGGCAAGAAGATCAAGGCGGGCGAGAAAGTTGTCATGTGGTATGCATCGGGCAATCGTGACGAAGATGCCATCGAGCGAGCGAGTGAATTTCTCATCGACAGGCCGAATGCACGGCAGCACCTCTCCTTCGGATTCGGTTTGCATCGCTGCATGGGAAATCGCTTGGCAGAGATGCAGCTCACAATAGTTTGGGAAGAGATTATGAAACGCTTTCACAAGGTGGAAGTCGTTGGTGAGCCAGAGCGCGTGTACTCTAGTTTCGTGAAGGGCTATATGAGTCTGCCAGTAAAACTGCAGTCGCTGAACTAGCACTGCCGATACGGTTTAGATTAGTAATTTTTCTTAAGGTTGAAAAAACGACAGGATCAGAGTTTTGTCGTATTTCTCTCCTGGTTTTTTTCTGCTTCGCGCTTACTGCCTACTCACTTTCCAAATATATTTTCCTTGTTGGTGCGAACGAAACGACTATTGCCGTCTCTGCGTGTAAAGCCAACGCTGTCGAAATATTCGAGAATCTCGATACAGAGGTTTCGGCCTATCTTAGACGCATCGCGGAACTGTATTACGGAGAACCCGGTGTCCGTGCCTTCGGCTTCCATCAACTGTTCTATAAATCCGGCCAGAGTCATGATGGTCTCGGGTAGGTAATAGCGGTTTTCTGCAACCTTGATCAGCGTGCCAGCCTTCGCGGACTCACGCAGGATTCGCTCCAGAGACATCAAAGGGATATTTGTCATTTCCACTAGTTCACGGGTACGCGGTGGCACGTAGCCAGCCTTAAGTAATAAGGGCCGCACCCTATTGAGGAAGTCTTCTTCTTCAGCACTCAGCGAAGTTTTGTGACTGGGCAGGTGCAGGAGAGTGCCTGTGCGCTTGATAGTGTTTGAATCCAGTAGGCTCTGCAATATGCCGTGGAAAAGTAGATGAGAGCTTGCAAAGTCGACACCACGACTGAGAGCCGGTTCACTGATACCTTGCTGATTGGGTTGTTTCTGATGAAAATCTTTGAGGAAGCTGAGGATATTGTTGCGGTACTCACTATGATAATTTTCGTGCAGCAATACCGGGAGTGAAGATTTCTCTAAGGCGAGAGAATGGAAACCTATGTTCTCTTTTTTAACTCTCTCGAGTAATTTCTCGATAGCAATGTTGCTAATGTTTCTGCAGATCGAAAATTCTTGCAGCTTGAGACCGTCGACTTGCATCTTGAGAAGCTGCGTAAGGGCCTCGAAAGAGTTGTGTAGCATCGCGTTCAATTGAGCGAGTCGCGACTCACTGCTGCGTTTTCGTCTCGGTATAAAAATATCGATAACGCGGCCGCCACCCAATGTATGTTGTGAGGCAGGGTCACGAATGATGAATCGGTCGCCGTGATGCGCGATCATCAAGTCTAGGCATTTTAGCTGATAGAGACTGTCTCCCAGATGTCGAATATTGACCACGTAATGAGATGCCCCGATATGCATATGGTATTGCGCACTGCTCTGCAGTTTGAAATCAGTATCTATGAAGTCCACCGTTGCATCTAGGCGATTGATCGGATGAAAGAGTTTTTCATCGATTAGCCAGTCACCTCTAGCTACCAGCTTATTCTCAAGATTTACATTCATCGCGGCGCGCTGGCCTTTGTAGACCTCGCTAAGTTCGGTCTTGTCGAGCCTGGCGCTTCGAAGCCTCGTGTTCTCGCCCGTCGCTGTATGCTTAAGGTTGCTTCCTGTCTTGATGGAACCGGCGCGGACGCTTCCCGTTAATACGGTGCCGATTCCTTTTGCAACGAAGCTCCGATCAATCAGATAACGGAAATACTGATCCTCATCACCACTTCCTTTTAGGGCGCTGTCATCACTGAACTGACTCTGTAGATAGTTGCTAAGTTCATCGATGCCGTCACCGGTTTCATTCGAGAGAGCAAAGAGTGGCGCGTTTTTAAGGCTCGTGGTGGATTGCAGTTGCTTGATTTCTTCGATGACGGTCTGTATGCGTTCGGGTTCACAGCGATCGATTTTCGTCAATGCTATAGCGCCGCGCGATACGGCTAACAGATCGAGTATCGCGAGATGTTCGCGTGTCTGCGGCATGATGCCATCGTCGGCGGCGATGACTAGCAGCGCACCGTCTACTGCGCCTACACCGGCCAGCATATTGTTGATGAAATCGATATGGCCCGGAACATCGACGAAACCGAGGGTGTTGCGGCACTCCGCTCCATTGATGATGCTAGAGAAGTGGTGATAGGCGTAGCCGGGAACGATGGTCAGTCCGCGGCTTTTTTCTTCTGCGAGAGTATCGGTATTGGTGCCAGTGATATTGGCCACCAAAGAGGTCTTGCCGTGATCGACATGGCCTGCAGTGGCAAATATGAGAGAGCGGAAATTGTTCTCTGAAGGTTCAGGCATGGCTTGAGGGCACAACGAATACCCTGTGATGGGTATTCGGCTAATGATCGAAGCGGTCAGTATAGGCTAGTCGTGCCTAGTACTCCATCTAGCTCTAACTGTCAGTTTGCACCGCTTYGATTAAATTTGATGATGAAGAATATCATCGTGGCGAATACCAGCGCGGCTATAAGAAAGCCTGCATTTAGAATGCCGGTGTCCATGTTCACKATTCCATAACCAAGTGAGCCAGTCAGTAACGCGTAGTAGAAGAATGGCATTAGTGTTTTTCTTATCACCGCGCCTTCTTTGCCGACCAGACCTACAACTGCCGAGGCGGCAACCACATTATGCACACAGATGATGTTGCCCGAGGCTCCACCTACTGCCTGCAAGGCGACAATCCAAGTTGGGTCAGCCATGATGCGTTCGCCCACACCAAACTGGAATAGCGAGAACATCATGTTGCTTACGGTGTTGCTGCCCGCGACGAAAGCGCCGAGTCCGCCGATAAAGGTAGAGAAGAAGGGCCATGCCGATCCGGTAAGATTGGCCACGCCCTCAGCAAGAACCAGTGGCATCTGCTCGTAGCCGGCTGCGCCGCCGCTGGAATTGATGAAGACCTGCACCATGGGAACCGTGAACACCAGTGCCATGGAGGCAGGGACGAGTGTTTTTAGCGATTTRCCGAARGCGAYCTTATAWTCYGMTGGYTTYAGGYTRTGCAAGMSRATGGTGAKTAGYGAGACGATRATGAATATMGTGCCRGGAGACCAGAACGGYTGGAAWGAYGCSGTAATGTCGCTGCCGAAAATTTGACTCCATGACCAGGTTGTTAGGATGCCGGGTCCGCGCAACACGGATTCCAAATTGAAATAGGGGAGCCGAGTAATAACCAATAGGCCGGCTACGAATAAGTAGGGCGACCAAGCTCGGACAATGCCCATAATAGGAACGCTCTCATCCTCGGCCTCCAGTTTCATATTGCCAGTCCATTCTTCGTCCCAGTTCTCTTTATCGTCGAAGTCCCAGATCTCGTCTTCTTTCGGTAACAGGAAGCCAGCTTTGGCTGCGCTAACGACGACGGCAAGCCCAACTAGTCCGCCGATARGCGAGGGAAACTCAGGTCGAAAATAAGTGGCGACTAAGAGGTAGGGAATGGTCATGGCGAAYGCGGCAAACAAGGCAAACTTCCACACCTTRAAGCCTTCGGCGAAAGATYTATTCTTGCCGAAGAAGCGGGTCATGACACCGACCACTAGTAGTGGAATAAAGGTGCCGGCAATCGCGTGGAGCAAGGCAATCTTCGTCGCGATAAATGCGAGGAATTGATCCCACTCCGCAAATCCCAATTGTGCAGCGTAGGCTGCCATCTCTGGATCGGCCGAGAGTCCGGTGTTTACGCCAACCATAATCGGCGTGCCCATCGCACCGAATGATACCGGTGTGCTCTGAATAATCATGCCGGCGACCACGGCAGCCATTGCCGGAAATCCGAGCCCTACCATTAGTGGCACAGCTACTGCCGCAGGTGTTCCGAAGCCTGCTGACCCTTCTATGAAGGAGCCGAATAGCCAGGCGATGATAATGACCTGGATGCGGCGATCGGGTGTGATGTCTGAGAAGCCTTGGCGAATGGCGCGAATGGCGCCACTTTTTTGCAGCGTGTTAAGCAGCAAAATAGCACCAAAGATAATATAAATTAGCGTACCCGCTGTCCATAGGCCGTTTGCACTGGCAGCGAATACCTTATTTGCAGGCACCTGCCAGACGAAAAAAGCGAGTGCGGCTGCTATCACATAGGCGATAGGCATAGCGCGGCTTGCAGGCCAGCGTAGCAACACCAGGAAAAAGGCAACGGAGATGATGGGCAAAAGCGATAGGAGGGCGAGGATTCCAGTGCTCATAATTTATTCTTCTTATTAGAGTGAGCGGTGTTTGGCAGCTTAGCAGATAATTTAGAATCTGAGAAACCCATTTCCCCTTAGGCATATCCTACGGGGACAACGGCGCTCATAAGTGGAATAATAGGGCCAGTAGCTCGTTTTGGCGGGCGCAAAATTCACCCTCAGAAGGAGTCAGACTATGGAGATTTCAACAATAGTGGTATTGGTAATTGCGGCTGTCCTGTTCTTCTATATTGTTGGTATTTATAACCAATTGGTTAGTCTCAAAAACCGCTATCAGAATGCGTTTGCACAGATCGAGGTGCAACTAAAGCGTCGCTATGACTTGATTCCCAACTTAGTGGAAACGGCGAAAGCTTATATGAAGCATGAGAGCGGAACTTTAGAGGCAGTTATAGCCGCACGTAACTCCGCCGCTGCAGGTTTGGCTGCCGCCGCATCCGATCCTGGAAATGCCGCTGCCATGCAGGAACTTATGGGCCAAGAGGGCGCACTCGCAGGCGCGATGAGTAAATTCAATGTGGTCATGGAAGCCTACCCAGATCTGAAGGCAAATCAGAATATGATGCAGCTCAGTGAAGAGCTCACCACTACTGAGAACAAAGTGGCGTTTTCTAGGCAAGCATTCAATGATCAAGTCATGGCCTTCAATACCTATCGTCAGTCGTTCCCGCCTGTAGCTGTAGCTGGCTTCTTTGGGCACGGTGCAGATGCGAGCCTACTCGAGTTTGAAGACAGCGAAGCGATACAGGTAGCGCCAAAAGTTTCTTTCTAGCTTTAGCAAAGGTTTACTCTTGGTTGTTACGAATCAAGGCGGTTTTAGATAACTAGGTTAGCAACGCTCACGATGAATTTCTTCGAATCGCAGGACACGGCTAAGCGCAACACGGGAAAATTAATTTTCCTGTTTGCTTTGGCTGTGCTGTCACTTATCGTCATTACAAACCTTCTAGTGATGGTGCTCTTTTCATTTAGTAGTTCCGGCACGACGAGCATGGCGGCCACAACCGGCTTTCATTTCGATCCCATGATGTTCTTGGTTGTCGGAGCCATTGTCACT
>JAESUT010000205.1 GCA_016762995.1 Gammaproteobacteria bacterium | reverse complement strand
GGCGCAGTGTCGAATCCAATGTGGCAAACAACTGGTCCGCCGTATAAGTCTGCGCATGGGTCATCTTATTAAATAGTGAGGACTTACCAGCATTGGTGTAGCCAACCAGAGAAACCGTTGCTACCTCCGAACGACGCCTAGAGCGACGCCCTTGATCGCGCTGCCCACGCACCTTCTTCAAACCTTTGTTAATGGCCTTGATACGCTGCCCGATCATGCGCTGGTCAAGTTCCAACTGCTTCTCACCTGCACCACGCATGCCGATACCACCCTTTTGTCTATCTAGGTGTGTCCACCCGCGCTTCAAGCGTGTGCTCAGATGTTGCAGCTGCGCCAGCTCAACCTGCAACTTACCTTCGTGGCTGCGTGCGCGCTGCGCAAAGATATCCAGTATCAGTCCAGTACGATCGAGTACGCGGCACTTAAGTTCGGCTTCTAGGTTACGTTCTTGGCTGGGAGAGAGTGTGTGATTAAACAGAACAAGCCCTGCTTTATGAGCCTGCACGGCGGCTTGAATCTCTTCAAGCTTACCGGATCCTATAAAAAGGTTTGGTGAAGGTGTCTTTCGAGAGCCTGTGATGAAGTCCACCGGCTGAGCGCCGGCGGAGATTGCCAATTCTTCAAATTCGGCTGGGTCCTCCCGTTCACTCTCTGAATCTATAATGAGGTGAACGAGGATAGAAACTTCGCCGGAATCGGGCCTGTCAAAAAACAATCAACTACCTCACTTAGGAATGCTAAACAGCGTTGCCCGGTTCACCAGCATCATCTTCGACTGCTTCGCCTGGATTCTGCATTGGCACTTTTACCATACGTGCGGGCACGACTGTTGATATCGCATGTTTGTAGACCATTTGGCTGACAGCGTTCTTTAACAGAATCACAAATTGGTCAAATGAYTCRAYYTGMCCTTGYAAYTTAATWCCRYTAAYCAWRWAAATRGAMACCGGKATACGCTCYTTGCGWARYACATTTAAAAATGGATCTTGTAATGTATGTCCTTTAGACATTTTTTATTCTCCTTACATTCGATAATCGATAATCGACAAAGCCTAGTTTTCGCCGTCTCGATATCGAGAACCGGTTGATCGGCTCTAAGAGCGGCGGACTTCCTATAATTAGTTAACGATCTCTATACGTTACACACTACCTATATAGAGATGGTCTCCATGTATTTCAAGACATGTTGTACGGATTGATGCGATGAATTACTCAAACTTTGTAGACTGGGCCAGCTGCGCAGCCAGGTCAGTTGCCGTTTGGCGAGTTGTCTAGTGGCAATAATACTCTTTTCCACCATGCCATCATAGTCAATTTCGYCGTCTAGATACTGCCAGACCTGCCTGTATCCTACTGATTTTATTGAGGGAAGTTGGTGATTGAGATCACTTCGAGAGTGTAATGCCCSCACCTCGTCGACCAAGCCCTCATTAAGCATTCGTCGGAAACGTGTCTCTATCTGACCGTGTAATGCGCCGCGATCTTCTGGCTGAATCGCAAAGAAATGTAAATTATAGGGTAGCAGGGCCGCTTGCTTTGCCTGACTCTGCGCATGCAGACTCGTCATTGTCTCGCCTGACACCCGATACACCTCCAATGCGCGCTGTATTCTCTGCGGATCATTCGGATGTATCCTGGCGGCTGAATCCGGATCGACCGCCGCAAGCTGCTGGTGCACTGCCTCCCAGCCCTGCTCCTGGGCCAACTTCTCGATCTCGCCGCGCACTGCAGAATTAGCCCGAGGCATGTCGGCAAGACCGTCTCTCAAGACGCGAAAATACAGCATCGTGCCGCCAACAAGCAACGGTGTGTCGCCAACATCCAGTATCTCGTCAATTTCTCTAAAAGCGTCTGTTCTAAATTGAGAGGCAGAATACGGCACAGCGGGATCGATAAAGTCAATCAGCCGGTGCGGCGCGATATCCAATACCTCCTTCTCCGGCTTGCCCGTACCGATATCCATCCCTCGATAGATCTGCGCCGAATCCACGCTAACAATCTGCATCGGATACTCTTGTACCAAATCGACGGCGAGGGAGGTCTTACCCGATGCGGTCGGGCCCATCAGGCAGATCACATTGGGCTTGGAGGGGGGCGAGTTCATAGACGGGGATTGTACGCGACTCTACGACTCTAGGTTACTAAAGGGAGGGGGAGTTCGTTCTCGATCTACTGCCCACGAAGAAAGAGTTTATCCAGCTCAGCCAGGCTCTGATATACCCAGGTTGGTCTGCCATGGTTGCACTGACCACTGCGTTCGGTGGCTTCCATGTCACGAAGCAACGCATTCATCTCAGGAATAGTTAAGTGGCGATTAGCGCGAACCGAACCATGACATGCCATGGTGGAAAGTAATTCATCCTGATGCGCCTGAACCCGATCGCTGCTGCCGTATTCGAGAACATCGGAAAGCACATCGCGCACTAGCTGTTCGATGTCGGCATTACGCAGAATCGAGGGGACCTGTCTAACCACAATCGATTCCGCCGCCACTCTCTCTAACTCTATACCAATACTAAGCAGCGCACCTTGTTCGGTCTCGGCGCAGTCGGCCTCGCTCTGGCTCACCGCGATAGACAGAGGAACGAGTAAAGGCTGCATCTTCAATTCTTCATTCTGGCAGGCGATCTTCATGCGCTCGTAGGTGATGCGCTCGTGTGCCGCATGCATGTCCACAGTGATCAGCCCTTCCTTGTTCTGCGCAAGAATATAAATTCCATGCAGTTGTGCTATGGCGTATCCCAGCGGCGGTACTTCTGCATCGTCGGCAGTGAGCTTCGCAAAATTTTCCAGCTGACTCTGTATCGCACCAGCATCAGCTTGCCCCGTGTTTGGTCTGTAGGAATAACTATTCGAAGGGTGCTCCGCAAGTGACAGTTTACTCTGGTCGCTGAAATTTCCTGGCCTATAGCTTGAGTCTGAGCTGGCTGTAAAATTCCCCGCAGTATTCCCGCCGCCCAGAACAGCGAAGGGATCACTCTGCTGTCCATTATCCTGTGCGTTATCCGCCAGACGATCGGACGGCCTAAGTTGCGCTAACGCCTTGTGTAAGGAACTGAATAGAAAATCATGTACTAAGCGACCATCGCGAAAACGAACCTCATGCTTCGTCGGATGCACATTCACATCAACTGCCGATGGCGCCAATTCTAGATACAACACATACGCTGGATGGCGTCCATGAAACAGCACATCACGGTAGGCCTGTTTCACTGCATGCGTTACCAACTTATCGCGAATGATACGGCCGTTCACGTAGAAGTATTGCAGGTCTGCCTGAGAGCGTGAGAATGTCGGCAGGCTGACCCAACCCCAAAGTCGTAGACCCTGCCCTTCCATTTCTACGAATACAGAACTCTCGACAAAAGCAGGACCACAGACCAAGGCGACACGTCGCTGTTTCTCTTGGTCGGATTTCGCGGGTAACAGTTTGCGAATCGCACGCTGATTGTGAGTAAGTGAAAACTGCACATCGAAGCGGCTCAGTGAGATACGCTTTAGAACTTCATCGATGCGAGAAAATTCAGTCTTCTCTGTTTTCAGAAATTTCTTACGCGCAGGCGTATTGAAAAATAAGTCTCGCACTTCCACCGTAGTTCCACGTGAGTGCGCGGCGGGCGAGAGCATGACGTCCATCTCCTGACCCTCGGCCACAACTTTCCAGCCACTATTATCCCCCGCAACTGCATTCACATCGTCGTCGGCCTTTGAGGTCATAGTCAGGCGCGATACCGAGCTGATACTGGCTAACGCTTCGCCACGAAAGCCGAGGCTAGCGATGTTCTCTAGGTCTTCGAGGTCGGTGATTTTACTGGTGGCGTGTCGGCTAAGCGCAAGCTCAAGATCTTGCTTGTGAATACCAAGCCCGTCGTCCTTGATTTTGATTAGTTTGCTGCCACCCTGCTCGACTTCTATCTCGAGGCGACTAGCGCCTGCGTCCAGGCTGTTCTCCATCAACTCCTTGACGACCGAAGCGGGCCGCTCGACGACTTCGCCCGCAGCAATCTGATTCGCGAGACGTTGACTGAGTAGATTGATGCGTGACATTGGCAGCTAGTAGCAAAGAGAATGAGGCTGGCATTGTAGCACCAACCACAGGCAAAAATAGTGGATCGAAAGGATAGAGAGGAGAGGAGGCCCGCGAACAAAGAGTTAGGATGCAGGTATTTTTAGAACCTGTCCGACCAAGATTCGATCGTTGGTAATATTATTCGCCTGTCGTAAGCTACCGAGGCTGACTTGATACCGCTGCGCGATTTCGGAGAGCGTTTCACCGCGACGAATCGTGTGCTCTTCCGGCTCAGCTGCGCCGACCCCTGGAATGGCGAGCTCCTGACCTACGTGAATCGTGCTCGAGGACATACTATTCACCGATTTCAGCTCGGCTAGACTCACGTTATAGCGCTGCGCGATTACCGACAGGCTGTCTCCTCGCTTCACCCTATGGATTCCAGGCATGGGTACGATGCCATTGGATTTCTGCCAAGCGACAAGGGTTCCTTCAGGGGGTGCGTCGTAGAAATAATTCATCACGCCCTGGGCTATGCCGCGCGAAATTTTCTGCTGGAAGGCAGACGTGTTCAATCGTCTTGCTTCGTCGGGGTTCGTTAGGTAACCGGTCTCGATAAGTATCGAAGGAATGTCTGGCGACTTCAACACTTCCAATGAAGCCTGTTGCACCTTGTCGCGACGTAGTCGTGTCACGCCATCCAATGATTCCAATATGCGCGTCCCAGCTATCAGGCTCTGCTCCATGCTCCATGCCATCTGCAAGGAAACGAGCGTAAGTGCAACGTCGTCGTCCCAAGAACTGAGGTCAAGATCGCCACCCACGCCACCCAGCAGGTCCGAGTTGTTTTCCTTCTGCGCAACACGACGAGAATTTTCGCGGTCTGCTCTATCCCCCGATAGCGCATAGATCGTCAGCCCATTGGCACGGCTAGTGCGATACCAATCGGTATGTACAGCCACGAAGAGATCAGCTCGTTTCTCACGGGCGATTTCAGAACGACGCTGCAGCTCGACATAGTAGTCACCGTCGCGAATCATAATCGGTGTGTAGCCTGGCATCCTTTCAAGTTGATCAAATAGGGCGCGCGCAATCTTCAGCGTGATGTTCTTTTCTCTCAGCTTGCCATCAAAACCGATACCACCAGGATCTTCGCCGCCGTGTCCTGCTGAGATCGCAACGATGATATTGCGGCGCTCATCGCTGTGTGGCTGAACGGTTGAGGTCGATGATGAGATGCTAGAATTTCTTGGCGCACCTGGAGAAGGAGTGTTGTCGTACAGATCGACAACCAGACGGTCGCCTTGTTCACTGTTAGGCGCTAGGGTGAAACTACGCGGTTCAACTTGCGACCCTAGATCGATAACTATTCGAAGTGTGTTCTCATCGCGAATCGCGCTGCGCATTCCGCTAATCGGACTCTCGTCAAAATCCAGCTGGGACAGATCGCCAACTAAGGACGAACCTTCTATATCGATAACTACACGGGCAGGATTGGAGAGCGTGAATAGCTTATATTCCACCTCGCCAGACAGATCAAACACGAGACGCGTATGATCTGGCGCTCGCCACACTCTAACCTCTTCGACGCTTGCTGCAGACACAGCAAAGCTGGCCAGCAGGGTACAAGCCGCTAGAACTAGGGTGAGGCAGCAATAGCTGCCTTTAATACCGCTTAGATAGTGCTGTGATTTCATGACAAATTCTTTGAGACATACTCCACGTTGTCTAATACAACGGCCTCACGGCCATAATCTTTTGGCAATTATAGTGCCTTTCTCTGTCAGGCTTTGACACGTCAGACGCCGGCCCGTTCCTTCATCGACAATATTGATCAGCAAATCAGCCGGAGGCAGCCATTTCGCGCCCTTCTCGGCCCATTCCACTAGGCAGAGGTTAGACTCGACGAAATATTCATCCGTGCCCAGATAGGCCATCTCCTCCGGGTCTGCTAGGCGGTAAAGATCAAAGTGGTAGATGTTGCACAGCTCAAATTCGTAAAGCTCTACAAGTGTATAGGTAGGGCTCTTGACCGCGCCGGTGTAGCCGAAGCCCCGCATGAAACCCCGCGTTAAGGTTGTCTTGCCTGCGCCGAGGTCGCCTTGGAGGTAGATCATGCCACCTAGATGGGGAATGCCCACCGCCAGTGCCGCATCATCAATATTCTGACTCTGCACTCGAAATGTGGCGGCGGCGAGTCGGGCACCGAATTCGAGGGTGGCTGCTTCGTCCTTAAGGTCTATTTTCTGTTCTAGCTGCATGAGGCGAATTATACGGCAGAATGATCAACTGGCGAGTGTTGGCATGCCGTTAAAGTAAATTTCTCGAAAGCTTCTAAGCAGACTCGCTTTTAGTAAGCAATCTCAATCAGGTGAAGTCCTTTAGCCTTGGCCTTTGGGCTGAGTTTCTGTTCGTTCCTATTACTGAGTGCTTGGCGAATATCTTCAGAGTCTATGGCATGCCTCCCCACCTCAAAGAGTGCGCCCACAATATAGCGAACCGCATGTTTTAGAAATCCATTTCCTTCAATCTCGAAGTAATAGACCTCCACATCTAGCCCCAATGCTTCTGTCCTCTTCATTTCGAGACGACTGATCGTTCGAACGGTTGAACGAGCATTTTTATCCCTGCTAGAAAAGCTGTAAAAATCATGCTCTCCTAAAAAATACTTGCAGGCCTGCCTCATGCTATCTAGATCCATCTGAGTATTGCTTTGAGCACCTTCGACTCTCGATGGGACATGGGCAATAATTCCGCTCAATACCGGCGAACTGATTATATCGGTGGAAAAATAGTAGCGGTACGTCTTGCTGATACATTGCTTGTTCGGATTGAAATCAGCCTGGCATGTAGTACATTGCCAGATTCTAATATCCTCAGGCAGCAAAGAATTAAGGCCAAGCTGAAGTTTCTCTGGAGAAATTTCCAAGGGAAGTGAGAATTTGGCGACCTGCCCTTGGGCATGAACGCCTGCGTCTGTCCGGCTCGCCCCTGCCACTGTGCAATCTGCATATTTGCAAATCTTTCTAAGCGCTTGAGTGATCGTTCCCTGAACTGTAGCTTTATCCTCTTTATCGCCTAAATCTTGCCAACCGAAATAATTGCTACCCTTGTAGGAGATCGCTACTCGATAGTGGTGCTGTTTCATTTGAAGTTATTGCCACTTTTGAATTTCATCTGCCTTCTTGGCTTCAGCTATTCTCTCATTCTACCCTCATCAAAAATCAAAGAGAAAATTAAAGAGAAAATTACAAGATCAATGCCATCACGTTGGAAAGATCAGGCTAGGCAAACACGCTGCTCGTAGTTATCCATTCCCTCTYACTACARTGGCTTTGTGAACTTCAGGGTCATGCGATCACTTTCACCTATTGTTTGCATACGAGCTCGCTGTCGGCGATTGATAAAGGAGCCGCGCAGAGTTGGCGGCAATGAATACACACCCTCAGGATGGTCTTTACCATCTGCGCTGTTGGCATTGATTTCTGCTTGGCCGATGAGCTCAAAACCTGCATTCTCCGCAAGCATGATGACATGAGACTGATTCACGTAGCCATTCTCGCCTTTGGGGTCTTGCGGAACAGCCTCGTTACCCCGGTGATCCACAATGCCGAAAATGCCTCCGGGCTTGAGTATTCCATACAGGGCATCAAARTARYCCTGAGCGGGRTGCTCRTAGATCATGAATCCATGKGCACGGAACACCARCACGCGRTCRGCGGAGTTTGCKGCWACSTKMGGCACTRAYTCAGGRAATTCGGSGCTCTCCCGCACRGGAATATARYTACCACTGCCCTSTATATAGGGCTCCAAGATRCTRCGATACCAGCCACCCTGCCCGCCGGGCCAGATCTCAACAACTGTCAATTCCGGCGTTACTTCGAAAAAATCCAAGGTTTCTAGCGGATTTCGATACTGGTTACGCGCCAGCAAACCGTCACCTCTCTCGGGTGATTCGATCAGTGCCTGTAGCTGCTGACGCTGCGCTGTGCTCAATAGTTGAGCTGAGGCTGAGTGCGCTACAGCAAAGCTAGCCAATAGAAACATGAACGTACGTAAACATAGAGATKGAGRCTGCATAACKTRACTCCTTACTGAAACGAATAGATGCTGATGAACTAGACCTGYTTGRCTGGTATTCCTTACAAACCTAGGGCTGTTCTGTCGGCCATGGTAGTGACTATAATGATGACATTGCGGCACTYGCTGCAACCTAGTTATCCTATCGATAAAACGCGGAAATGATGAGGCCCAAAGATGAAATCAATGCTATCGAAAGCAAGCGTACAAGCGATCTTCTTAGGCATCTCCCTGCTACTTAGTTTACCCGCCTTGGCGCAACTTAACCCCGATCCTCGCGAAGAAGTGTTCTCTGCTGAATTTGATTACACATCGAAGTATCTTAACGTCAACGGGCATTCACTTCACTATATCGACGAAGGCAATTCAGCAGGTGATACCTTCCTATTCCTGCACGGCAATCCTACTTCTTCTTATCTCTGGCGCAATGTGATGCGCTATGTAAAACCGCACCATCGCATAGTGGCCGTCGACAACATTGGCTTTGGCAAGTCAGATCAGCCCAGAGATTTAGACTACACATTCCAGACTCACTACAGCTATATCGAGGCATTCATTGAAGCCATAGACCTCAAAGACGTGATCTTGGTCATTCATGACTGGGGCTCTGTGTTGGGACTGAATTACGCGATGGAAAACCCAGGCAATGTAAAAGGAATCGTAATGATGGAGGCACTCATTCCTCCTACATTTCCCATGGAGGACGCTGGATTTTTTAGCAACTTCCGAAACCCTGAAACTGGCCGAGAATTGTTGATCAACCAGAACATGTTCATTGAGAATATTCTGCTTACGGGCACCCAGACGCGATTGATGAGCGATGCCGAGAAGAATGTCTATCGGGAACCATTTA
>JAESUT010000040.1 GCA_016762995.1 Gammaproteobacteria bacterium | reverse complement strand
AACATCCTGGCGCCTGCGAACGGTGAGCCTATCATTGTTCCCTCGCAGGACGTTGTCTTGGGTCTTTACTACATGACGCGCTCGCGTGTGAATGCTAAAGGCGAAGGCATGACTTTCGCCGACGCGAAAGAAGTGCAACGCGCCTTCGAAACAGGCCATGCTCACCTACAAGCGCGCGTCAAAGTACGGATTACAGATGTCTTCAACAATAAAGAAGGCGAAAGCGTTCGTGAGACTGCCATTGTAGATACCACAGTGGGTCGTGTGTTGCTTTTCAACATCGTCCCTGAAGGCCTGCCTTTCTCGATGGTTAATCAGAAGATGGCGAAGAAACAAATCTCGCAGATTCTGAATGCCTGCTATCGCGACGTCGGTCTAAAGGAAACCGTTATCTTCGCTGACCAGTTGATGTACATGGGCTATAAGTATTCAACACTTTCCGGTTCATCCATCGGTGTTAATGACTTCGTCATTCCTAAGGAGAAGGCGACACTCATTGCTCAAGCAGAAGCTGAAGTCGAAGAGATCGAGGCGCAATTCGCTTCCGGTCTAGTAACACAAGGCGAGAAATACAATAAGGTTATCGATATTTGGTCCCGAGCGAACGATCTTGTTGCTAAGGCTATGATGGATGGCCTGTCGACAGAGCCGGTTATCAATAAGGAAGGAAAGGAAGAGCAACAAGAGTCATTCAATGCGGTGTATGTATATGCCGACTCTGGCGCTCGTGGCTCCCCCGCTCAAATTCGTCAGCTTGCCGGAATGCGTGGCTTGATGGCGCGACCGGACGGCTCGATCATTGAGACACCCATCACGGCGAACTTCCGTGAGGGTTTGAGTGTATCTCAGTATTTCACCTCGACTCACGGTGCTCGTAAAGGTTTGGCAGATACGGCATTGAAGACGGCGAACTCTGGTTACCTGACTCGACGTCTTGTTGATATTTCTCAGGACTTAGTTGTCACTGAGAATGACTGCGGTACTGACCAAGGTCTGACGATGTCGCCAGTAATCGAGGGCGGCGATATTATCGCGCCACTAGGCGACAGAGTATTAGGTCGTGTACTGGTTGCCGATGTGATCTCAGAAACCACAGGTGAACTGGTTGTTGAGGCCGGCACTATGATCAACGAGCGTATGGTAGAGACGCTGGAGACTGGTGGCGTGGATGAGGTCCATGTGCGTTCGCCGATTACCTGCGAGACTCGCTTCGGTATTTGTAGCCAGTGTTACGGTCGCGATTTGGCCCGTGGCCATGTCGTTAATGTTGGCGAGGCAGTGGGTGTCATCGCTGCACAGTCAATCGGCGAGCCAGGTACACAGCTTACGATGCGTACGTTCCACATCGGTGGAGCTGCGTCTAGAGCTACAGCCGCTGACAGCGTGCAGGTTAAGAACACCGGTACAATTCACCTGCACAATATGAAAACAGTTGAGAACATCAAGGGCGAGCTAGTTGTTGTGTCTCGTTCTGGTCAGCTCATCGTTAATGATTCTAATGGCCGTGAGCGTGAGCGCTATAAGCTCCCTTACGGTGCTCTGATTACAGTTGGCAAGAAGTCCGATGTAGAAGCTGGACAGATCGTAGCTACTTGGGATCCGCACACTCACCCAATTGTTTCGGAAGTAGCGGGTAGAGTCGCTTTCGCAGCGATGGACGAAGGCATTACAGTTCGCGAGCAGACGGATGAGATCACCGGTCTTACCAGTATTTCTGTTATCGATCCAAACGAGCGCGCCGCCTCTGCTAAGGAGCTGCGCCCTGGTGTTACAGTTGTGGATAGCAAGGGAGAAGAAATTTGCTTGCCAGGTACAAACCACCCGGCACACTATTTCTTACCGGCAAATTCGATCGTTAGTTTGAATGACGGTGTTAAGTTGAATATTGGCGACGTTATTGCCCGTATCCCACAGGAAGGTTCGAAAACTCGTGATATCACCGGCGGTCTGCCACGTGTTGCTGACTTGTTTGAAGCACGTCGTCCGAAAGAGCCAGCAATTTTGGCTGAAATTTCGGGTACGGTAAGCTTCGGTAAAGAAACAAAGGGGAAACGCAGGTTGGTCATTACACCTAAAGACGGTGTTAATCCAATCGACGGCTCCGATCACTACGAGGTGCTGATTCCCAAGTGGCGCACTATGACAGTGTTCGAAGGCGAATATATTGAGAAGGGGGAGGTAGTTTCTGAAGGCCCACCAGCTCCTCACGATATTCTCCGGTTGAAAGGGGTTGAAGCGCTAGCCCAATATATTGTCAACGAAGTTCAAGAAGTTTACCGCCTTCAGGGTGTGCGAATTAACGACAAGCATATTGAAGTTATCGTGCGTCAGATGCTACGTAAGATCGAAGTTACACACATTGGTGATTCGACTCTGATCAAGGGCGAGCAACTCATGTATACGCAGATTCTCGAAGTGAACGATGGTCTTCGTGCAGAAGAGAAGCAGGAAGTTCGGTTCGAGCGCATGCTCTTGGGTATTACCAAGGCATCGTTGGCAACAGAGTCCTTCATCTCTGCCGCGTCATTCCAAGAGACTACTCGCGTTCTTACAGAAGCGGCGGTTACTGGAAAGCGCGACTTCCTCAGAGGCTTGAAGGAAAATGTGGTTGTTGGGCGACTTATCCCGGCAGGAACGGGTCTGGCGTATCACGCAGCTCGCAAGAAGGCCAATGCGGACAGGCTGAATTCAGATTCTGTGACCGCTAGCGATGTAGAAGCAGCATTGAGCGAAGCTTTGAATATAAATGCAAAAGGCTAGTGTGCCCGTTCAGGCGGAGAGCAATGCCTGGAAATAGTTGACTAGAGGATGCGGGATCATTAAACTCTCGCATCCTTTATTCTCGGAGCTCCCTTAGGCTATTTCTAAGGACTTTGGCGCATTACAGTGATCCGTTTAGGAAGCTGACCCGAATTTAATGAAGAGAGGCGGAGAACCGATTTTTCTATTTACAGAGCTCTACCTAGCGACGACTAAGGTCGTTTCGATGAGAGCCAGAGATGATAGGAAGCGGGTTCTCCCAAAAAAATTAGAGGTTTTAAGGAAAACATGACGACAATTAACCAATTAGTACGTAAGCCCCGACGCAGTAAAATCGTCAAAAGCGGTGTACCTGCGCTACAAGGCTCGCCTCAGAAGCGCGGCGTTTGCACTAGGGTCTACACAACGACACCGAAGAAACCTAATTCGGCTTTGAGAAAGGTCTGTCGTGTGCGTCTGGTTAATGGATTTGAAGTGTCTTCCTATATTGGTGGTGAAGGCCACAATCTACAGGAACACTCTGTTGTTCTGATCAGGGGCGGTCGTGTTAAGGACCTTCCAGGTGTTCGCTACCATACGGTTCGCGGTAGCTTGGATACTTCGGGCGTAGCTGATCGCAAGCAGAGCCGTTCCAAATACGGTACGAAAAAACCAAAATAGCAGCCAAAATAATCTAGAAAGAAAAATTTAGAGTCATGGCAAGGTCCGATCATTATCTTGGTCTCTGCCTCCACAAGCGTAAGGATACGCGCTTCATCGAGACTCTTTAATAAAACGATGAATGAAAGTAAGGCCAGGTAAGTCGCTTTTTGAAGTGACTAAAAGTCCTGGATCAACCTGAATTAACATAGAGGTCTCAAATGCCTAGAAGAAGAGTAGTTGCAAAACGTGAAATCCTGCCAGATCCAAAGTTCGGTAGTTTAACCCTCGCAAAATTCATGAACCACGTGATGGTCGATGGCAAGAAGTCTATTGCCGAGCGTATCGTTTATGGTGCATTAGACACGGTTTCAGCCAGAATTCCTGGCGATCCTCTCGAAACTTTCGAGAAGGCTCTGGATGCTATTGCCCCAATGGTCGAAGTTAAGTCTCGCCGTGTCGGTGGCGCTACCTATCAGGTTCCTGTCGAAGTACGTGTTGAACGTCGCCATGCCCTCGCCATGCGTTGGCTGGTTGAGCATTCTCGTAAGCGTGGTGAAAAATCCATGGCCTTACGTCTCGCTGGCGAAATTTCTGATGCCTCTGAAGGTAAGGGTAGTGCGGTTAAGAAACGCGAAGATGTGCATCGCATGGCGGAAGCCAACCGAGCATTTTCACACTACCGCTTCTAATCGAAGTGTTGCTAGTAAAGCCGTAAAGATCGAATTTATTTATGTAAAGGGCATAAGTTGTGGCCAGAAAACATCCATTAGACCGATACCGCAATATTGGAATCGTTGCTCACGTAGATGCGGGCAAGACTACAACTACCGAGCGCGTACTGTTCTATACAGGTATTTCACACAAGATTGGTGAAGTACATGATGGTGCTGCGACTATGGATTGGATGGAGCAAGAGCAGGAGCGAGGCATTACCATCACCTCTGCGGCGACTACTTGTTTCTGGAAAGGGATGGGTGCGCAGTACGAAGAGCACCGAATTAACATCATCGATACACCGGGACACGTTGATTTTACTATTGAGGTAGAGCGTTCTTTGCGTGTATTGGACGGTGCTGTGGTTGTACTTTGCGGCTCCTCCGGAGTACAACCCCAAACGGAAACAGTATGGCGTCAAGCTAATCGCTACGAAGTGCCGCGTCTGGTTTTCGTCAACAAGATGGATAGAGCCGGCGCCGATTTCTTGATGGTCGTAGAGCAAATGAAAGAACGATTGGGTGCTAACCCTATTCCTTTGCAATTGGCGATTGGTGCAGAAGAGGAATTCAAGGGAGTAGTCGATCTCGTTAAGATGAAGGCAATTCGTTGGAACGAAGAAGATCAGGGCGCTACTTTTACCTACGAAGATATTCCTGCTGACATGCAAGACCTAGCGGAAGAATGGCGTGAGAACATGCTTGAAGCAGCCGCAGAAGCCAACGAAGAGCTTATGGATAAGTATCTGGAAACTGGCAATTTGTCCGAAGAGGAAGTCATGGCGGGCATTCGTGAACGCACATTGGCAAGTGAAATAGTGCCTACGCTATGTGGCTCAGCTTTTAAAAACAAGGGTGTTCAGGCGGTGCTTGATGCGGTAATCGATTACATGCCCGCGCCAACTGAAGTGAAGGCTATTGAAGGTACTCTTGAAGACGGTACTGTTACTACATGCCTGGCAGATGACAAAGCGCCGTTTGCTGCTTTGGCATTCAAGATCGCAACAGACCCCTTCGTTGGTACATTGACGTTCTTCCGAGTGTACTCAGGTACTCTTAATTCTGGTGACTCAGTTTACAACCCAATCAAATCTAAAAAAGAACGTGTTGGTCGTATGGTGCAGATGCACGCGAATACCCGTGAAGAGATCAAAGAAGTATTAGCCGGTGATATTGCAGCTGCGATTGGTCTCAAAGATGTAACAACAGGTGAAACTCTCTGTGCGATTGACAGAATTGTGACACTTGAGAAAATGGAATTCCCAGAGCCCGTGATCTCGGTAGCTGTTGAGCCGAAGACTCAGGCGGACCAGGAGAAAATGGGCATCGCCTTGGGCAAACTGGCCCAGGAAGATCCATCGTTTCGAGTTGAGACAGATGAAGAATCTGGTCAGACAATTATTTCAGGTATGGGCGAGCTTCATCTTGACGTACTAGTAGACAGAATGCGGCGTGAATTTTCCGTTGAGGCTAACATCGGCAAGCCACAAGTGGCCTATCGTGAAACAATCAGAAAGGTTGTGGAAGTCGAAGGAAAGCACGTTAAGCAGTCTGGTGGCCGCGGTCAATATGGTCACGTGGTACTTAGACTTGAGCCTTTGGATCCAGATTCAGAATACGAATTTGTAAACGAAATTGTGGGGGGGACGATTCCAAAAGAATTCATTCCAGCCGTAGATAAGGGCGTGCAACAGCAGATGAAGAATGGCTGCCTTGCTGGCTATCCCTTGCTTGCTATGAAGGTAACTCTTATCGACGGCTCATTCCACGATGTGGATTCCAGCGAGATGGCGTTTAAAATCGCCGGTTCGATGGCATTGAAGAAAGGGGCGCTCAAGGCTGATGCGGCTTTGCTAGAACCGATGATGAAAGTGGAAGTTGTATCTCCTGAGGAATATATGGGTGATGTGATGGGTGACTTGAATCGTCGTCGTGGCATGGTGCAGGGCATGCAAGACAGCTCTATGGGCAAAGTAATTAATGCCGAGGTTCCACTGTCTGAAATGTTTGGCTATTCGACGGACTTGCGTTCGGCGACCCAGGGCCGAGCTACTTATACGATGGAATTCGATAAGTATGCGGTTGTGCCTAACAATGTAGCTGAAGGCATTATTAACCGGTCTTACTAATTACTAATTATAAACACACACAAAATTTAGAAGTAAACGAGGTGCTATTGTGGCTAAAGAAAAATTCGAAAGAAATAAATTACACGTTAACGTAGGTACAATTGGTCACGTTGACCACGGTAAGACGACGTTAACAGCGGCTTTGACTAAGGTCTGTGCTGAAGTGTGGGGCTCAGGTGAGGTGCGCAATTTTGACCAGATCGATAATGCGCCGGAAGAAAGAGAGCGTGGCATCACTATCTCCACCTCCCACGTCGAATACGATTCGCCTAACCGTCACTACGCGCACGTTGACTGTCCAGGTCACGCCGACTACGTAAAGAACATGATCACCGGTGCTGCTCAGATGGACGGCGCTATCTTGGTTTGTTCAGCTGCAGACGGCCCTATGCCACAGACTCGCGAGCACATCCTGCTGTCTTTGCAGGTTGGTGTTCCTTACATCGTCGTGTTCATGAACAAAGCAGACATGGTCGATGATGAAGAATTGATTGAATTGGTAGAGATGGAGATCCGTGAGCTATTGGATCAATACGAATTCCCGGGTGACGACACGCCAATTATTGTTGGCTCAGCGCTTAAGGCTCTTGAAGGCGACATGTCTGATATCGGTATGCCATCGGTACAGAAGCTTGTTGAGACGCTAGATAGCTACATCCCTGATCCGGTTCGTGACGTTGAGAAGCCTTTCTTGATGCCAATCGAAGACGTGTTTTCAATCTCCGGTCGCGGCACTGTAGTAACAGGCCGAATCGAGCGTGGCATTGTTAATGTTGGCGACGAGCTAGACATCGTTGGTATTAAAGACACTCAGAAGACAGTATGTACGGGTGTTGAGATGTTCCGTAAGTTATTGGACCAAGGCCGTGCAGGCGAGAACGTAGGTGTTCTGCTGCGTGGTACTAAGCGTGAAGAAGTTGAGCGCGGTCAGGTACTGGGCAAGCCAGGGTCAGTTACACCTCATACGAAGTTTGAAGCTGAAGTGTATATCCTGAACAAGGATGAGGGTGGACGTCATACGCCATTCTTTAAAGGTTACCGTCCACAGTTTTACTTCCGTACAACGGATGTAACAGGCGCATGTGAATTACCAGAAGGTGTTGAGATGGTAATGCCTGGAGACAACGTGAACATGATAGTTACCTTGATTAATCCGATTGCGATGGATGAAGGTCTACGCTTTGCTATCCGTGAGGGTGGTCGTACAGTAGGTGCGGGCGTTGTAGCTAAGATATTCGAGTAAATTCGCTAAACACTTCTTACTTGGCCGAAGCACTCCAAAGGGTGCTTCGGCTTAGTTGTCTTTAGTGTTTTTACGATAAATCGTTAAAAGTTGTTGAAGTTCAGGGTCGCGAGACCCGTTACGAGATTTAAAGTACCTATGATCTTTAGAGAAGCAGTAGGCCAGTAGCTCAATTGGCAGAGCAGCGGTCTCCAAAACCGCAGGTTGGGGGTTCGATTCCCTCCTGGCCTGCCAACTAAAGGCAGGAATTCTTCCATAAGTCATAGGGAAGAGAATAGGCAGCGATAAAGTCACTGTCGGTGGTTGTTAACTAGATATTTAGAACTAAGAGAACTAGTAAATAGTATGTCCGAAAAAATTGCAGGCGAAGACGGTAAATTAGATTTGGTCAAGTGGGCAGTCGTAGCAGCGATTGTGGCTGGCGCTATCTATGTTAATTCGTATTTCGCGACGGAATCATTATTGGTTAGAACGCTAGGCTTGATTGTAACTGCCGGCGTGGCTGGATGGGTTGGCTCTCAGACTATTCGTGGGCGCGCTTTTATCAACTTATGCTTAGATGCGCGAGTTGAAATAAGAAAAGTTGTTTGGCCAACAAGACAAGAAACAACGCAGACCACAATCGTGGTCCTTATCGTCATATTCATTTTAGCTTCTATTCTATGGCTACTGGATTGGGGATTAAACAGCGTTATTTCATCGATGATCGGCTAGAGGTAATAATGGCAAAGCGCTGGTACGTAGTTCATGCCTATTCAGGCTATGAGAAAAAAGTGATGCTTGCATTGGAAGAGCGAATTGCTCTTCGAAAAATGGAGGATTACTTCGATGAAGTGTTGGTGCCTACCGAAGAAGTTGTAGAAATGCGCGGTGGCCAGAAACGGAAGAGTGAGCGCAAATTCTTTCCGGGTTACGTCTTGGTTCATATGGAACTAAACGACGAGACTTGGCACTTAGTTAAGGATACGCCTAGAGTAATGGGCTTTATTGGCGGCACAGCCGAGAGGCCCGCTCCAATAACTGATAAAGAAGCGGATAAGATTCTCCAGAGAATGGAGGATAGCGAAGAGGCCCCAACTCACAAGACGATCTACGAACCTGGTGAAATGGTTCGAGTTACAGATGGTCCTTTTAATGACTTCACCGGTACGGTTGAGGAAGTTAACTACGAGAAGAGCCGATTACGCGTTGCTGTACTGATTTTCGGTCGTTCGACTCCAGTAGAGCTTGAGTTCGGGCAAGTCGAGAAGAGTTAAGATTTAACGAGACGGGGGTCAGAGTAAAAATTTCGATTTAGGCATTCAAAGGTTTACCTAAATGTAACGAAAATTTACTCTGACCCCTCCATAACAAAGTCGATCCTCTCATTAATGTAGGGGAGCGCCGGGGAGTTTGGTTAGCTGCGAGGCTAAATCGAACGTTTGAACCCAAAGGAGAAAGACATGGCTAAGAAAGTACTGGCTTATATAAAGCTGCAAGTTGGCGCAGGAAAAGCTAACCCAAGTCCACCTGTTGGTCCGGCTCTCGGTCAACACGGCGTAAACATCATGGAATTCTGTAAGGCATT
>JAESUT010000098.1 GCA_016762995.1 Gammaproteobacteria bacterium | reverse complement strand
TTAAAAAGGTAGCGACGTCGTCTAGCCCCTTGTTAGTATCAGCAAGAACCACGAGATTGAGAAAATTGTCGCCATCAAAGCCCACCGCCTGACTCTCATAGGTTGTAGAGGAGCGGATGTTGCTGAACTCTAGAGTGAGCGCGCCCAGTGCAGCCCGAATGTTCGACTCGGCGTCGATGTTGCTACCTATGCTTAGAGCCAGAGTCGTCATATGTAACTCACTTGCAGAACATTATTGCAAAGGAGCCGGCTAAATTTATTTAACTGTACGTTCAATTATTACACCTACATCTTTAGATCCGGTGACAGCTCCAGGCTTGCCCAAGCGCAGCTTAACCCAAGGCACGGAAAATTCTTCCAATACGATCTGTGCGATTTTCTCGGCCATAGTCTCCACTAAGAAAAATTCCGAGCCTTCAATGAATTCAATAAGGCGCTTTGCAACGGCCTTATAGTCTAAAGTGTTTTCAATATCTTCGCTGTTCGCCGCCAAGCTAATGTCGGTTCCCATTTCAAGATCCAGACTCACGGTCTGCTTCTGCTCTCGCTCCCAATCGTAGATACCTATGATGGTTTCTACCTCGAGTTCACGAATATAAACAATATCCATTCCCAGTCCTTCATATTAGAGTCTAAGAGAAGCGCTGATCGGTTTCCAAGCAGAAGCCCTCTAAATAGCAGGCAGAGCTTCCAGCGACCAACGAGGTTGTGCGCGTATTTCTAAGTCGTCTTTCTGGCCTGCCAACAATCGCTGGCAACCAGCATAGGCAATCATTGCACCATTGTCAGTGCAGAAGCGTGGCTTCGCGTAAAACAGCTTCGCATCAAACTTCGCCACTGTTTTCTCTAACACCTCACGCAACTGCAAGTTTGCCGAAACACCACCAGCAATGACCAGTGTGTGCATGCCGGTCTGCGCTAGTGCTCGACCGCACTTGATTGCCAGTGTCGCCACCACCGCCTCTTCAAACCCACGGGCGATATCTGCCCGCTGCCGCTCGGTCAAGTCTCCATTGGCATCAACAGCCTTAATTATAGCCGTACGCACGGCAGTCTTTAATCCACTAAAGCTGAAATCCAATCCGGGGCGGTTGGTCATCGGACGCGGAAAGGTGAATTTTCCGGACTCGCCGTCTACTGCCAATTTGGCCACATGAGGACCGCCAGGATAGGGCAGACCCAACATCTTGCCAACTTTATCAAATGCCTCGCCTGCCGCATCGTCTAGGGATTCACCCAGCAGTACATAACGGCCAATGCCCTTGACCTCAACTAACTGTGTATGTCCGCCGGATACTAAAAGAGCCACGAATGGAAATGCCGGCGGTTCATCCTCCAACATAGGCGCCAACAAGTGGCCTTCCATGTGGTGAACGCCGATTGTCGGCACATCCCATCCCATACCTAAAGACCGACCAACGGAGGCGCCAACTAATAGCGCACCAATCAAACCCGGCCCTGCTGTATACGCTACTCCACCTATATCGGATTGCGCTATGCCTGCCTTGCTAATCACCTCCGTAACCAGCGGCAACGTCTTGCGGATGTGATCGCGTGACGCAAGCTCGGGAATTACGCCGCCGTATTGCGCGTGTATTTCAATCTGGCTGTACAAGCAATCGGCCAGCAGGCCGCGCTCACTGTCATAGAGCGCGACTCCGGTCTCATCACACGATGTTTCAATGCCCAACACTATCAACGGTTTAACTCTCCCACTTTTGCTCCCACTTTTGCTCTCACTTTTGCTCTCAAGCGCATTCAGGGTTGCTGAAAAAGAAGCAATCATGCCAAATATTGCGGCATATCCCAAATTCCTCGTGCTTTCACCTTGTACTTCGCCAATTTCCCAATCAATAAGGACTAATTCTTTGCAATTAGAGCCTCGGGGCATTAATATTAGCGCCCCTCATATTCCGCGTCCCTAGATTTTTTGGAACTTTCTTGATATTGGGGCCGGAACGACAGGTAAGCTAGCTTGTTGACACAAATTAACAGTAAAACTATTAAAGGTAGGTGTTTAGTTCAATGCCCCAGGTAAAACTTAAAGATAACGAGCCTTTTGATGTAGCCCTACGCCGCTTCAAGCGCTCTTGCGAGAAAGCAGGAATTCTAGCCGAAGTGCGTCGTAGAGAATTCTACGAAAAGCCTACTGCGGTACGCAAGCGTAAGGCGGCGGCGGCAGTTAAGCGCCATTTGAAGAAAGTGCAGCGAGAAAGCAAAAAAAGCATACGCCTGTACTAGCCTTACCATCGGGCAAGCATCTTCGATGTGCTTGCCCTTCCTGCACTACGCAGGTATCGGATACCCATGTCTGACAGCCCTCTCAAACAAGCCTTCACCGAAGCCATGAAAGATGCCATGCGGGCCAAAGATAAGCCGCGCTTGGGCACTATTCGTCTTGCACTGTCTGAGATCAAACGCGTCGAAGTCGACGAGCGCATCGATCCAGATGACGCACGCATTATTGGCATTCTGGACAAAATGATTAAGCAGCGCCGCGAATCTATTCGCCAATACGCGTCTGCCAATCGCCCAGAGCTGGTTGCTCAGGAACAGTTTGAGATCGAAGTTATTCAGGAGTTCCTACCTCAGGCGCTGGAAGCGGACGAACTCGATGCAATCATTAAGTCCGCTGTGAGTGAGTCAGGCGCGGCCTCGATGAAGGAAATGGGCAAGGTAATGAACCTGGTTCGCCCGCAAGTGGTTGGACGCGCCGACATGGCCGAAGTCAGTAAGCAGATTAAAGCGCTGCTCGCCTARTCAGYCATAGCCGAMTTTYAGCGCCCCCNCTYYTCTTYCCAATCTATTTACCCTRGCACTGCTTCGCCCTATATTGGCGAACGCTCCCRCAGCAACTACACCTAGATTTGGATACAATGGCATCGAAGCAYTGGCTCAGCTGAATTAGCCACGGCTTGTGCTTCACCGTCACCATTCGAACATTTTGGATTCTTGACCCATGGCTGGACTAATTCCTCAAACATTCATCGATGACCTGCTCAGCCGGGCAGATATCGTCGAGGTTGTGGATAARCGCGTCACACTGAGAAAATCCGGCAAAAACTACACTGCCTGTTGCCCCTTCCACAAAGAAAAAACCCCGTCATTCAGCGTGCAGCCCGAGCGTCAATTCTATTATTGCTTCGGCTGCGGTGCCGGYGGCAACGCCATTGGCTTCATCATGAACTTCGACCAAACGGATTTTCCGCAGGCGGTGGAGTCTCTCGCGCGMGACAATGGCATGGAAGTCCCRCGYGAAGAAAGTGCTAGCGCGACTCGCCGRCAGTCGGAGAACAGCAAGCTATTCGAAGTCTTAGAGGAAGCCAGCAAATTCTATTGCCARCAATTGCGCCGCCATGARCAACGCAAATCAGCMGTCGACTACCTGAARGCTAGGGGCGTGAGCGGCGAAATCGCTAGAGATTTCTGCATAGGCTATGCCCCGCCAGGTTGGGACAACCTATTGAAAGCAGTCTCTAACGATGCCGATGAACAAAAGACATTGCTCAAGGCAGGCATGGTTATCGAGAAAGAAGCCCGAAAAGCGCAGAGCGGCGAAAACACTGTCGCGGCTCGTTACTACGATCGATTTCGTGATCGAATAATATTCCCTATTCGAGATAGCCGCGGGCGCACTATCGCCTTCGGCGGTCGGGTTCTTGGCGATGACAAACCAAAGTACCTGAACTCTCCAGAGACTCCTGTCTTTCACAAAGGTGCAGAGCTATATGGTCTGTTCGAGGCGAAGAAAGCGACCAACAAACTGAAACGCATCCTCATAGTCGAAGGCTATATGGATGTAATAGCCCTAGCGCAGATGGGCATTCGCAATTCGGTTGCCACATTAGGCACAGCAACAAGTGATCGGCACCTGACAAGACTCTTCCGCTTAGTGCCTGAGGTTGTGTTCTGCTTCGATGGCGATAACGCGGGTAGAACCGCCGCATGGCGCGCCTTAGAGGCAAGCCTGTCGGAGATGCAAGACGGTAGGCAGGTAAAATTTCTGTTTCTTCCCGAGGGAGAGGACCCCGACACATTGGTCCGCAAGATCGGCGAGACTGAGTTCAGCATGCTGATCGAGAAGGCTACACCGCTGGAGCAATTCTTCTTCGATAAACTGTGCCAGGGACTCGATATCAAGACGATCGAAGGCAGGGCGAGATTGAGCAATGTTGCAAAGCCCTTGATCGCCAAATTTCCAAAGGGCATATACGGCCAACTCATGTTAGACAAACTCTCCGAGACGCTGGGTGTTGCCAGTGAATCGCTGGACAAACTAATAGACTCCCATGCGAAGCAGCCTAGAGGCAGTTCAGCCCCGACTGCGCCGTCACCTGCCTCATCTCATTCGGCGGCCCATTCTGCATCCATGCCCGAAGCCGCGCCCTATGAGCCGGGTTTTGATCAACCGTCGAAGTCCTGGAGCTCTAGCCCAAAGCCCACAAGCTCAAACTTGAACGTCTACCGCAAGCCCGCTGCGGTGAAGGCAATCGAGTTATTAATGCAAAATCCAGAGGTCGTTCTTTCCATAACTGCTGACCTGTCACCGCTTCACTCTGCGGGAGACGAAGGCCGGCAATTGCTGCTATCTCTCATCGACATGGTAAAGCGCGACCCCGATACCGACACCCCTACCCTGCTCGGTTATTGCAGCGGATCCTCCTTCGGCAATCAAATAACGCGACTAAATAGCGAGAACATTACCCCCATAGAAGGGCTTGAACAGGAGTTTTTGCAAATTCTTGACAAGATATTGTCGGATGTCATTAAAAAGCTTGAATCCCAGAAGCTTCGAGAGGCCCTTTCGAAGCTCGCCAAGCCCAAGCCCCCTCTTCCAAGCGACGATCTGCCCGGTGATAGCGACATGCCTCCGGCTCCTCCGCTCTAGATGCTTGAAAAACGCACTACTGCCCCCATCTACTTAAGCCTGTTCACGGCATAATTTAGCCGCCTCAGCGATATACAAGTCGGGCTATACACCTATATAATACTCGGCTCAGTTTTATTCACCCACTGCCTGGCACCTGCTGCTGGGAAACGAGAATTCATGGCCGACTTAATAGCACCACAATCCAGCCTTAAAGCATTAATCGCGAAAGGAAAGGAACAGGGTTATCTAACCTATGCCGAGGTCAACGACCACCTTCCGGAATCTATCTCTGACCCGGATCAGGTTGAAGACATAATCCAAATGATTAATGACATGGGCATCAAGGTGTTTGAAACTGCACCCGATGCCGATGCGCTATTGCTCACCGAAGAAACCGACAGTGGCGCCGACGAAGTCGCCGCCGCCGAGGCTGCAGCAGCCCTCGCCGCGGTTGAGAACGAAGCCGGCCGTACTACCGACCCAGTGCGCATGTATATGCGCGAGATGGGCACGGTCGAACTCCTCACGCGTGAGGGTGAGATCGTAATTGCCAAGCGCATCGAAGAAGGCCTGCGCGAACTGATGAACGCCATGGCGTACTTCCCAGGCACAGTCGAACATGTACTCAATGAGTACGCGCTGGTTGCTAGTGAAGAGAGAAGGCTTAACGAACTGATAACCGGTTATCTCGACATCAGCGATGAAGCGATTCCTGTTGGCCCTCCTGCGGCTAGCCAACTGACGGCTCAAGAAAAACAAGACAAGAAAGATGCTGGCATTGAGGACGAGGATGAAGTACCTGTAGGCCCTGACCCAGAAGAGGCCAGAATCCGCTTTACCGAGTTACGCGTGCAATACGAGCTAGCTACTACAGTTGTTGCCAAGCGCGGACGCCTTCACGAAAAGTCTAGAGAAGAGCTCGAAAAATTGGGCGAACTGTTCAAGAGCTTCAAGCTAACGCCGCGTCAATTCGAGCCATTGCTTAGTCATGTTCGCGCTGTGCTTACCCGTCTGCGTCGTCATGAGCGCACTATCATGAGCCTGGTTATTCGCAGTGCAAAGATGCCACGCAAAACATTCATCGCCAGCTTTCCCGGCAGCGAAGTAAACCCTAAGTGGATCGACAAGCACATCAAGGAAAAGGAAGCGTATTCGGAATTATTAGTTAACGTTAAGACCGAAGTATTGCGCGCTCAGAAGAAGATTCGCCTCATCGAAGAAGAGACTGGCCTACAAATCGCTGAGATCAAAGATATCAATCGCAAGATGTCGATTGGCGAAGCAAAATCACGGCGCGCGAAGAAAGAAATGGTCGAGGCTAACCTTCGCTTGGTTATCTCCATCGCGAAGAAATACACGAACCGCGGCCTGCAGTTTCTGGATCTGATTCAGGAAGGCAACATCGGCTTGATGAAGGCTGTGGACAAATTCGAATACCGACGCGGCTACAAGTTCTCAACCTATGCTACGTGGTGGATTCGACAGGCAATCACGCGCTCCATCGCCGACCAAGCACGAACGATTCGTATCCCCGTTCACATGATCGAGACTATCAATAAGCTAAACCGCATCTCGCGTCAGATGGTTCACGAAAAAGGCCGCGAGCCGACTCCAGAGGAGTTGGGCGAACGCATGGAAATGTCGGAAGACAAGGTTCGCCGCGTGCTGAAGATAGCGAAAGAGCCAATCTCCATGGAGACACCAATCGGTGATGATGAAGACTCACACCTAGGTGATTTCATCGAAGATGCCACCGTTGACTCGCCAGTGGATTCATCAATCGATGAAGGCCTGCGTGAAGCAACGAAAGATGTCCTAGGCAGCTTGACCGCAAGAGAAGCAAAAGTACTGAGAATGCGCTTTGGTATCGACATGAATACCGACCACACTCTAGAAGAAGTGGGCAAGCAATTCGATGTAACGCGCGAGCGCATACGCCAGATAGAAGCGAAGGCTCTGCGCAAGCTTCGACACCCGACTCGCTCGGATCATCTTCGCAGCTTCCTCGACGAGTAGAGATTTGAAACCCGGCATCGCCGCTTAACGCATAAAGATTGCGGCGATGCCGAAGTACTCTGTTCAGATTTGCAGCTTCTCGAATTCCGCTTTAATCACATAACAGAATTTATCAGACAGTTCAGGACAGTTCAGGACAGTTCAGGACAGTTCAGGACAGTTCAGGAGAGTTTCATGCCAGGCGTTTCAATCAAAGATAAAGTCGTTCTAGTCTCTGGCTCCAATCGAGGCATAGGCAAGAGCTTCGCTATCCAAGCTCTAGAGATGGGCGCGAAGAAAGTCTATGCAGCCGCAAGAGACGAATCTAAACTGGCAGAGCTCGTCGAGAAATACGGCGACAAGATCATTCCTCTCACGCTAGATGTCACAGATCAGGATCAAGTGACTGCGGCCGCGACAGCCGCTGGCGACGTTGAAGTGCTCATCAACAACGCAGGCATTGGTGGCGGTGGCCTGATCATCGGCAACCCTGATGAGTCAGCCAAGCGCATAGAGATGAATGTAAACTATTTCGGCATCATGAAGATGTGCATTGCCTTCGCCCCGATCCTTAAGGCGAATGGCGGCGGCGCGATCGTGAATATTCTCTCGGTTGCCAGCCTAAGCAGCTTTGCCTTCGCGCCAGGTTATTCCGCATCGAAAGCCGCCGGTCGCTCACTGACCCAAGCTCTACGTGTAGAACTCGCAGAACAAGGCACACTGGTCTCCGGCGTATTCCCCGGCCCAGTAGACACTGACATGGCCAAAGACATACCCATGGACAAGGCCTCACCCGATTCGGTTGCGATCCACGTTTATGAAGAGATCGCCAAGGGCTCTGAGGACATCTATCCAGATCCATTCGCCGTGCAATTTGCAGCAAGCGTGCAAGCCGATTTCAAGGCAGTAGAAAAAGCCAACGCGGCAGGCTTTTAGGGCTTACCAACAGGCGCACAATTAAGTAGAATTCAGTTCCTTTTGAAGCGCAGCAATCCTTTTTACTCACGGATTGTTTGAGCAATGCCTGAAGCTCGAAGACGAGGCGGGGACGATTTTTGACAAGGGAGTGTACGTAAGTACATGACCGAGGAGAAAATTGTCCCCAACGAAGTATTCGAGCCTCAGGCGAAGATTAAAGGGCCTATAACTCAGCTGGTTAGAGTAGCGGACTCATAATCCGTTTGTCCGGGGTTCGAGTCCCTGTGGGCCCACCATTTTCTTTATTTAAATCAATGTGCTACAGAATTATAACGTTCTGATAGTGCATTTTTTTTGCTTACACACTGCTTACACACTTCTATTTTGTGGTTGCACACTTTTTTCGGCATCAAATCAGTAGATTCCTAAGGTTGAAATTTGGTTGCCATCCAGGTTAAACCGCTGAAAAGCACACTGAAAATTAAATGGTTTCAGCTGCATAACAGTAATGTTGACGTACAACTGATTGGCTCATATGTCGAAGACATGCTGATCATTGTTTAACTTGTCACCACGTACTACCACCTTGTTTAACCACCACAAAGTTGACGTCACTCCATACGAGGCATAATCTCTGTGTCAGCATAAGAATCGAAAGCATATTTTACCAACTAAATGGGAGTGCTCCGGGATGTGGGACAAACGACTATTTTGCAGTTTGATGCTAGCTGCTGTTTTGCTCTTACAAAATTGTACTACAAGTACTCCACCAGCCTTTTTCAATGTAAATATCGATTCCATTTCGTCTTCGTCGCCACTGGCAGCGTCTAGTCGAACTTATTTGTTGTTCTCAGGGAATGTAGGCGTCACACCTGATGATTTGCAGTTTCAGGAATATTCAAATTACTTGTCACCACTACTCTCATCTCTTGGCTTTACACCCGCAACTTTTGAGAATAAAGCCGACATCGCTATTTTTCTCTCCTACGGTATCGGTGATCCAGAATTAAGAGAGTATACATATACTCAACCTAACTGGGGTCAAACTGGGATTTCGTCAATAACAACCACTACAAATTCCAATACGATAGGAAATAACACGAGCTCTATTAGTACGTCTACTGTAAACCCTTCATTCGGTATAACCGGGTACAGCACATATACCGAAGCCGAAACTGTTTACCTTAGACATATAATTATAAATGCTTATAACTACAACATATATAAAAGCGAAGATCGTCTTGCTCAGTTGTGGAAGACGTCAATTACCAGCTCCGG
>JAESUT010000204.1 GCA_016762995.1 Gammaproteobacteria bacterium | reverse complement strand
GAACCCTAGGCAGAGGAAAATAAAGGTGCCCAGAATAATCATTAAATAGAAGGATGCGAAATTGCCGACAATCCTGACATCGAGTACAGTCACGGCGAAAAGAATCAGCACCGTGAGCTGAATGAGTACGATTACCATTCTGGCTAGAACAATCGCAGTTATGAAATCACCAGGCTTGATCGGTGTAACAAAAAGCCTCTTCAGTATGCCTTTGCGGCGAAACTCAACGACATTAAATCCGCTGCCAGCGATACTAAGCTGCATAAGAGTAAAGGCCATTAAACCCGGTAACAGAAAATCCAGATAACGTTGCGAGCGCGCCTGCACGTCCTCAACGGTGAAGGTAAACATCGGCTCGATATTCCTAAATTCACGTTCGATCGAGACTAGTGTCTGTTCGAGCAGTGGCATGATTAGGCCTAGTTGTTGTACCTGCGCCGCATCCACGAGTAGCTGCAACTCAGCTCCATTACTTTGTGCATCGAAGTCCTCGGGCAGTATCAGCACCATGGTCTGATCGCCTTCTTTGAGTTCTGCGCGTAGTGCTAACTCTTCCCCTAGCGTGATATTAAATAGCGGGTTGTCATTCAGCATCTGTGAAAATTCAGCGGCAACTTCGCTAGATGAGTTATTCACGATACCGAGTTTGATGGGATCGACTTCGCCGCTGTTTGCAAAAGCGAATACAGTCATAAAAATAATTGGAAAGAATAGGCTGAAGAAAATAGATTGCCTGTCTCGTAAGAAAATTTTCAGGAATATCTTGGATAGGTGTAGCTGTAGTTTAGTCGGCATCAATCTCTCAACCCGTGGCCAGTAAGTGCAAGGAAGACGTCTTCGATATTGCCATGCAGGGCTGCTTGTGGGGGCTCCGGCGCATGTTTCAGAATTAAATTCTGCGGCGTATCCTCGGCTATTATTTTCCCGTGATCCATAATGGCAATACGTTCACACAGGGATTCGGCTTCTTCCATGTTGTGTGTAGTTAGCACAATGGTCATGCCTGCATCATTCAACTCACGCACTAAGTCCCAGAGATTGTGTTTGGCTTGCGGGTCGAGGCCTGTCGTCGGCTCATCGAGAAACAATACCTTTGGACTATTGACTAGCGAGCAGGCAATCGAGAACCGTTGTTGCTGTCCGCCGGAAAGGTTGCCAGGTCTAGCCTGTGCCTTATCCAATAAATTAACTTTACCTAACAACTCTGCGGTATCGACTTCACGATTGTAGAGAGCAGCGAAGAGGCTAAGAAGTTCATTGAGGGAAACGTTGTCGAAATATTCGTTGGCTTGTAACTGCACACCGATAATTTCTTTGACCTTATAAGGTTGCGAGGCAACATCGATGCCGTCGATAGTTGCGCTGCCGCCATCGATGTCAACTAGGCCTTCGAGCATTTCTAGGGTGGTTGTTTTTCCTGCGCCATTGGGCCCAAGGATGCCGAAGATTTCTCCGGCCTTGATGTTGAGCGAAATACCATCGACGGCATAAAAGAATTCAGATTTATTGCCGGGGAGCGGGTATTTCTTCGCGAGGTCTTTTACTTCAATAATAGGCATTCGTTTATCCCGCTAGTGCTGACAAACATCATACCTTAACTGAGGGTCAATAAAACCAGAGGTATTAGAAGCAGTGGGCTAAATGCAAAGAGGACGCAAAAAATGAACCTCGACCCAAGGGCCGAGGCAGGCTGACTAATAATGATATTGCCGTTCGCGCGGCTTAATGGGGGCTAGGAAAAAATAGAATATCCAAGCGAACCAAGAAAGGCAAAACATCGCAAGCAACCAAGCTATTTTCTCATAACCGGTGGTCTTATCTGACGTGGCGATAATCCAGACTGGAAGAACCCAAATCGCCAAGACCACCGCACCGCCCAATAGGGCAAATCCAAAGGAGAGTAGAGGCAGAACAGCCACTACACCAATGATGATCAATACGATGACTAGGAAATTCGACAATAGCTTCATAAATTACTCCATTCCGGCTTCTATGCCTTAGAAAATGCCACTTTCGGCAGTGGCCTTATAACTATTGCGAATATTGTGCCAATTTGGAAAAGGTATAAAAAACAGGTAGTTAAAATATATCAGGAGGTTGGGGTAGGGCAGGAATCATTAAAATTGGCGAATTTCGCCATCCACACTAGTCTGCAATATAGCCTGGGCCATGAAGAATTCTACCGGGGTGCCGCCCAGTGTGTTCACCTCCTTCAACTACCAATTCGCCGTTGACCAAAACATACTTCATGCCTACCGCGTATTGGTGGGGGTCTTCAAATGTGGCCATATCTTTCACTTCTTCTGAATCGAAGATTGCGATGTCCGCGAAGTAACCTTCGACCAATAGCCCGCGGTTCTGAATACCGAGTCGCTGTGCTGACATGCTACTCATTTTCCGAACGGCTTCTTCTAAGGAGATGATGCCGCGCTCTCGCACGTAGTACCCAAGAACTCGCGCAAAAGTGCCGTACTGACGTGGATGTGGCGCGCCAACTCCAAACACGGACAGAGGGCCATCGGAACCAATAGCAGTAGCAGGATGACGCATGATGCGATCTACATCATCGGGACCGATAGCGTGATAGACGGCAGTTGCTCCACCAGCCTTTACGATATCCATTACCACTTCTGCCGCATTTTCGGGAGTCGGAGCCATTCCGCGCTCTTCAGTTAGTTGGGCGAGGTTTTTTCCTTCCATAGAACGGTCGCGAGGATTGCGGGAAATGAAAACGTTTTTCGGGTCGCCGCCACCACGGTCGTAGAGAATCTTGTCGACTATTGCTGCCTTCACCGTGCCGCGTGTCTCGGGGCTTTCAATGCGAGCAATCATGCGCTCCTCGCCACCTTCCTGTGCCCATTGTGGTATTAGTGCAGTAATGCCAGTTTGCGATGCAGTGTAAGGATATTGATCGATCGTAACGTCGATTCCTCGTGCCCTTGCTTCATCAACCATGCGTAGACTATCAATAGATGCGCCCCAGTTTTCAACGCCGATTACTTTGTGATGAGTAATCTGTACGGGGATATTTGCTTGCTCACCAATCTGAATAGTTTCTGCAACCGAGTCGAGAAGCTGTGCCGCTTCTTCGCGCATATGAGAGATATAGATGCCGTTGTATTGGGCGGCGACCTTCGACAGTTCTACAACTTCCTGCGTTGGGGTAAAACTACCGGGCACATAGAATAAGCCGGTTGAAATTCCCAGCGCTCCTTGCTCCATCGCGGCTGCCACCATATCTTTCATGCGTTGTAATTCATCGGTGCTCGCTGCTCGGTCGTCTTCTCCTATGACTAACTTACGGATGGTTCCCTGACCGACGAACACAGCCCAGTTGGGGCTTATCTGTTTCTCTTCGATGGCACTGTAGTGTTCATCGATAGGGTAAGGCGAGCTGCCATCGTTGCCTTCGGTGAGAGTGGTGACTCCTTGCAGCAAGGCACTCTCGGCATTAGGGACATCGAAAATGCCACGCAGGGCGTGTGTGTGAGGGTCGATAAATCCTGGGGAAACAATTAGCCCGCTGGCATCGATCACTTGGTCTGCCGCTGCTTTGGATAGATCACCAATCGCGACGACACGGTCTCCTTGAATGCCAACGTCGGCCTCATACCAAGGGTTACCCGAGCCATCGATGATGCGTCCTCCTTGAATGAGCACATCGAAATTTTGCTGTGCGGCGCTTGTGCCAATAGCTAGAAAACTAATCAGTAATACAATTTTTCTGTTTATCACGGCCAAGCTCCGATTATCAATCGCCTAAATTACCAAATACGAATGCGTTCTTCTGGTGATAAATATAAGGCATCGTCGGGCTGAACCTCGAACGCCTCATACCATTCGTCGAAGTTTCTTACGACACCGTTGACACGAAATTCTGATGGCGAATGAGGGTCAGATGTCAGTCTCTGAATCAGCGCATCTTCTCGATACTTTCTTTGCCAAACTTGTGCCCAGCTCAGGAAGAATCGCTGGTCACCTGTCAGTCCCTCTATAATGGGTGCGGCTTCGCCGCCTAGTGCCATTTTATAGGCACGGTAAGCGAGAGATAGACCGCCAACGTCTCCGATGTTTTCCCCTAGTGTGAAATTGCCGTCAATAAAATATCCTTCCACCGGTTCAAACTGGTCGTACTGTGCGGCGAGTGCTGTTGTTAGAACTTCAAAGTTGGCGCGATCTACGTCTGTCCACCAATTTCGCTGTACGCCCATAGAGTCTGACTTAGAGCCTTGATCATCAAAGCCGTGGCCCATCTCGTGACCGATGACCGCGCCGATGCCGCCGTAGTTTACAGCCAAGTCGGCAGCTGGATCGAAGAACGGTGGTTGTAAAATTCCAGCGGGAAATACAATTTCATTGAAAGAAGAATTGTAATAGGCATTTACCGTCTGAGGGGTCATTCCCCATTCTTCGCGATTCGTGGGCTCGCCGAGACGGCTCAAGCTGTCTTCGTAATTAAATTCACGAACGCTTTGTGCGTTAGCGAAAAGGTTTCCACGGTGAATTTCTATCGCCGACAAATCTGTCCATTCGTCGGGATAGGCAATCTTGGGCCGGAAGGAATTAAGTTTTAGCACGGCTTCTTTTTTAGTTTCCTCGCTCATCCAGCCAAGTTGTTCGATACTTTGTGCGAGGGCGGTTCTCAAATTTTCTACAAGATTATTCATCTGCTGCTTGGCAGATTCCGGGAAATGGCGTTCAACGTAGATTTGCCCAACTGCTTCGCCGAGGCTGTTCAGAGCGCCGACTCGAGCAACACCTCTCTCCCAGCGTTCTCTCTGTTCCGGTACACCGTTTAAAATTGTGGAATAGAAGTGAAAGTTCTCATGATCAATTTCATCGGATAACACGCTCGCGTTATTAGAGATGAAATGATAAGTCATATAGCTGTTCCAATCGGCTACAGAAATTTCCGCGATCAATGCGATGATTGGTGCCATGGCGCTAGGATAGGAAACGTTAAGATCGGTAAGTTCCTGTATGCCAGCGGCAGAGAAATAGCTCTCCCAATCGAAGCCAGGATAGGCGGCGAGGAAGTCATCAAAGCTCATGGGGTTGTAGGTAAGGTCGCGATTGCGTCGATCGGCTCGCGGCCAGATATGCTCAGCGATTCGCGTTTCAACTGCCAATACAGCCGCTGCTTTTGCTGCGGTGTTTGCTAGATCAGCGAAGTTAAGAATACGCTCAATGTGCGCTACATATTCTTCCCGAACATTCAGGTACTGCTCGGTATCTTCAAGATAGTAGTCACGGTCCGGCAGGCCTGTTCCCCCTATTGAGACACCTAACTGATGACGGTCCGGATCGCTTCGATCAGCCCCGATACGGAAGCTAATCGGGCTGGCCGTTGTATCTATGCGCGCGCGTCCGAATGCGCTAATGAGTTCTTCGAGGGAGTCTATTTCCGCTAAGCGTGAAAGTCCGGGTAGCAGGGGACTAATGCCTAACTCATTTAGCGTCTCAGTATTCATGTAGCTTAGATAGTAGTCGCTGACCTTCTGTTCTACTGTGTCCTGCGCCGGCTCAGTTGAGGTTAGATCCGTGATAATAGTTCGAACCCTCTCGTTGGAACGATCACCCAGCACAGAGAAAGAGCCGTAATTGCTGCGATCCGCTGGTAATTCATAAGTATCTAACCAACGGCCGTTGGCGAAACGAAAGAAGTCATCGCCTGGAGGTGTGTTTGGGTCTTGGTGCGACAGATCGATGCCAAAGCTGCCGAGCTCGGCAGTGAGCATTTCAGCACTTTCAGTGGCAGGGCGCGCTTCATCCTGAGTGGTACTTTGCGCGGAATCTATTGTGCTTTCCTCGGCGCCACAGGCAGCCAATAATGCAAATGAGGTGAAGAATAAAACCTTTTTAGATGATGACATTTGAAATCTCCGATACCTATGCAGCGACTACTAGTTACTGAAATTTTCTTAATTGAAAGGAAGTATACCTGATTTGAAAAAGGGGGTAGTTGCGGATAGATCCAAAAATCTCTGCTCTTATATTTGCCAGAAGATGTGAGTAAGATGAAGCGCTCTGGACGTGAGCGGTTGGGCTACTATCCTATGCGGCTTGTCGGCAATTTAATTGTTGACCACTATTAGGATTACTTCTGTCGCCTATTGCCGCCGCGATCGAGAGAGTTTTTCGATTGCGTTAGCTAAGAGTCTTAGCTATAAGTTTTAACGAGGAATTTTGAAATGACAATGACGAGAAAAACGCATGGAAGAGATTGATACTTTTGTAACCCATCTTGAGTGTAGCTATACGGGCAAGATTTATCCGGCCGACCAGCTTCACGGCCTGTCGGAAGCAGGCAAACCACTCTTGGTCAAATACGATCTGGATGCTCTGGCGAAAGCGGTAGATAAGGAAGACCTAGAGGGAAGGCTGCCTGAGTTCTGGCGTTACCGTGAATTCTTGCCAGTTCGCAAAGCGAGCAACATTGTTCGACTCGGCGAATTAATGACGCCTATTTTACCTGCTGAGAAATTGCAGAACGAGTACGGTTGCGGCGAGATTTTAATCAAGGACGAGGGGCGCCTGCCTACTGGTTCGTTTAAGGCGAGAGGCTTGGCGCTTGCCGTCGCAATGGCCAAAGAGCTGGGCGTCAAGCGCATGGCGATGCCCACTAACGGCAATGCCGGCGCCGCGCTTGCTGCGTATTGTGCAGCCGCAGATATAGAGACCTATATTTTTTGCCCTGAAGACACGCCGAAGGTGAATATCGAAGAGATCGCCTTTCAAGGTGGTAAGACATTTCTCGCCAACGGTTATATCAATGACTGTGGTCGCATCGTTGGCGAGGGTAAAGAGATCATGAATTGGTTCGATGCCTCCACACTGAAAGAGCCCTATCGTATAGAAGGTAAGAAGACGATGGGATTAGAGTTGGCGGAGCAATTAAATTGGAACGTACCCGATGTCATTCTGTATCCGACCGGCGGAGGCACGGGGTTGATTGGCATGTGGAAGGCTTTTAATGAGCTAGAGGCTATCGGATGGATAGGCTCTAAACGCCCACGCATGGTAGCAGTGCAGGCTGAGGGTTGTGCGCCTATAGTAAAGGCATTCGACGAAGGAACGCGCCACGCGGAACCCTGGGTCGACGCACACACGATCGCGTCGGGCATTCGTGTGCCGGTGGCTATAGGRGACTTCCTGATTCTAGATGCAGTGCGCGAGAGCAACGGCTTCGCAGTCGCGGTCAGTGATGAGTCTATAATTGARGCGCAYMAAGAATGTGCTCGCAAGGAAGGAATCCTGCTYTGCCCAGAGGGYGCGGCGACGCTCGCTGCGCTTAAACAGGARCTGGTYAGTGGRCGCATTAAGTCTGACGAGCAGGTGATGCTCTTTAACTGCGCCACCGGATTAAAATATCCGATGCCGTCTACYCATCACAAGATCGACCTTGGACAGCCGATCGACTACGACTTTATTCGGGATTGCTAGTTTCTATTCCTCGCTTAACGGGGCGTCGAAATAAGACGCCCCTGCTGCTTCACCCCTCTTTGATGTAAACCCTATGTAAACTATTGCTCCAAGATAGTTGCCGTTAAATTCTAATTGTCTCAATAGCTGGCGATTCACGGAATCCAAACTAGTCTTAGATTATTCCTACTTACTTTCGGGAATAATTTTATTACTTAGTTTGGAGAATGGAAATGCGAGAACTTACTTTAGATGAGATAGAGCAGGTTAGTGGTGGTGGAACTATCGGTGATTTTGCGGCGGATGGCGGAGCATTTGGAACTATTGTTGGGACGCTCTTCACAAATACGCTGGCTGGAGCTGCGCGTGGCGGATTGGTGGGTGCTGGAATGGGTGCATCCTTCGGGGCAGGCCATATGGCCGGGACGGCCCTTTACGACTGGCTATCCTAGTTCGGGGAATGGGACAAGTAAGATGACACCCAAGATTGCTAGAAGAGCCATATTAGTGATGTGTTCAGTCTCGGTAGGCCTTGCTATTTTGCACACGTTTATCGATCAGGACTACCTAGGCGCGATGGTAGGTATATCGTCAGCCTCAGTGTTCTACTTCTTTTATCGGAACCCCGAGATTCTTATGGCAAAGACTTGGGAGGAGTTTGGTGAGTTAGCAGACAACTCTCGCGATCAGAAATATGTTTGGGGCTTTCCCGCGTATCATGCAGTTATGTTAGCCGCGATACTCTATATCTGGCTAGTATGAAGAAGTATTTGGTATGGCGAGCGGCGGCGATTGTTTGCCGCCGCTTCAGCTATGAATTTTCTTCAACTAAAAAATCGAAAATAAATTCTTTGCTGTCCTCAAATTCGAATTGTATCAATAGCTGGCGATTCACAGAATCCAAACTAGTCTTAGATTATTCCTACTTACTTTCGGGAATAATTTTATTACTTAGTTTGGAGAATGAAAATGCGAGAACTTACTTTAGATGAGATAGAGCAGGTTAGTGGTGGTGGAACTATTGGTGATTTCGCGGCGGATGGTGGAGCATTTGGAACTATTGTTGGGACGCTCTTCACAAATACGCTTGTTGGAGCTGCGCGTGGAGGAATAGGAGGCGCGCTGATGGGGGCTTCTTTTGGTGTTGGCCAAGTGGCCGGAGATGCTCTTTACGACTGGCTATCCTGATTTGCGGAAAGGGGCGCGTACGATGACACTCAAGATTGCCAAGCGAGTCATACTAGTGATGATCACAATCTCGCTTGGTCTTAGTATACTTAACATATTTATCGATCAGGATTATGTAGGCGCGATGATAGGATTATCATCAGCCTCTGTTTTTTATTTCTTACATCGAAATCCGAGAATGATGATGGCAAAGAACTGGGAGGAATTCGGAGAGCATGCGGACAACTCTCGTGATCAGAAATATGTTTGGGGCTTTCCCGCTTATCACGCAGTCATGTTAGCCGCGATACTTTATATCTGGCTAGTATGAAGAAGCTTTGGAATGGCGAGCGGCGGCGATTGTTTGCCGCCGCTTCAGCTATGAATTTTCTTCAACTAAAAAATCGAAAATACATTCTTTACAGTCCTCCCGGGACACCGAACCGACTCACTGAGATGGACTATCTCAAAGCGAAGGTCGATGCGGGG
>JAESUT010000157.1 GCA_016762995.1 Gammaproteobacteria bacterium | reverse complement strand
CGGATCACCTTAAAAAATTACGGCCCGGTGATTGTCGCTGACACGGTCGGTTTCATCAGTCATCTGCCACACCAACTGGTTGAGGCGTTTCGTGCTACGCTTGAGGAGACCGCGCAAGCGGACATCCTTATCCATGTCGTGGATGCGGCAAATGAATTTCATCTAGATCACATCTCTGAGGTCGACAAGGTCTTAGCAGAAATAGGTGCGAAGTCAGTGCCGCAGCTGCTAGTGTTCAACAAGATCGATCTGCTTCCTGGCGTCGAGCCACATATCCAATGCAACGAGAACGGTAAAGTTGTAAAAGTCTGGGTGTCTGCAAAGACGGGCGCCGGTATGGATTTATTGCAGAGTGCGATGAGCGAGTTGCTTGCGGGTAATATGGCTGTTGAGACCCTGAGACTCGCGCCGAGTCAGACGAAGCTTCGTAGTCAGCTTTACGCTAGCGGATTCATCGAGGAAGAACATATAGACGAGGAAGGTTTCTATGAGCTGCGAGTCAAACTGCCGCGAACAGACCTCGATCGACTTCTTAAAAAAAGCGGTACAGAAGTTGTAAGTCACACTATTGCAGTGCAGGAGCAGACTAATTTGGTAGTCGAGGATAAGGCAACAATCGCCTGATCGCATCGGATCGCCCTTTGAAAGTGCAAATTGCTGTGTAAATGAACAATTATTAGCTAAAATCGACCTATCTTGTCTTTAAAACGCTATGGAGAAGCCAATGGCTTGGAATGAACCTGGAAATAACGGAAGTGGAAGCGACAAAGACCCTTGGGGTGGCGGTCGTAAGGGCGGCGACCAGGGGCCTCCTGATATCGATGAGGTTGTGCGCAACCTGACCAAGAAATTTAATAGTCTGTTCGGCGGGGGTAGTGGCGGCTCTAGCCCCACTGGATCTTCCTCAGGCGGCGGTAAAGGTTTATCTGCAGGCTTGATTGCTGGTCTAGTTACCGTGGTAGCTGTTATCTGGGCATTCATGGGCTTCTATATCGTGGACGAAGCCGAGCGCGGCGTCGTCTTGCGCTTCGGTAAGGTGCAGGATGTGACCGTGCAGCCAGGCTTGCATTGGAATCCGCCCCTTGTTGATGAAGTTACCTTGGTTAACGTTTCCGAGTTGAATGCGAAGACCTATGAAAATCGCGCGATGCTGACTACCGATGAGAACATCATCGATATCGCCGTCACCGTGCAGTATCTAATTCAGGATCCGGTGAAGTATGTGATCGCGGTGCAGGACCCAGAGCTTAGTCTAGATAACGCGTCCGAATCTGCCATTCGTCACGTAGTTGGTGGCAACTTTATGGATCAGATTTTGACCACAGGTCGCGATCGCATCGCGGCCGATGTGCAGGAGCGTCTCCAGGGTTACATGAACGTCTACAATACCGGCATCTTTGTAAGTCAGGTGAACGTGGTAGATGCTCAGCCACCTGATGCTGTTCGCCCCGCCTTCGATGACGTGATCCGCGCCAGAGAAGACGAGCAACGCGTGCAGAACCAGGCTCAACAATATTCGAATCAGATTATTCCTGAGGCTAGAGGTGAAGCACAAAGGCGCATCGAAGCTGCAAACGCCTACAGCGCAGAAGTCGTGGCTGAAGCAACCGGTGATGCCTCTCGCTTCAACCAGCTGCTCACGGAATACTTAAAGTCTCCTGAGGTGACTCGGCAGCGGCTCTACATCGACTCGATCGAAGACGTGCTTACAGCCAGCAGCAAGATCATGGTCGATGTCGAAGGTGGCAATAATATGTTGTTCCTGCCATTGGACAAACTCATGGACCAGAGCAATTCAAGTGTTAATTTGAATAACAACACGACTGATCTTAGAAGTTTGGCGAACCAGTTGGCGCCATTCTTACCGGCACCCACTAGCGTAAATAGTATAGATCGTTCACGACTACCTACCACTGGACGAGGAAATCGATAATGAAAAATTTTGTAGCGGTTGGATTTATTTTTCTAGTCCTTGTAGTCGCAAGCAACTCTTTTTTCGTCATTAAAGAAACAGAGCGAGCAGTGATGCTGCGGTTTGGTGAATTGGTGCAAGAATCCATTGAGCCAGGTCTGCATGTGAAAATTCCTTGGGTTAATAATGTGCGTATATTCGACGCGCGGATATTGACCGAAGACGCACCTCGCCGTCGCTTTCTGACGCTGGAGCAAAAGGCACTGGAAGTCGATTCTTACGCGAAGTGGCGTATTGTCGATGTAGGCCAGTTCTACATATCTACACGTGGTAACACGACAACAGCTGGCAGCCTGCTTGCCGAGCGTATTAACGACGGTCTGCGTGACCAGATCGGTAACCGTACTCTTGCGGAAGTTGTTGCTGGAGAAAGAGATCAGTTGATGCTTGCTCTGACAGCTGATCTCAACGAGACTACGGCGGTAGATTTGGGTATCGAAATTATTGACGTGCGAGTAAAGCGTATCGATCTGCCCGAAGACGTACGTTCTTCTGTTTATGAGCGTATGATTACCGAGCGAAACAGAGAGGCGCAGGAGCTGCGTTCTTTTGGTGAAGAGCTTGCAATCGGAATTCGTGCTGACGCTGATCGTCAGGCGACAATCTTTCGCGCCGAGGCTTACAGAGACGCTGAGCAAATACGCGGTGAAGGTGACGCGACTGCAACGGCAATCTATGCTGATGCCTACAACAAAGACCCGGAGTTCTATGCGTTTACCCGCAGTATGAACTCCTATAGAGAGACGTTCTCCTCGAAAGGTGACGTACTCTTACTTGATCCGAACAGTGACTATTTCAAGTATCTGAAGAGCGGGAACCCGCGGTAGGCTCCACTTACTCAGTAGAGTTTTGAAAATCAGATAAGTTAACAACCGTAAACCTGAATCGCGTTCAGCGATTCAGGTTTACTTTTTGCTGCGTGAATAACTGCGGGCTTAGGGATTAGCAAGAAGAGGCAAGACCATGTGGCACGAGCTGGCCATTGCATTCTGTCTGATGCTAGTAGTGGAGGGGATAATCCCTTTCATCAGCCCCGGTAGGTGGCGAAAGATGTTGCTAATGTTGGATCAGATCGACGACAACACCATGCGCATGCTTGGTTTAGGCAGTATGCTGACCGGTACGGTTTTGCTGCTGATGATTAATTAGATTGCTGTGATTTTACTAATAAAATTTCAGTTGGATGAGTGAAAGCTAAATAGATATGACTTCTGCAAAACGCTGGTTACTTCCCGACGGTGTCGAGGAAATTCTCCCMTTAGAGGCGAGCAAGTTAGARTACTTGCGTCGTCAGCTTCTGGATCTCTATGAATCCTGGGGYTATCAACTAGTTATCACTCCACTTATCGAGTATYTGGATTCGCTGCTTGTCGGCTCGTCTCACGATCTGGATTTGCACACGTTCAAAATTACCGACCAGCTTAGCGGTCGCATGATGGGTATCCGAGCAGACATTACCCCGCAGGCTGCGCGAATCGACGCTCACTGCATGAACCGAGAAGGCCCRGTGCGTTTGTGCTATGCAGATAACGTATTGCACACGAAGCCGCGAGGTCTGCTTGCCTCGCGYGTACCTATTCGTGTTGGCGCCGAGATGTACGGTCATGCTGGYGTGGACTGTGACATAGAACTAATTTGYYTAATGTATGCCACCCTACATGCGGCAGAAATTGAAAACATATCTGTTGTGCTTGGGCACGTTGGTATCTTTCGTGCACTCGTCAAAGAAGCGGCGATTGATGCAGATACCGAATCTGTATTATTCGATGCCGTGCAACGTAAAGCCTATGACGAGATCGATTCTGTCTTAGATGCGGCAGTGAAAGAGTCAAAGCTACATTCTATGTTGAGGAAGCTCTCGCGACTGAGTGGTAACGAGGCAACGTTGCAAGAGGCTGTAACGGTTTTCGAAGATGCACCTAATTCGGTAAAGAAAGAGCTTCTGGAATTAGTCTTGATAGTCGAGGGAGTTAAGCAGCGTCACCCCGAGATGACTCTCTGCTTTGACCTTTGCGAATTGCGTGGCTACGAATACCATACGGGCATTGTGTTCGCAGCCTACACGCCAGAATACGGCAGAGCCGTAGCCAAGGGTGGACGCTATGACCACATCGGTGAAGTTTTTGGCCGCTCGCGGCCGGCATCTGGGTTTGACACTGATCTAAAGACAATTGCTAGACTGAGCAGTAAAACGTTTACTCTCAGGGCAGCGATTATCGCTCCAATTGGCTGTGATGCTGGCTTATTGGATGCCATTGCCGAACTGCGTGCTAGCGGCGAGATTGTAATTACCAATCTGCTTGAGAGCGAGTTGGCGGAACAGGATTTAGAAGATCTAAATTGCGATCGACAGCTGCGGCTAGCTGATGGCAAATGGATTGTTGAAGACATTACATAGTATTTGCTTTGAACAAGATATTGAGTAGAGGACGATGGCGAAATCAGTAGTAGTACTTGGTACCCAATGGGGCGACGAAGGTAAGGGGAAGATCGTTGATCTTCTAACCGACCAGGCCAAGGTGGCCGTCCGCTTTCAAGGCGGTCATAACGCAGGCCATACGCTGGTAATTAATGGCGAGAAAACCGTGCTGCATTTGCTGCCGTCAGGCATTCTGCGCGGCAATGTTGACTGTGTGATCGGCAATGGCGTCGTACTAAGCCTAGAAGCTTTGCTGAATGAGATCGAAGGCCTCGAGAGTAGCGGTACCGAAGTGCGCGACCGGCTCAAGATAAGCGGCGCCTGTCCTTTAATCCTGCCATCACATATCGCGCTAGATCAGGCGAGAGAACTCAAGAAGGGAAGTGCAAAGATAGGTACAACCGGACGAGGAATAGGGCCGGCCTACGAAGACAAAGTTGCACGACGAGGCATCCGTCTCGCGGGCATCCTCAACGAGGAACACTTTGCTCAAACACTTGCTGAACTCATGGAATACCACAATTTCATGCTGAGCAATTATTACAAAGCTGAGACCGTGGATTATCAGCAAACTCTCGATCAGTATTTGAAGTTGGCAGAACAGATTCGACCCATGGTGGCAGATACGATTGATATTCTGCATAGCCATCGCAAGGCCGGTGACAATATTCTATTCGAAGGCGCTCAAGGTTCGCTACTGGACATTGATCACGGGACCTATCCTTTCGTGACCTCGTCTAACACCACCGCGGGCGGCGCGGCTACGGGTAGCGGCTACGGCCCACTCTATTTAGACTACGTTCTTGGCATCACCAAGGCCTACACTACTCGCGTAGGTTCAGGCCCGTTTCCTACTGAGCTATTTGATGACACTGGCAAGCACCTGGCGACAGTTGGGCACGAGAAAGGAGCGACTACCGGGCGTGATCGACGCTGTGGTTGGTTCGATGCTTGTGCCGTCAAGTTGGCTATGCGCATCAATAGTGTTTCTGGCATCTGTTTGACCAAGTTGGATGTGTTGGATGGTTTGGAAACAATCAAAGTTTGCACGGGCTACGCTGGCGTAGGTGATAACACTTCTGGCAGCCTGATGGATATCGAAAACTATAAGAGTCTCGAGCCTATCTATGAAGAGTTGCCGGGCTGGAAAGAGTCGACGGTCGGCACCAAGAGTCTGGATGATTTGCCGCAGAACGCGAGAGACTATATTCGCTATATAGAGAAGACGGTGGAAGTGCCAGTTGACATTGTTTCAACGGGCCCCGATCGTGAAGAGACGATAATTCTGCGTCATCCCTTCGATAGTTAAAAGGCTGTGATCGGTAGTTAAGCTCAGTTTACTTTCAATCTGTCGGCCACAGACAGGCGGCACCGATAGCGCCGCTAGCATCGCCAAACTTCGGCGCGCAGAGCATGGTCAGCATATTTTCTGTGAATACATGATCTTCCATGAGGCCTGGAACCTGCGTATACAGCTGTGAAATATTTGATAGGCCTCCTCCTAATACAATCATATCTGGGTCTATAAGATTAACGGCCGTTGAGAGACAGCGCGCCAACTGTTTGCAGTAAATCTGAATGCTCTCACTGGCTTCAACGTTTCCTACGGTAGCCAAACTCGCTATTTCCTTGGTCTCCAGCTCGATACCAGTTCTCTCGAGATGAGTCTGTCTCAAGCCTCGCCCGGAAAGCACGGTTTCGTTGCAGTTCTTTCTGCCGCAGTAGCATTGTCGGTCTTGGGCGATTAGCTCGCGCACGGAGCTCGGAATGCAGTTGTGCCCCCATTCACCAGCGATTCGATTTGGGCCCGTATGCAGTTGCTTGTCTATGACGATACCGCCGCCGGTTCCCGTGCCGAGAATTACCCCAAATACCGTTCTGGCGGAAACCGCTGAACCGTAGCAGGCTTCCGAAAGGACAAAGCAATTTGCGTCGTTCTCGATACGAGTTGCATAGTCTAGCCGTTTCTCAATATCGGCCTTCAATGGCTGACCGTTGAGACAGATCGAATTGCAGTTCTTCATCAGTTCGAGGCCGAGCTCATTCGGTGGAGATAAGGCGCCAGGAGTCCCAATTCCAACGGAACACTGCTTCGATGGAGACAGCCGTTGCAATTGATCAATCACTTCGCAAATTGCATTAACGGTATCGAGGTATTCTTCCTTAGGTGTATTCACACGAATCTTCTCGGTCACCTCACCCGTGGGTGAGAGTAATATGCCCTCGATCTTCGTGCCGCCTAGGTCGATTCCAATCCTCATTTACACCCTCTATTCAAATCTTCTGGCTGTTGTGTCACTGCCACTTTAGCATTTTTTAATTTCGCCTTGCATAGTACTACAAACCCTCTAGAATCGGCGGTCCGCTTGCATTTTGTCTCGGCGTAAATTTCGAGGTGATCTGACTGAATTCGGCAATATTAATTGATCAGGGCTAGATAGAAAAGTTCGATGACCCGAGCAAGATATCAACAAGTGTCGCTGCAAGATACGCCTTACTACCATTGTATTTCGCGCTGTGTTCGTCGCGCCTATCTATGTGGTGATGACCCGGTTACAGGTAAGAACTTCGATCACCGCAAGCAATGGTTGGTGTCTCGAATCAAGACGCTAGCCGCACAGTTCTCGATCGACATCTGCGCTTACGCCATTATGAGTAATCATTATCATCTCGTCTTGTTCGTCAACGAACAGCAAGCTAGAGACTGGGACGATGCTGAAGTGCTTAAGCGCTGGACCGCTCTCTTTCCTCGCAATGCAGCCTTGGTTGCCACCTTGCAAAAAAATAAATCGAGTAAGGCGGCTTCGAGGCGTCTGCAACAACAAATTGGCTTGTGGCGCGATCGCCTAATGGATATCTCATGGTTCATGCGTTGCATAAATGAGACTGTGGCACGGCAGGCAAACCGGGAAGACGAATGCAGTGGTCGTTTTTGGGAAGGGCGTTTTAAGAGTCAGGCGTTGCTGGATGAGAGAGCGCTCGTTACTTGTATGGCCTATGTAGATTTAAACCCTATTCGGGCGGGAATTACAGACTCGCTTGAGAATAGTGACTTTACGTCGATTCAAGAGCGGTTGATTCATCACGCCAAGAAAGTCAAAAATAGAAGTTATCGCCAGCATCGCCTGCTTACACGGCGCACCACAAAGCATCTCGTTGGCCGCCAGTCCGGAGGCAAGCAGGCGAAGCTTCGGCTAATGTCTGAGCTGGAAGGAATATCCGGAAAAGCGCTGCCGATCACGCCGCAGAGCTATATTGATCTACTGGAAACAACCTGTAAGGCGCTTCACCCGGAAGAGTATTTGGCACACAGGATCACCGATACCTTGGATGAAAAGAACAGTTTGCTGAATGACCTGGGAATAAGTGCAGAATCCTGGCTCAAGAGTGTCACAACGTTCCACCGTCATTATTCCGTGGCGGCAGGTTCTGAATCGGCTCTGGTCCATTTTCATGAAAGTAGGATCAAGTCAGGGGTTGGTTTAAAACACTCGCATAAATGGATCAGGGGAGTAAATTCCTCCCGATTGCTATACGGCAGCTCCTAGCTACCAACTCTTCTTTATACTTCGGTTCACGAAGGCGTATTAATTCATTCTACGATGTCTCCCGTAGCGAGAATGATTCATTTCCCCAGCTCAGTCACCTAGCAATAGCACAATTTTCTAATAACCCTGATACACGGCTGCTTAAAATTCCATCACTTTCACAATTCGCAGTCTTATTACTTTAGATGAAGAATTCAAATATAGATTGGGTGTCCTTTAATTTATAATTGGGTGTCCTTTATTTGATTGATATTGGAGTAAGTTGAGTAGTGCATCTTGAGGCTAAGTATAAGAAATCATTCAGTTTATTTGGCTGCAAATGCAGTGACACAACAGAAAGGAGCCAGATATACCATTAATTTGTAGAGCTAGAAAACCGTCTCTAAGCGCTTGAAAGCACTATATATTGTTTGACTTCGGCCGATGTACACTATATGTTGCGCTTCATAGAAGTGACTAAATTATTGGATTTTTGCGGTAGAGAGCGTGCCCAGAATTAGCAGATCGATTGCTTCAAGCATGATTTGCTCCGATAAATTGGCGAAAGCTGATAGGAAAGTAGTAGAACAAGAAAAAACCGACACTCGGCCTACACAGAAAACGCACATTAGCTGGAGTTATAGCGAATGAACAAATCTGCTGAATCAGCAATAGAAAAGCCAATAACAGACGCAATAGCGGAAGCTATTGAAGAAGCAAAGGCCGACAGCGATCTAAGTTTTCTAAGAAGGCAGAAAGAAGTCGCAATTCGCTCGAGACTTGACCAATTCGCCAAAGAGCTCTCACAGGTGAAAAAGCAGCGCGACCAGCACTAGCCTCAACTCTCAACTCTCAACTCTCAACTCTGTATTTCGGGCCCTCTCAGAGCCTGGCATCGTATTCCCTCAGCCACGCTGTTCAAGCCTAATCGAAGACTACGCGTCATATTGCCACAGTTGGCATTCTGTCCATGAATTTGAGCCTCCAAAGAGTTACACTAGTCCGTACAGTTAATTAGGTGGCTCGGGTGAGTTTTGCATTCATTGGTCATCAAGCGGTGAAATTCCAAGAAGGAAGTTCGACATGCTCGGTAATAGTAGACTCAAAGCTCTATCAGCGTTATTTGTACTAGCAGCTTCTGTTGCTGGCTGTGCCAGCAGCACTGACTACTCACCTTTTCTGCGTGCCGAACCTGCCGCAGATTCAGTATTGGTCC
>JAESUT010000097.1 GCA_016762995.1 Gammaproteobacteria bacterium | reverse complement strand
AGGGTGCAATCTTTATAGGCAAGACCAATACGCCAGAGTTTGGTGTTGGGTCTCAGACTTACAATGCCGTCTTCGGTGCTACCGGCAGCGCCTGTAATCCGGCGCTAACGGCAGGTGGCAGCAGCGGTGGAGCTGCATGCGGTCTCGGCACGCAGATGCTGCCGGTGGCAGATGGTAGCGACTTGATGGGTTCGCTTCGAAACCCAGGAGCCTTTAACAATGTCATCGGGTTCAGGCCTTCTGTGGGTAGGCTAGGCGGTGGAGATCCGCTAAATCGCAGTCTCGCGACGGCAGGTCCTATGGGTCGAAACACTGAAGATACGATTCGGCTTCTGCTCAGCATCGCGGGGCCCACTAGTGGTCAACCGAATGCGGTACGCGATAGGCTGCCCGAGGCCGGTCAGTTCACGCCACTCAACCTGCAGGACATTAAAATTGGCTGGATGGGGGACTTTGAGAACTATCTGGCGATGGAAGCTGGTGTGCTGGATGTGTGTGAATCGAGCCTCAAACTATTGGAGGAAGCTGGCGCGAAGGTCGAGCCCTGTATGCCAGATTTCGATATGGCAGAGCTTTGGCGCACCTGGGTCGATCTGCGAAATTTTGGGCGCAGTGGCGCCCTATCAATGTACAACGATCCAGCACAACGCGCGTTACTGAAGGATGAGTATATTTGGGAGATAGAGCAATCCTTGGCGCTTACTGCACGGCAGATATACGAGGCCCAAAGAGCCCGCAGCCGATGGAATCGGGAGGTAGTCCGCCTTTTAGGTCTATTTGATTTTCTTGTGCTGCCGACCGCTCAAGTCTTTCCTTTCTCAAAAGAGATTCATTGGCCGACTGAGATAGCTGGAAGAAAGATGGATACCTACCACCGTTGGATGGAGGTAGTTATAGGCGGCAGTCTTACTGGGAATCCTGTGGTGAATGTTCCTGTCGGATTTGATGAGCAGGGCAGACCCATGGGGATTCAAGTCATGGGCCGCTTCGGTGAAGACAAGAAAGTGCTGGAATTTGCACTAGCCTACGAGCAGGTAACGGACTTCTTGCAGCAGCGGCCCAACCTAGTTTCGAGCGTCTAGGATTTCAAGCAGCTACCGGTTAAGGAAGTTTGAATGCTCGCAGCGTATCTGTGGCACTAATAACTACGTATTGATTTCCATCCGCGCCCCGGTAAGTCATAGGATTCGCGTTTCCGCGTTTATCCAGAGTCGTTTCCCAGAGTTGTCGTCCAGTTAATGTGTCCAGTGCTCGTAAACGGTTGTCATCTGTTGCCGCTATGAACAGTAGATTGCCGGCGGTAACCAAGGCAGCGGCACGTCCAGGTCTTCCGGTGTTTTGCCTCTCCTGGGGAAGTACTCCACTCAATCCTATGGCCTGTTGCCAGGCGATATTTCCCGTTGTGGTATCTACAGCCGACAGAGTTCCCCACGGCGGCTTCTGGCAGGGCAGTGACATGCCACCGATAGTTACCTGAAAGTTGCCGGGCCTAGGGCCACGACGCTGCATAGGATACTCGGCGCCGTCTTCAGATTCTTCTACCCAGCCAAAGCTACCTATGTCGCCAGCAAAGACAAAGGCATACTTGCTTGCAGGATCGAACGCTACACCGCCCCAGTTCGGCCCGCCGGTTAGCCCCGGAAATAGTAGCGTGGTGTCATTTCCCACTCCATTGGGTCTGTAGGCCCAAGGAGTAAATGGGCCTTGGTTTGTGACGTCTCCAGAGTTCGCGAGCAGCTCCGAACAGGCGCTCGCATGTTCTTGCGATGTGTCAGCCGCCGTTACCAGATCAGATGCCTTATAGCTCACTCTCGCAAGTGCAGGTGGGTTGGTTGGAATAGGTTGTGTGGGAGAAGTCTCCTCGCCCGGTACATCGCTAGCGGGAACGGCGCGTTCTTCGATATCGAAGATGGCTTCCCCTGTCTCTCGATTCAATAAATATAGGTAGCCAGATTTAGTTGTCACGCCAAGCGCTGGAATTGACTCGCCATCTTTCTCTATATCAAATAACGCCGGAGGCGCGGGCGGATCATGATCCCATAGATCGTGATGAATGGTTTGGAAATGCCAGCGATATTCTCCGCTGCGGATATCGACAGCGACTAAGGAATTAGAAAAGAGATTGTTTCCTATGCGATCGCCCCCGTAACCGAATGGGATGGGCGAGGCGAGAGGAAGATAGATTAGTCCGCGTTGTTCATCGACGGTGAAATAGAACGACCAGGCGTTGGCGCCCAGCCTTGTGTGCCCACTATCACCTTCCCAAGTGCCGTGTCCAATGCTTCCGGGTCCAGGTACGGATTCAAATTCCCAGACCTTCTCTCCGCTTCGTGCATCGAAGGCTCTTGCATTGCCGATTCCACCAGCGGCGCCTCTCGGTGTATTGGCTCCTACTATTACGGTGTTCTCGAAAACCATAGCGACGGAGTTATAGGGGATCTGCATATCAATCTCGCCTGAATCACCAAACTCTGAAGCGAGTTCGCCCGTGGCAGCATCGAGTGCCACCAATCGCCTACCGGCAGTATAGAGGATGCGTGGGCGGGACTCGTTGTCGCCCGGCCAATAGGAGACGCCGCGTCTGGATGCGGCACCTGTCGAAACCCTGTGCGTCCAGATCTCTTCGCCACTTAGTGGGTCGAGTGCAATCACCCGGTCGGCCGCGGGTAGATACATGACGCCATCTACAACGATCGGTGTTACCTGCGAATTCGGCGCTCTGGGATTCTCATTGGTATTGAGCGCATTGGCGAGCAGAGAATAAGACCAGGCGTTCTCTAAACTAGCCACATTCTCTTGATTGATCTGCGTTAAAGGCGAGAAGCCTGTGCCGGCTAGATTGCCGCGATACTGAGTCCACTCGCTACCGGAGGAAATGGCGTCGGGGCCCTGTGCGAGGCTTGGTGTAAAAAGTACGGCGCTGAGCAGGCTGCTAAGTAGAGCTGTGGTTCGCGAAACTCGCATAGTGTTTCCTTTTTCTTCTTGGGCACTTTATAAGGGGGGCTGGCCAAGTTGTAGGGTCTTTGAGTCTACGTGAATCTGCCCAGTGTATCCAAGCGGCGCAACACAGTGGTTTCGTAAATCTGTCTAAACGTGTAATCTTTCGCCTGTTTTTTATTATCTACAAATGGGACTACCTACAAAAATGAGTCAACTTTTCCAGCCGCTTAGCTTTACACGTGGCCCAAGCATGAAGAATCGCTTCATGTTGGCGCCTCTTACTAACACGCAGAGTCATGTGGATGGCGTGCTATCGGACGAAGAATTTAGGTGGCTCACTATGCGCGCCGAAGGTGGATTCGGCCTCACCATGACCTGTGCAGCACACGTGCAGGCAGTCGGTCAGGGCTTCCCGGGACAACTCGGCGTGTTCTCGGATAAACACATCGAAGGACTGAGCCATCTCGCGGCAACGATCAAGGCGCACAGTAGTGTTGCGATCTGTCAGCTCCATCATGCCGGCATGCGCTCGCCTAGTGAGCTAATTGGTACAGACCCTGTCAGCCCCTCTGGGGATGAGAAGACAGGCGCGCGGGCGCTGAGCTTGATCGAGGTTGAACGGCTAGTAGCTGATTTTGTCGCGGCAGCGGTACGTTGCCAGGAGGCTGGATTCGATGGTGTCGAGATTCATGGAGCCCACAGTTATATTCTCTGTCAATTTTTGAGCAGCGAAAACAATCAACGCGACGACCGCTATGGAGGCTCTCTCGAGAATAGGAGCCGCATCTTCTTCGAAATACTCGATGGTATTCGTGAGCAATGTAGAGATGACTTCATGGTTGGTGTGCGCTTGTCTCCAGAGCGTTTTGGCTTGCTGCTTAGCGAAGTTCAAACCGTGGCACAACAGTTGATGAGCACAGGCCAGATCGACTTTCTTGATATGTCGCTCTGGGACGTCTTCAAGGAGCCTAATGAAGAAGCTATGCAGGGTAGGACTCTTATGTCTTATTTCACCGAGCTGGAACGAGGCGAAGTTCGTCTGGGAGTCGCCGGTAAGATTCGCACACCCGAGGAGGCCGAAAAGGCATTAGCGGCGGGTGCGGACTGGATCATGTTAGGGAGAGCGGCAATCCTGCACCATGATTTCCCGAATCGCTATCAGGAAGACCCTAGCTTCAACCCGGTAGAAATCCCAGTGGCACGTAGTCATCTTGCCGAAGAGGGGCTTTCAGACAAGTTCATCACCTACATGGAGAGCTGGGAAGGCTTCGTCGCCAAGGAGTAGCAGCCAAGCGTGTCGGGGGCTTGTAGATCGGTATTCAAATCGTTGCGTAAATGCTAGGGTATCTTTATTCAAAAATACCCTAAGTTCTAGCCAATTAATGAAGGTGAATAGTCTATGTCCTCGATCATTTATCCGGTTACTAATCTCGCTGCTATTGAACAATTAAATATCGTGCGAGGTAAGGGCGTCTATGTCTTCGACGACGCAGGCAATCAGTATTTAGAAGGCTTGTCAGGACTTTGGTGTGCAGCTTTAGGCTACGGTAACGAAGAACTCATTGCCGCCATCAATTCTCAGCTTAATACCCTCTCTTATAGTCACCTCTTCGGCGGTCGCACCCATCCTGTTGTAATGGAATTGGCCGACAAGCTCGCCGCGATGGTGCCGGTTGCAGACGCCAAAATCTTCTTCAGTAACTCGGGTAGCGAGGCGAACGATTCGCAGATAAAGATGTTGCGCTACTACAGCAATGCCATCGGCAAACCCCAGAAGAAGAAAATAATCGCATTGGATCGCGGCTATCACGGCGTGACCGTCGCCGCTGCGGCTCTTACAGGATTGCCTGTAATGCACAGCCATTTCGATCTGCCAGTAGAAGCACTCGGCATTCTTCGAGCTGATTGCCCGCATTATTACCGGTCCAAGGTGGGTGATGAGTCGGAAGACGAATTCGTTTCCCGGTTATTAAAAAATCTAGAAAAAATAATTTCTGAAGAAGGCGCAGACACCATCGCCGCTTTCGTTGCCGAGCCCATAATGGGTGCCGGTGGCGTGATCGTGCCGCCGGAAGGCTATCTGCCCAAGGTGCAAGCCTTGTTGAGAGAGAACAATATCTTCCTCTGGATGGATGAGGTGATCTGCGGATTTGGTAGAACGGGCAATGATTTCGGCTCCACGACGATGGGCATAAAGCCAGACCTCATGAGCTTAGCGAAACAGCTGTCCTCAGCCTATGTGCCGATTAGCGCGGCTATTGTTCCTGGAGAAATGTTTGAGGCCATGGCTGAGCAGAGTGCCGATGTGGGCATGTTCGGGCATGGCTATACCTACACGGGCCATCCTGTGGCGTGCGCTGCTGCGCTAAAAACATTGGAAATTTTTGAGCGGGACGACCTATTTTCTCGAGCGGCTAAGACGGGTCTGCAGCTGCAGTCTCGATTGCAGGAATATGCAGGCCACGAGTTAGTGGGTGAGGTGCGAGGCAAGGGTCTCATCGGCGCGATCGAGTTGGTGGCGAATAAAGAAACTGGTCAGGCATTTGAGGATGGACGAGTGGGTGCGTTCGTACAACGAGCCTGCCAGGACGCGGGCTTGTTGCTGCGTGTGGTTAGTGGGAGTTCTGTTGCCTTCTGCCCGCCACTGATCATCGAAGAAGATCAGATCGACGAGATGGTTGAGAAATTCGATCAGGCACTATCTGCAACACTCGACTATGCGAAGAAAGAAAATTTAATACAGTAAATTTGTTTAAACAGCCTTGATCATGTAAATAGAATAAGAAACAGGATACATAACATGAAGAATCTAAGTAGCACCTTCGTCATATCAATTCTAGGGCTCTTGCTTGCGGCATGTCAGCCTGCGGATGAGTCGCCGAATAAGATTGCAGCCGACCTAATACTGAATAACGGCAAGATAGTTTCCGTTGATGAGACGTTTAGCATCTTTGATACGATCGTGGTGACCGATGGTAGGATCGTCGAGCTAGGAGATGCTTCGCTGCTAGATAAGTACGAGGCCGCCACTATGCGAGATCTTGGTGGCAAGACACTCATTCCTGGCTTCATCGATTCTCACACCCATATCCGTGGTAGACCAGAGCGCTACATAGAGTTGGGCGAGGTCAGCTCGATTGCCGAGATGCAAGATTTGATTCGCGCCAAGGCTGCCGAATTAGGAGATGGCGAGTGGATTACCGGCTACGGTTGGTCGGAGGATGAACTAGCAGAAGGGCGCAGGCCACTACGTGGTGATCTTGACATCGCCGCTCCAAACAATCCGATCACGCTTACTCGAGCTGGCGGCCATAGTGCGGTTGTTAGTACGTCGGCGCTGGGCTTAGCTGAGATAAACAATAATACGCCCGACCCCGAAGGTGGTGTAATCGAACGCGATGAGAATGGTGTTGCGAATGGGATTATTCGTGAGCGACAGGGCATCGTCGGTCGTTTGGTGCCAGATTCAACCTATGAAGAATTACTCGCCAGCCTTGAGATTAATTTGGGTGACCTACTTTCCAAGGGAATCACTAGCATCACGGACGCCTCCAAGCGTCCGGATGAATACGCGATGTTCGAAGAACTCTATGCCAAGCCTGGTGTGAAATTACCGCGCTCAGCAATACAGTTTCAATGGTTCGACCCAGAGGGGATCGCTGAGGTCAAAGCCAGAGTCGGCGACGGCAACGAATTCTTGAAGATAGGCCCCATCAAGGTATTTGCCGATGGTGGCTTTACAGGCCCAGCTGCGTTCACCAAGGAGCCCTACCTGAATCAGGGCGACTATCGTGGCTATCTGAACATGCCAGCGGAAGAACTAGTCAGTCACATTAATGAGATTCACGATGCGGGTTGGCAGATGGGTATCCACGCGATCGGCGATGCGGCTATTGAGCTCGTGGTCGATACGCTAGTCGATGCATTAACGAGAAATCCGCGGGAAGACCATCGCACCTATCTTAATCATTTTTCTATGCGTCCATCCGACGCCACTATGGAGAAGATGGCGGAGCATGGTATCCATATTACGCAGCAGCCGAATTTCACTTACACCTTAGAGGGGCGTTACGTAGCGAATCTCGATGGCTGGCGTCTCGAACACAATAACCCAGTGCGCTCGCCGATGGATCACGGCATCCATGTCGCCATTTCCAGTGACATCTTGCCCATAGGTCCGCTAGTAGGCATCTATGCAGCCGTTACCAGGAAGGGTATGAGCGGAAGAGTATTCGGGGCGGATGAGGCTATTACTATTGAAGAGGCAATTGCAGGCTATACGATCAAAGGTGCCTACCTCGGTTTTGAAGAAGACATAAAGGGCTCGCTTGAGCCCGGTAAACTCGCCGATATGATCGTACTTTCACGCGATATTTTGACCGTCGACCCGGAAGAGATCATGGATATCGAGATCGAGCAGACCTATGTAGGTGGAGAATTGGTCTATCAGAATTAGAGCGACGCTATAACGTATAACAATAATTATATGGAGTATTTCATGAAAATAAGCACCCTATGCGGGACAGCTTTTGTGTTGGCTTCGATATTCGCCGCACCGATACTCACGGCACAGTCTGGAGATATTCCGCGCACCGAATATGGAGTCCCAGATTTTCAAGGCACCTATACCTTCCGGACACTCACTCCACTGAATAGGCCTCCCGAACTTGCTGACAAGGCGACGCTTACGGCAACGGAGGCTGCCGAGTGGGCCTCATTTGAAAATAGACGCCAGAATCGTGATCTGATCATCGATTCGGTAGGCGGCGCGGGTTATCCGCCGGGCGTGATCTCTTATAACGAATTCTGGTATGAGCGTGGAGTCGAAACGATCGCCGATCGAAGAACCTCTTTGGTCTATGATCCGCCCAATGGTCGTGTGCCAGCACTCAACGTGATCGGTAAAGAACGTGCCGCCGAGACCTCTGAGAAGCTCAGGCTGAGTGAAGGCCCCGAAGCAAGAACGCTGAACGACCGCTGCCTGTTGAATGCTAGGACGGGTCCGCCGATGATATCTGGCTCTTACAACAACAACATGCAACTCGTGCAGACCAAAGATCACGTTATGATCCTAAGTGAGATGATTCACCATGCACGAATTATTCGTTTCGACGACGAGCACCATACCAAGCAATTGAAATGGGAAGGGGATTCGATCGCTAGCTGGGATGGAGACACGCTGGTGATCAATACGCAAAACTACTACTACGCAAATGGTTGGAGGAATACATCGAAGGCGATGAAGGTCGAGGAGCGGTTCACCTGGCTCGATGAGAACACGCTAGACTATGACTTCACCGTCGAAGATTCCAACACTTGGGATGTGCCTTGGTCGGCCCGTTTGCCGATGCGCCGCATCGAAGACCCGATCTACGAGTATGCCTGCCATGAGGGCAACCACGGTCTAGCAGGTATTCTAGCAGGCTGGAGACGCTACGAGTCCATGGGTATGAATGGAGACGGCACGCCGAAGGAAGATTAGAAGAGGTAAGCCGTCTCCTTGGTATTTTTTCGCTCACGCAGAAAGGCTAGAGTAAGTAGCAGCATTGTTCATCGACAAGATAAGTATCGCTGTGTCATTTTTCCTTTGCGGATTTATTTTTTCCTAGCGCCTTATGTATGAAAACCATTTTTCAGAACGTTAGCTCTCTACGGTTATGAATTAGATAGATTAGAAAAAGAAGAATAGCAATGCTATCGAAAACAATAGCGCTACCCGCAGTTTCTAAATAGTCATTTCCATAGGTCAGGATAAGTCCTATGAATGTGATCTTGGAGACAATGCCGAGAACTAATATCAGCGGCCTGGAATGTGGCTTGAACGCGCCAAAAATAAGCAATAGGCCGACGATGCCTATCAGGGCCCCCCAATTCCTAACTACTATTTCAGCGATTGGTCCATCTATATTCGCTCCGAATAACATATTCAAACCATTTTCAGGAAATAGAAATGCTTGAAACATGCTGCAAGTAACTAAGCCGGTGATTAGCATGATCCACTTGATATGAGTTGTAATAAAAGTCATCGTAATTCCTTGGCTGTTTAACCTTTCTTGTATTGTGCCTAATACTATTTAAATAGCCAGAAAAGTATTGCCGCCATCTTGTGAAGCCCGATTCATTGGATGAAACTCAGGCCTAGGAAGCTGGGCGCGTGCTTACTCTAGCCCACCAGCGCTCAGGTTTTTCAGCACTTCAGGAATTCTAATGCCTGGGCGGCTTTTGCCATGACAAAAGCGCACTGTGCCGTAATGTCGGCCACGCTGTAGTCATTGCCCGCAATAAATTGTTTTCCGTTTAGCTCTTTATCCAGCCATTCCTTGTAAGGCGGCTACAGGTATTTTCGCAATGTTCTTGGCGCTAGCCCCGTAGATTTAGATGTAAGATGGCATCGATCAATATCCATCAAAGCAGGAAAACTCATGCTAGTTAGACAAATATCCATTCGGAATGCTTTGCGTAACTAGTTGTATTTGCTTGCCTGTAAAGAGACCTTAGAAGCAATT
>JAESUT010000156.1 GCA_016762995.1 Gammaproteobacteria bacterium | reverse complement strand
AAGCACGACGGCGACGAGAATCCAGATCAGCGCTGGCCGCGGTATCTGATAACTCAGCTCCACTATTCAGCTCCAAAGCGCGCTAAGGCACGTAGTAGTTTCTTTTTATGATCAGGCCCGGTTGCGGGCGGGTACTCACCGCCTGGAATGCGCATACCGAATACACTACCCGTCTTGGAAAGCTGAATAACACAGTAGCAAAGACGCGAAAGGCGCTCCTCCACATTAAAGCCATAGAACATATCCCAGTCTAACCAAACTTTATTGTCGACATAATCGACGAACTGCTTGAGTTTCATACCCTGGCCTCTAGCGACATTCTTCCACGCGACCTGCCTGAGTGAATCGCCCGGCACATAGTCTCGTAGACCATAGAAGTCCTCGCTACCTTTCTGGTTAATCGTGGAATCGCTACCACCGCTAGCGCCAGAGTCGAACTGATTCATAGAGAACTGTATGGGTCGAGGATAGACAAGGCAGTGCAGGTTCAGATCGACCACGGACCAAGCACGGCAAAGGCCAAGAGGGAAGCGAGTTAGCACACGCAGTCTAGGTGCTTTAAATTCCCCGCGCTTATTCGCAGCAGCAAACACCTCCACCTCTTGCGTATCTCGGCTCAGCAAATCTGTATAGCTGATTGTTGAGTTGGCTGAAGGGTTAGGAAAATTCAATTCCACAGATTCATGACGCCGCTTCGGTGAGCGTGACAACTGCACCCTAAAACAAGCATCCTCCCCACAGAACACATCCTGAGCCGAGCGACTTGACAGGGTGAGTTGGTTGAGATTATTGAAGCTGTGCAATATGGACAGTATAAAAATACTTACCATCAAAAATGCTAGAGCAAACGCGAGGCTGACCGCATAGTTGATCGCCGCAATAAACACCAGTCCAGCTGAGAAGACGAATAACAAACCATTGCGCGTCGGTACGATGAATATATTCTTGCGGTTGAGCGTAATTTGATCGCGTGGAGGAATGTTTTTTGCGATCCAGCGCTGGTAGTTCTTGCTGAGTACTTCCCGGATACTAAATGCCATTGCGGTTACTCGGGGCATGATTCGGAGTTCGGTGCTCGCTAACGTGTGACAAATCTATTCAATTATATCGACTTCGTTCAATAGACGCTGTACCAATGAGGCTCCACTGTGGCCATCGTCGTCTGAGATCGCTCGCAGACGGTGCTCTACCACTGATGGCAATATCGCTTGCACGTCTTCAGGCACCACATGATTGCGACCACACATCAGCGCCCAAGTCTTAGCCGAGCGCATGATAGCCAGGCTACCGCGCGGAGATAGACCAAAATGAAACTCGTCTTTACCGCGAGTGAAGGCAATCAATCGCTGCACATAGTCTAATAAGGAGTCACTGGCACTCACCTGAGCCGACTGGCGGCGAAACGAAACCACCTCTTCAAGGGATAGACACTGATTTACTGCTTCGACCTTGTCACGTTCTGAGTTCATTTCCAGTAATTCGCGCTCAGCACGTTGATCCGGATAGCCTAGACGCAGGCGCATGAGGAATCGGTCTAGTTGAGACTCGGGCAATGGGTAGGTACCAGCGAGTGTCACAGGGTTCTGTGTCGCGATAACGAAGAACGGCTCCGGCAGCTTCCGCGTCTCGCCTTCTATCGTTACCTGTCTCTCCTCCATCGCCTCCAACAGAGCGCTCTGGGTCTTTGGAGTAGTTCGGTTTATCTCGTCGGCGAGTACCAGCTGGCTGAATATAGGACCGGGATGAAAGGAGAACTCACTGGTAGTCTGATTAAAAATTGAAATACCGAGAATATCCGCCGGCAATAGATCGCTAGTACCCTGTATGCGGTTGTAGCTAAGCCCTAGCGCCTTCGCCAACGCATAAGACAAAGTGGTCTTGCCCATGCCTGGCAGGTCTTCTATTAATAAATGCCCCCCGGAGAATAGGCAGCACAGAGCCAAGCGAATTTGATGATCTTTGCCTAATAGGGCTTTGCCTACTTCTGCGACAGTAATTTGAACTTGCTGAGACAACTTCGTGTCTACCAGTTCGACCTGACTCACGGCATTTTCCTCGGCATTCGCAGATAACATTGGCGCCTCACTTCTACACTTTTTCAGCTTTCTTCCCGCTCTATTTCGAGCGTCGTCATGCTGGTCAACTGAAAACTGAATTAATCCCTAGCTTGCGCCGCGGCCTTCTTGCTCGCCTTCTTTGCCTTCGCCGCATCGCTGCGTAAATTTTCAAGACGCCTCAAATAAATCTCGTCTACATCACCGGTAACATACTCGCCATTAAACACCGAGCACTCGTATTCCTTAATATCAGGATTACCTTCCAAAGCTGTAGAGATCAAGTCTTCCAGATCCTGATAAATTAGCCAATCTGCCCCGATAGCCTCTTCGATTTCTTTTTCTGTCTTGCCCGAGGCGATAAGTTCATCCGCTGACGGCATGTCGATGCCATAGACATTGGGATAACGAATAGCTGGTGCTGCAGAGGCGAAATATACTTTTGCAGCACCGGCATCGCGCGCCATCTGAATGATTTGCTTACAGGTGGTGCCGCGAACGATCGAGTCATCGACTAGCAATACGTTCTTACCCTTAAATTCGAGGTCGATAGCGTTTAATTTCTGACGCACACTTTTTTTACGTTGACTCTGCCCCGGCATGATAAACGTACGACCGATATAGCGATTCTTGACGAAGCCTTCACGAAACTTCAAGCCAAGGCGATTTGCCAATTCCAACGCCGCCGTCCTAGCCGTGTCGGGCACTGGAATTATCACGTCGATATCGTGCGCCGGTCGAATTCGTTCGATCTTGTCCGCGAGACGGTCGCCCATGCGCATGCGGGCCTTATAGACCGAAATACCGTCCATTAATGAATCTGGACGTGCAAAGTAGACGTGTTCAAATATACACGGCGTATGCACACCCGGTTCGGTGCATACTTGAGCATGCAGCTCTCCATTGATGTCTACATAAACCGCCTCGCCAGGAGCAACGTCTCTCTCGATAGTAAAACCCTGTGAATCGAGAGCAACACTTTCTGAGGCGATCATGTACTCTTTCTTACCCTTCGAAGACACTCTACTTCCAAATACCAATGGACGTATTCCATTTCTATCTCTGAAGCCGACAATGCCATAGCCAGACAGCATAACAACGGCTGCGAAACCGCCGCGACAGCGATTGTGGACGCCGGCTACTGCAGCAAACACATCTTCAGGTAGTGGCTTCACTTTATTGCGGCGCTGCAATTCGTGAGCGAATATATTCAGCAATACTTCCGAATCGGAATCGGTGTTGATGTGGCGAAGGTCTTCCTTAAAAAGGTCGCGGCTGAGCTCTTTGCTATTAGTTAGGTTACCGTTGTGTGCAAGGCACAGACCATAGGGTGAATTCACATAGAACGGCTGTGCGAGTGCGGGGCTGGAACCGCCTGCGGTGGGATAGCGAACATGGCCAATGCCCATATTGCCCGTCAGCCTACGCATATGCCGGGTGCGAAACACGTCCTTAACCAAACCATTGTCTTTACGAAGGTTTAGCTTGCCGTCATCGCAGGTCATGATGCCCGCCGCATCCTGGCCTCGGTGTTGCAGAACGGTCAATGTGTCATAGAGACAGACACCTGCACCTTTACTAACAACCACACCTACCAATCCACACATAGTATGCTCCGCGATTAACTTCCTTTAAGGCGTCGGGCTGACGCCATTCATATCCCCGATGAAAACCTGCGACATCTCAATCAAGTCCATTCCGTAAGGGATCAACTGCGACTCCTGCCACAGCTGAGTTTCAGAAACGAACATGCTTGTGACAAACAGTATCACCAGCACGATTATCACACCTCTAGCCACGCCGAAACCGGCACCTAGCAGACGGTCGGCTAACTTCAGCCCGGTAATGTTCAGTAATTTCGACATAAGGAAATTCAGAAACGTTCCTAACATCATTACAACGACAAACAGTATGGCAAATGCAGTCACGTAGCGAATGCCGTCGTTCTCTATCATACCCGTCAGCAATCCGGCGAGAGGCTCACTGTATACTCTGGAGACCAGCAAAGCGGCGATCCAGGTCAGCAATGAAAGTACTTCCTTGATCAGTCCCCGCCACAGCCCAAATGCAGATGAGAGCACCGTGATTATCAGAATGATTATATCGACTTGATTGAATGCCATTTGCTAATCAGTAACCCACTAGAGGCGCTCTAATTCATAACGAACCACCAGACCTGCCAAACTAAATTCCGCTTGCAGCTTCTGCTGATATTCGTTTACTTGACCCCGGTCCAGCCAAGGGCCAACGTATACTCCAGTAAGGGCTCCCTGATCGCTACGCATTGCACGGCTATAAGCCTTATAGCCTGCGTCCTGCAATCTCGTTACTAGCTTGCTAGCATTCTCGCTATCTGAAAAAGAGCCGAGGCGAACGACCCAACCCTGCGGTAAGCCAGCATCGCTAAGCTGCGGCACTTCGCGGTTAAAAATGGCTGCGGATTCGGTGATACCGACATCACTAAGAGGGTCCTCGGTAGCGCTAGCTACGACAGGCGCCTCGACAAGTTCAATAACCTCATCTATGAGTGACACCGTTGTGACAACTTCCGGCTCAATGGTTTCGACATTGCCTACGATAACCGGTCGCGACTGAATAGGCTCAGGAAGGATGGAAATAATAGGGGTTTCTGGAATACGGCTGCTAACGGGCGCCTGATAACTGCCCTCTCCATCAAAAATGATAGGCAAAAATATTAGGGCTAGAGCGAGTAGCACGACAGTACCGACAATTCGTTGTTTGACGCCCTGGTTCAAGCCGTGTACCTCAAGATTAATAAGATCGCTTGTTTGTGCTACAACAAACTCTTCAAGCTGGCTCAGTGAGCCCATGAACTGCAGCAACGGTAAAAAATGAGCCCGTCACGAGAATAGAGTCCTCAGTAGCGGTTTGGTCGCAGGCGGCCCTATAAGCTGACTCGACGCTGTCGAATTGCAAAATACGCCCTTGATCGAGCGGAATTCCCACGCCTTTCATGGCTTGTGCCACTTCACACGCGGCCATACTACGGGCGTCATCAACCTGCGCAATATACCAGATGTCTACGCAGTATTCTAAGGCTGTGATCATTCCGGCTACATCTTTATCTGCCATTACCGCCAGTACCGCAGCGATACGACCAAGCCCTTGATTATGGGCCTTGTAGCGCTGCAATTGAATCGCGAGTTGTTGCATGGCATCTGGATTATGCGCCACATCGAAGATTACTGACCTGCTACTGCTCAGATCTCTACGCTTATCGAAGCGGCCCGAGAGTCCAAGCCCGCCCAGTGCAGCGGCGACCGGTTCAATCTCAATATTTAATGGCAATAGATTAAGCGCCTGCAAGCTGGCAGCAACATTGCTCAATAGGAGGTTCGGCACGGGAAGATCAGGCCAGTTTACAGGCTCCCCCTCTCTTCCTCGCCCACTCCATCGCCAAGTAGCATTCGCTGCATCCTCCTCAACGTGAAAGTCGCGACCGTTTATCAGCAAAGGTGAGTCGAGATCCTTTGCTTTATGGATAATTACGCTGGGCGGGTGTTCGCCGCCAAATACGGTAGGACTATTGGCCCTCATAATGCCCGCCTTCTCGGCGGCAATGGACTCGATGTCGTTACCTAACCAATCCGYGTGATCAAACCCTATGCTACTGATTAGCGCGACATCAGCATCAACGATGTTCACGGAGTCTAGACGGCCACCGAGACCGACCTCCAACAGAGCAACGTCGACATCGTTGTTGCTGAACAGGTAAAGGCCCGCCAGTGTAGCGAATTCGAAATAGCTCAAGGTTTCCTCGTTTCTCGCCTCATCGATTGCCTCAAATGCGGCAATCAGAGACTCATCGGAGACGTTGTTAGCATTGATGCGTATACGTTCATTGAAGACATGAATATGTGGCGAGGTGTAGCAGCCCGTCTTGAATCCGGCCTGCTGGAGGATTGCTTCCATCGTCGCCACACAGGAACCTTTGCCATTTGTACCAGCAACGGTAACGACTAGCGGTGCAGGCTTGTCCAAGCCCAGACTGGCAGCAACTCTTTGAGTGCGAGAAAGGCCAAGTTCGATCTCACGTGGGTGCACGCTAGAAATATACTGCAACCAGTTCTCGAGAGAACTACCAATAGCGGGCATTGCTTAATGCTCTTTAAATTAAGAGGCGGTATGTTTGTAATAAAGGAGTTTATCAAGTATCGACGCGATCTTGCCACGCAAATTCTTGCGATGAACGATCATGTCGATGGCTCCATTCTCAAGCAAAAATTCGCTACGCTGAAAGCCTTCTGGCAGCTTCACTCGCACCGTCTGCCGAATAACATCCGGGCCGGTAAAGCCAACTAGCGCATTCGGTTCGGCAATATTCACATCACCGAGCATTGCTAGACTTGCCGATACACCGCCATAGACCGGGTCGACGAGAACCGAAATATAGGGCAAGGAATTTCGCTTCAATTTTGCCAATGCCGCTGATGTTTTTGGCATCTGCATTAGCGAGATAAGTGCTTCCTGCATACGTGCGCCGCCACTGGTTGAAAAACACACGAGAGGAAGCCCTTCTTCAATGCAAGTATTGACTGCCTGAGTGAATTTTTCGCCAACCACCGCGCCCATCGAGCCACCGATAAAGCTAAACTCGAATGCAGCTACGATTACCGGGATATCGCTGACCTTTCCTTTGATAACGATAAGAGCGTCTTTTTCGCCCGTACTCTTCTGTGCCGCCGTGATCCTGTCTTTGTATTTCTTTCGATCCTTGAATTTCAGCAGATCAACCGGTGCCATATCGGCATTCAGTTCCACCTGATCGCCGGCATCCAGAAACAACTCAACCCGGCGCCTCGCAGTGATACGCAAATGGTGCTCACATTTGGGGCAAACATCGTAGTTTTCACTGAGCGACTTCTTGTAGAGCATCGCATCACAACGTGGACATTGCTTCCAGGTACCCTCAGGCACAGCCGACTTTTTCGCGTCCTTTGACGCGCTTGCTATCGAGGGTAAAATTTTATCTATCCAGCTCATTCTTCAATCCGTCTAGGCAGTTAGGTAAGGATATTACACTAGTTTGTCTAAGGCTTCTCTAGCTTCAGAGATCACTTGTACGGTGTCGCTCAGCAACTGCTTATCATGGTCTACTTGATCGGCCAATAGAGCAATTTTTTCAACTAGGGCGCTGCCTATAATTACCCCGTCTGCCAACTTACCCATGGCAGCGGCACTCTGCGCATCCTTAATACCGAAGCCGATAACAATCGGTAATTGAGTACGCTCACGGAGCATGTTTATGTTCGCAGTCACCGAAGCAAAGTCTGTTAGTGCCGCACCCGTAACGCCTTTCAATGACACATAATAGAGATAACCACTGCAGTGCTCGGTAATGCTCGCCACACGCTCTTCTCGCGTCGTTGGCGCTACTAAGTAGATTGTGTCCACCTCGGCGGCGCGCATCACTGCATTTAATTCACCGGCTTCCATAGGAGGCAGATCGACTGTCAACACACCATCAACGCCAGAGGCACTAGCGGCTTCGGCAAAGGTTTTATAGCCCATGGCCTCGATCGGGTTCAGGTAGCCCATTAACACGATGCCAGTATCAGCATCACTCTCTCTAAAGCGCGCCACCAACTTCAGTACCTGATGCAGGGTAGTTCCCTTAATCAAGGAGCGCTCGACGCCGCGTTGAATAATAGGCCCGTCCGCCGAGGGGTCACTAAACGGTATACCGAGTTCGATAATATCTGCGCCCTGTTCGACCAACTTGTGCATTAACGCTTCTGTTGTTTCTAGGTTCGGATCACCTGCAACCAGATAGGGAATTAAAAGCTTCCTATTTGCTGCTGCCGCCTTCTCCGCTATTTGCTCTATTCTACTCATGCCTTTCCTGAAAACCTTTTAGTACTGAGTGTATTAGTTGTGCTGCTCAAAACTTATCGCCCGAAGAAACCGAATTTAGGCTCTAAAGCTCGATACCTTCGATCTTCGCTACTGTCTCGATGTCTTTATCACCGCGCCCCGACAGATTGATAATAATATTTTTGTCTCGTGGCAGCGTTGCGGCAAGCTTCATTGCGTAGGCCACCGCGTGGCTAGATTCTAGTGCAGGAATAATACCTTCGAGTCGCGTGAGCTGATGAAATGCCCGCAATGCCTCGTCATCTGTTGCATCCACATAGTTGACTCTTTTCATGTCCTTCAACCACGAATGCTCAGGCCCAACTCCCGGATAATCCAAACCGGCAGAGATCGAATGCGTTTCTAGAATCTGACCTGCCTCATCTGACATTAGGTAGGTTCTATTGCCATGCAATACGCCCGGTGAACATCCTGAACTCAAAGGGGCAGCATGCTTGCCGGTGGCTAAGCCATGACCACCGGCCTCAACGCCATACATCGCGACGGACTGATCTTTAAGAAATGGATGAAATAAACCGATGGCGTTGGAACCGCCACCCACACATGCAACCAAGGCATCAGGCAGTTTGCCTATCTGCTCGAACGATTGCTCTCGCGCCTCGCGCCCGATAACACATTGAAAATCGCGCACCATTTTGGGATAAGGATGCGGGCCTGCAACGGTGCCAATAATATAATAAGTGTTATCCACATTTGTGGCCCAGTCGCGCAGAGCTTCGTTCATTGCGTCTTTTAACGTTCGCGAACCCGACTCAACAGCTATCACATTGGCACCCAATAGCTTCATCCGGTATACATTCGGCGCCTGCCTAACAATGTCTTCAGCACCCATGTAGACATGACATTCCAAGCCCAGCTTGGCCGCAACAGTAGCACTAGCAACACCGTGCTGCCCGGCTCCTGTCTCCGCGATGATTCGCGTCTTGCCCATGTGCTTAGCTAGGAGTGCCTGGCCAATGGTATTGTTAACCTTGTGTGCGCCGGTGTGGTTCAAGTCTTCACGCTTCAGATAGATCTTCGCGCCACCCGCAGAATCAGTCAGACGCTCCGCAAAATACAGAGGTGAAGGCCGGCCCACGTAATGTTTTAGTTCAGAGTCATACTCGGCCCAGAAATTTTTATCTGCCGATAAACGCGCATACACTTCCGCCAACTCTTCAACCGCCGCGATTAGCGTTTCCCCAACGAATATACCTCCATAGGGGCCAAAATGGCCTGACGCATCAGGCCCATCAAATGCAGTTGGATCAACTGCAGCAGTAGACTCTTCAAACTTAGCCACTTGCTCTTACTCCTTCGATAAATAATTGCATCAATTTTATGTCTTTAATTCCTTTGCTCGCCTCGACGCCGCTACTGACATCGACACCGAAAGGATGAACGGTCTCAATTGCTTCTCTTACATTCCTTGGGCCCAGCCCGCCAGCGAGAACAAGGCGTGCCTGCTGCTGCTCGGTTAGCTCGCCAACCTTATCCCAATCGAATGTCTTGCCTGTCCCGCCAGGCATTATCGGATCATAGCTATCTAGCAAAATGTATTGAGCGGCCTCGTAAGGCGCTAGTGCCGATTTCAAATCGCTGTCCGCGCTGACTGCTATGGCCTTCATATAGGGCCTATCAAATTGTTCACAAAATGCAGCAG
>JAESUT010000096.1 GCA_016762995.1 Gammaproteobacteria bacterium | reverse complement strand
CTGGGTTTTCCATTTTTTATTCTCAGAAAAAACTACTTACTCTGGCGCACTGCTCTACTGGGCTTTCCATTTTTTTATTTTCAGAAAAAGAAACCGTCTCTTCTGAAAACTTATCCTACTGACTTCGCGGTGGTGGAGGCGTCCAGTCACAATCCTCACAATCTGCTGAGGCATTGTTCTGTGCCATCACTGTGAAGATAAAGTCGCGCCAAACTTCGTTTGGCTGCCACACGGTATTCATATCTTCCTTCGCCTCAGCAACGGGCACGTTCTCATAGAGCACACGATAGAGGAAGCTAAACGCCGTGGCGCGGGCATTCACCTGGCAATGCAGCAAAGTCTTCTTATCGGTATTACGTTGCATGGAATCCGCAAATGCATAAAAATCCGCGGGCAATGGATTATCAAAATCTACCGGCACTTGCATATATTCCATACCTAGACCCTTGATCACCAGGTCTGCATCAGCAAGCGCGTTCTGATTATTGGTAAACGCTATGTAAACGATTCTCTCAAAACCATTCTCCGCTATCGTCGCAAACTGCTCGCGACTAGGCTGCCCCGAACTAGCGAAGGTTGGACTGTATTGGCGGAAATTAACGATCTCGGCCAAGGCAGGATCAACCTCTTCTACGGCATAACTGCTGCAAGCTATGAAGGGCGTAAGGATCAGTAGACTCGATAGGAATTTATTCATTGTTGCTCCAGCTGTGGTCTTTACATTTAATATGCGCTATTTGATTGTCGAAATACTATAGCAGAGGACTCATTGAGACTTCTATTAAAATGCTCTAGGGCATACTGTCCCGTGCACAACCCTAGCCGCAGGATTACTGTCTCTGCCGCCGTTACTAGCATGGTCGTTCGAGCGTAGACAGTTACTAGGCAGCTCTTTAGGTGAGATCGCAAGCTAGAATGGATTTGAGAACACAACTCGCCAGTAAAGACTGGCTATGACGATGCCCCTCCATAACTCACCAGCAAAACGATTAGAAACAAAAAGATGCTGGTCATTATGGTCGTATCGAGAATTCCCAACGTATGGTCTTCTTCCAATAATGACGAAAGCGTGTAAAAAGTAGGAAAAAGGAACAGCAACAGGAAAATATTGGAGGTCGAAAATTCGAGCGGCAATTCCACATGCGCTGGATTAATAAACCCCTGATACAGAGCAATGTATAGAAGCGTGAATGGCAACACTAGAAACATGACTTGGGTGATTCCACCGAAGGCATTTGCCAATGCAATCCCGTACTCTCGCTTACGATGCGACTGCCAAAGAATAACGTATTCACTCATGCCGGCGAACAGAGCTAAAACTAGCGCGGTGAGAATTGGGTCTATATCAATATCCTGCAGCATGATGCTGGCGAATCCTGAGATCTCATGACCGCCGATAAAAGAACCAAAAATGCCGACCACAAAAAGCGCGGCGATAAGCCCAAAAGAGCTGGGCTTTACATTCGCGTAAACTATTTCGAGCCTCTGTTCGATGTCTTTCTCCGACATGGAAAGATTCTCTCTAACCTCAGTTTCTTCCTTCGCATAACTGGTTATCAAGGTGTACATGTATCCCGAAAATATAGCTAGTAGAATGAGACTAATGAAAATCAGGTCTGCCACGCTGAAACTATTCTTGGATTCAGGAGCCGAATTGAGCGTCAACATGACTAAACCTAGGATGAGTCCCATAGCGCCCCCACCTATCAGTACCTGCGTGCCAGCCTCAGTAATTGGCAAGGGCATCAGGAATTTCCCCTGCTTATCCTTGGGTAAAAAATACGAATACAGACTGAAAACCAATGCGTTGTTATAGATAGTCACGACAGCTATGGTGAAAGCCATAGTCGGACTCACTGGAACCACAAAGGCAATAACGACAAGTTCTGGCGTGGTCGAAAGAATCTCCGCTAGCGTGCCTGCGATGTAGTGATTCCATTGAAAACGCGCTGCGAGACGTTCGGTTGCAGAGACCAAAATCTCGCAAGCGGCAACCAGGATAACGAGCCCCACTAATAGCTTTGTAACAGCCTGTAGGTAAGGAGACAGTTGTGCGAGGACGGGCTCGAGCAGCAACGTAAGGAGCCAGAGCGCCATGCCAAAAAGTAATCGCCATAACCAGGATGGCACACCTGTCAAATTAGGCCTGAGACCCAACTGAACTACCGAGAGGCGCTCGGGGTCGATACCGGTGCGGCGCAATTTCGTATCTGTATCGGCGTTAGTCGAGGGCAGACCTGCAGTGGCGATTTTACTGACTTCATTTAGTTTAAGTTCGGACATTTCACCTTATCCTGCCTAGCTCTGCCGCAGAAGAAAATTAGTTTCTCCTGATAAGCAATTCACCGAGTTGATCTCTATCGTTTACCGGTGAAGCCTAACTGCTTAGTTCAGTAAAAGCCTGATACTGAGTAAGGTAAAGTTTCCCGCTTAACTCATCAATGAAGTATACACGGTTCAGTTTGTCTAATACCGGCCCTTTAACCTCCGATAAATGCAATAAAATATCTTCCTCAAACAGGCGCTTATTGATATCTGACAACGTCTCCAGCGCGCTAAAATCCACCTCATTGATGGCACTGCACATTAGCACTACATGTTTTATTCCCTCGTCCTTGGCGACCCTGTTATAAATTAATTCTTCCAACATGCTTGCATTGGCGAAGAACAGACTTTCATCGATGCGAAGGTTAAGCACGTCGGGAAAAGTCTTTACTTTATAACGCAGAATATTACGAAAATGCTCAGTGCCTTCAACCAATCCTACTTCGGCCACATGAGGCCGCGCAGTGCGATACAAGTGCATGCCGATAGAAATCAGCACACCACTACTGACACCCACTTCCACACCAAACGCTAGAGTTAGCAGTAAGGTTGCTATTACCGACCCCCAATCTCTCTTCGAGAAGCGCCAAGTCTTCCTAACAATAGAGAAATCTATAAGTGACAATACAGCCACTATAATTGTAGCCGCGAGCGCCGCCTTGGGCAGGTGATACAAATAGGGTGTCAGAAACCAAGCGACAAGGGCTATCAAACCGGCCGTCATCAGGCTCGCCGCCTGCGTACGCGCACCGGCATCGAAATTCACAACAGAACGAGAGAAACCTCCGGTAACAGGAAATGATCCCGAAACTGCAGCGGCCAAGTTTGCACCCCCCAATGCAATGAGTTCTCGATCGTTGTTCACGCCTTCACGCCTTTTGGCGCCGAGTGTTCTGCCAACAGAGATCGACTCCACGTAGCCTATAATCGAAATTAGTGTCGCGGGCAGCAGCAGTTCTCGCGCTAGCTGAAGCGAGAATGAGGGCAAGGCTAGAAAAGGCAATCCGGCAGGAATGTCTCCTACTACAGCAACAGACTTACTCTCTAGGTCGAATCCGAGCACCAGTAGAATAGTTGCGATTATTCCCAGTACCGGAGCTGTCTTCGCCATTAGGGCGCTGTTGTGTGCTGAAACACCGAAGCGTTCCAGAACAGTAGTTCCCCAAAACCGGCTAGCGAGCAAGAATGCTATCATCCCAGAGCCAATAGCAAGCGTGAAATAATTGGTTTCCCCGATAGTCGCATACAGCGTGTCTAGCAGTTCAATCAAGTTATCCCCGCTACTGTCTACTCCTAGCAAATGCTTGAACTGACTGACGGCTATGACTATAGCCGAAGCGGTTACAAAAGCCTGAACAACAGAATGAGAGAGAAAATTAGCGAGCGCACCGAGGCGCAGTAGACCGCATGCAAGTAGAATTACTCCCGAGAGAGCGGCCAAAGTAATTGCCGCAGAAAGATAGTCCCCAGTGCCCTGCTCTGCCACATCTGAAAGTGCAGCGGCAGTCATCAAGGAAGTAATAGCCACGGGTCCGACTGACAGAGTGCTACTGGTACCAAGTACCGCGTAGACCGCGAGAGGCAATATGCTCGCGTAAAGCCCAACCTCTGCCGGCATGCCGGCAAGCAGAGCATAGGCGAGCGACTGTGGAATCAACATGATAGCCACGATGACCGCGGCTATAGCATCGCTTAGAAAATACTCTCTGTTGTAGCGACCACTCCTAGGGATCGAGGGCAGCAGAGTGGTCAGGTTTGCCATATCAGGCTTGCAGGCGCTCCAAGTCGGCAGGACCGGCCATCCACTCTCGTCCCTTCAGCATCGCATGCCAATAAATTCCTGGCAGAAAATCCTTCTTCAGCATCCAAGCGGCACGAGTTGCTTGCGTGCCCTGAAGCATCCAGGCTGGAAAGGTAGGAAGTAGCTTCCCCCCGTAACCAAACTCTGCCAGCACAATTTTCCCTCTCTCAACTGTAAGTGGGCAAGAGCCGTAGCCGTCATAGCCTGAGTGTAGGGGCTTGCCGTTAAGTGTATCGCTTATGTTTTGCGCCACCACCGGCACCTGCTTGCGTACCGCAGCCATAGTTTTTGCATTTGGCGTATTCATAACATCACCAAGACCCCAGACATTTTCGAACCGGGCGTGACGTAGACTAAATTGATTCACCTCCAGCCAACCACCTGCATCTGCCAGTTCACTACGCGCAACAAAATCGGGAGCGCACTGCACCGGACATACGTGAATCATATCGAATGGCTTGGATATGGTTTCACCCTCTTTCTCTCCCGAAACGACCTTGAAGTGGGCGACCTTCTCATCGCCATCGATTGCTTCGAGATTATTGAAGTAATTAACATTGACCCCATAACGATCAATATATGACTGCAGTGCAGGCACATACTCACTAACGCCGAACAGAACACCACCTGCGTTGCAAAAATCTACATCGATATTGCTTAACACCTTGTTTCTAAGCCAATGATCACAAGACAGATAAAGCGCCTTCTGTGGTGCGCCCGCGCACTTAATAGGCATAGGTGGCTGCGTAAACAGCGCCTTCCCTTGCTTTAGATTTTGCACCAACTCCCAAGTATAGGGAGCAAGATCAAAGGAATAGTTAGATGTGACACCGTTCTTGCCCAAGGCCTCTCTTAGCCCCTCGATTGCATCCCAATCTAACTTAAGCCCTGCGGCCACGATCAGATGCTGATAGCCCACTCGAGTACCATCATCAAGTTCGACTTCGTTCTCACCTGGTTGAAATCCGCTAACAGACTGCTTGATCCAGCTTACACCGCTAGGAATCAGATCCTCCATCTTTCGCTTGGTTGATTGAACGTCAAACACTCCGCCACCTACCATCGTCCAACCCGGCTGGTAATAGTGAGTATCCGCAGGGTCTATTAGCGCGATACGTAGTCCACGTACACGCTTCAGTAAACTTGCAGAAACCGCTATTCCACCAGAGCCTGCTCCAACAATAACAATGTCATATGCAGGTGTGGCGGTTACGTTTTCATTCTCAATTCTCTCTTCTGTACTCATTGTTATTTCTCACCCTTGTAATACGGCTCGATTATTTCTGCCACCGCTATGCCCGCTGCCTTTGCCTGTCGCAAGATGCCTTCTTTCTCTATTCCCGTGCTGGCTTGGGCGGCAGCATATAAGCAGAACGATCTATTGCCGGTACGGCAGAAAGCATGCATCCGTTTTGAGTTCTGCAGAAGGCTAGCCATCTCCTCCACCTGAGTCGGTTGCATCTCGCCGGCCTTAAAGGGTAGTTGTATCGCCTCTATGCCCGCCGCATTCGCAGCAGCAGCCAATTCGCTGAACGAAGGCTGTGCTGTTTCTTCGCAATCTGGCCTGTTACACAAGATAACTTCCACGCCATCGATAGCCAGCGACTCGATGTCGGCTATCTCAATTTGCCCCGAGATACTTAGGCGTTCGTTAACAGCAATCAATTTCATTTTCAGACTCCTCATTTCTTGCGAGCATTAGCGTAATGCATCCAACGGTATCTTCAGGTACACGCGCCCATTGTCTTCAGCAGCTGGAAGGTGCCCAGCGCACATGTTCACCTGTAAAGAAGGCAGAATGAGATGCGGCACATCCAGAGTTTTGTCTCGCGCTTCTCTCATGGACACAAAATCAGCTTCCTCCACCTCAACATTGACATGAATATTGCTTTCCATCTCTTCTTTTACCGTAGTCTGATATTCCAATTCCCTGCCTTCAGCGTAGTCATGGCACATATAAATTTTGCTAGTAGCAGGCAAACTCAAAATCTTCCTGATGGAGCGATACAAGGTTACCGCATCTCCCCCAGGGAAATCCGCCCGCGCCGTTCCAGCATCGGGCATGAACAGAGTATCTCCCGCGAACACTGACTCGCCTATCACGTGAGTCATACAGGCTGGTGTATGGCCTGGAGTATGCATCGCATACGCTTGCAGGTTACCGATATTGTACTTTTCACCATCGCTGAATAAATGATCGAATTGTGAACCATCGGTTTTAAATCCCGGCTCAACATTAAAAATGGTTGCGAATGTTTCCTGCACTATAGAAACTTTGTCGCCAATGGCGATTTTACCACCCAGTCTCTCTTGCAAAAAAGGGGCGGCAGAAAGGTGGTCAGCGTGCACATGGGTTTCAATAATCCACTCTACTTGCAGATTCTTTTCCTCTACGTAATCGATTATCGCCTGGGCACTTGTATAGTCTACGTTGCCCGATGGCATATCAAAATCCAATACAGAATCTATGATCGCGCAGGCATTCGAACTTGGATCACTCACAACATACGAGAAAGTGTTCGTCTCTTCATCGAAAAAGGGGGCTACCTTCGCTTGAACAGTATCCAGTAGTGTTGCCGCATTGTTATTTCCCATGTTAGGAACTCCTAGCTATGACTTAGCATTCTATTCTTTCAATCTCAGACCATCATGACCCAAATCATCCAACACACAAGTGCAGTAATTACCGGAACCGCCATCAGGAAAACCATGTTTTTCAGTGTAAGCATCAAATTTCTCCTATTAAAACTATGAAACCAGTTAGTTGAACTAAACGAGACATCGTCTCTACTGATCTAGACATTGCACGGTCCATGCCAAGTTCTTATTGTCAGATTAAACACTTGATATTTAAGGAATATTTAAATTGTATCACGTAAAATCACAACCGCGACTTGCACACAAATGACATTTTTGTCATAGTGAATTGTCATTTTTGTCAATTGGCCTCAATTCCTATGACCCTTATTGCAAGCGATCAAAACCTAGCTATGGGCGAAATCCTCGAAGGTTTCGACTGCCCAGCCATACTGGTGTCCGCCGACTACCAGATTCTCGCCACTAATAGAGAGTATGAAGACTCGTTCGGAGCCATCGACTTCCAGCACACTAATCGCTGCTATGAAGTATCCCATGGCTACAATAAACCCTGCGATCAAGCCGGCGAAGATTGCCCTCTAGGCGCTGCAAAAGCTTCGGGACACAAGGAGAGAGTTCTCCATATTCACCAAACTCCTCGCGGTCGTGAACACGTCGATGTCGAGATGCTCCCGATTCACGACCGTGATGGCGCATTAATCTACTTCGTGGAGCTTTTACACCCGGTTCCTCTAGCGAGCGGTGTCGATTCTGCCATGGAAATGGTTGGTGAGAGCAAAGTCTTTCAGAAGATGGTTTCCAAAATTGCTCGCGTTGGACGCCGCGAGGCTTCTGTATTACTTCTCGGAGAATCTGGAACCGGCAAAGAACTGGCAGCCCGCGCCATACACATGGCGAGCGCTCGCAAAGACAAGGCACTGGTCTCTCTCGAGTGTGCGGGTTTGACCGACGCTTTGTTTGAAAGCGAATTATTCGGACATGTAAAAGGCGCCTTCACAGGAGCAATAAATACAAAAAAAGGGCTGGTGGAGCTTGCTAACGGCGGCACACTGTTCCTCGATGAAATCGGAGATATCCCACTGCCGATGCAAGTAAAGCTACTGCGCCTCATCGAGACTGGCACATTCCGTCCGCTAGGCAGCTCGGAAGTTCGTACTTCAGATTTTCGCCTGATTTGTGCAACCCATAAGAACCTCTATGAGATGGTGAGAACTGGCGAGTTTCGCACCGACCTCTACTACCGTATAAATGTATTTCCCATTCTGCTKCCCTCGTTRGCSGAGCGCASMGMTGACATCCCCCTAATCGCCAAGTCGCTACTCTCCCGAATAGACCCGGCTGGTGAMTACCGCTTCACTAGCAAGGSAACGCGCAAGTTACAGACYCTAGAATATCCAGGCAAYATCAGAGAGCTGCGCAACCTAATMAGTSGCGCCTTGGTCATGGCAGACACGAACGTAGTCGATGATCAAGTTATAGCACTTGCCCTAGAAGACGCGCCGGATCGAATCAATCTATCTGCCACCGAAAGGTTCGATAGCAGCGATACTCAATGGGTAGACCTCAAGACCCATGAGAGACGTTATTTGTCAGAGCTAATGGAAGCACACCAGAATGACAAAGAAGTGGTAGCAAGAATCCTCGGCATCAGCACACGCTCTCTTTATCGCAAGCTACAAGACTAAAATACGAATGCAGACGATAGCTATTATAAAATTTGGATATGCAATTTAATACATCTGTTGCGCTTCGACCCATGGCAAGCAAACAAACCCGGTTAGAAAAAACCAACCAGACCGAAGAAGCATTAATATTTAGCAATTAATTAGCAAGCTAGCTGTTTACCTAAATAAGGCGAGGTGTATTACCCCTACACGCCGCACAGTAGATGCGAGAACTTGTCCCATCAAAAATAAATATGCACAGTAGTGCCAGTACCTAGCTCACTCTCGATGTGGATCTGCCAATGAAAGCGATCACAAATTCGCTTAACAAGATTTAAGCCAAGGCCCGTGCCACCCGGCTTAGTAGTATAACTACGATCGAATACCTCTTCAAGTTTGTTAGCGGGAATGCCCTCCCCCGTATCGCTGATACAAAAGCTATCGCTGCTCACCACAATACTGATCTTGCCAGAGCGAGTATGCTCAATAGCATTGCGTAGTAGATTGCCTACGCTAATCTGCAATAGGCTGCTGGGCGTATTTAGCTTAGGGGACTCGCCTAAGTGAGTCTGTACTTCGATATTGTGGCTGCGCAGCTGATCTTCGCTTTCATCTAGCAGACGCTTCACGATGGTGCTCAGGTCTACTGGCGCGGACTGATCAATCTGATTTGAATCTTCGCGGGACATGTACAAGGTAGCTTCGATGAAGGCCAGCATTTCGCCGCAGGCGTGTCTAATTCGCTCGGTGGCTCGCTTGGATACCGCACTCTGTTCGGTGCTGTCGAGCACATCGACGGCACCCATCATCACAGATAAAGGAGTTCGCAACTCGTGGCTTGCAGCCGCGGTAAAAGAACGTTCACGCTCTACAAACTGGTCCAATCGTTCCATATATTTATCGAAAGCCGCCGCAATCTGACCAATCTCCGTACCTTGGTATTCCTGAGCGATACGTAGACTACGCTGGCCGGGTCGAATCTCGGTCAGCCGGCGCGAGAGTCTACGCACCGGGGCCAAAATTGCCCGAGTTGCCGTAAAGCCCATAATCAGAGCGACTATTAACACGATACCAAGACCATCAAGCAACATCATCAGTACACGGTGCTCCTGCTCCTCCCACTGCGTAACATCGTAGGTAAGATAGGCGGGCCGTCCTTGCAATTCTCCTACTTGGGCCTGATACCTGAAGTCGCCTACCGATACGCTATGGTGGGAGCCGGGCCCCAAATGCGCAATCTGCTCGGGAACATTGCCTAGTGTATCTCCAAAATAGAACTGCCAGCCGCTGAATAGATCTGATTGGTGATATGTACCCGCGTCGACCTGCTCTACCAAGACATCGAATTGTTTCGCTGCCATCTCACCGAAGATGACTGCCTCCAGCTGTGCCTTGATAA
>JAESUT010000095.1 GCA_016762995.1 Gammaproteobacteria bacterium | reverse complement strand
GGGGTGATCGGCGCGGCATCCGCTTTGTCTTTGCAGGCCGATGGTCACCAAGTCACTCTGCTTGACCGTGAAGCACCTTGTGCTGGAGCTTCATTTGGAAATGCCGGCATGATAGTCAATGGCTCCTGTGTGCCAACGGCACTACCGGGTGTTATTTTTGATGTTATGCGAATGGCTGTTCAGCCACTATCCCCGCTATCTATTCGTGCTGAGTATTTTCATAAAATCTTTCCTTGGTTGCTGCGTTTTATATGGCAGAGTCGCTCCACTGCGGCAAGTAATAATGCAGTTCACCTGCGTGCTCTAACAGAGCATGCGGTTGAACATTGGCAGCAGTTGATAGCTGAAACAGAGCTTGCTTGTTACGTGGAAGAGGCCGGATGGCTCAAGGTTTACGAGAAGGAGGCAAGCTTCGCGGCTACGAGTAAAGCCAGAAGGCTCATGGATGAAACTGGCACAAGCTATGACGTGTTGTGCCGCAGCGAAATTAGCGATCTTGAGCCAAATTTAGCGCCGATTTTCAACTATGGTGTTTACCAGAAAGATTGTTTAAGAATAACGAACCCCTACAAGCTGGTGAGTGGGATGGTGGGCTTGCTGCTTTCCCGCGGTGGGCAGTTTAGGCAATTCAGCGTGGACCGACTCCAGCCTGAAAGTAATCAAGTTAGTCTATCTGGTCCGGCAGGCACAATAACAGCGGACAAAGTCATAGTTGCTGCAGGCGCATGGTCACGTTCACTTGCCCAGCAACTGGGTGATAATGTGCCACTTGATACAGAAAGGGGTTATCACCTGATGCTGCCCGAGTCGACGCGTGACTTGCTTAACGCACCGGTAGTGAACGGTGAGTCATCGTTTGTTCTGTCGCCGATGGACACGGGGCTAAGGCTGAGCAGTCAGGTTGAATTTGGAGGTCTTGTGGCCTCGCCAAACTACTCGCGCGTGCGAAGCCTGCTGCCGCTAGCAAAGCGAATGCTGCCAAGGCTTGATACCCATGAGCAATCGACCTGGATGGGCTTTCGTCCCTCATTGCCAGATTCGTTACCGGTATTGGGGTTTTCGACGAAGAGTAAAAATGTGCTGTATGCTTTTGGGCATCAGCATTTAGGTATGACCATGGGGGCTGTGACAGGAAAGCTTGTTGCAGATTTACTCGCGGGTAGAGATTCCATAACAGATCTGGCGCCTTTTAGGCCTAACCGTTTCTGACGCGCTATTAGTGTAGTATGAATTTCCGGCAGTCTATGAATTCAGTTATCAATAAAAAGAGAGAAAAAAATGGATGACTACGGCATTTTATCACTTGTTCCAGCGCTGCTAACTATAGCCGTCGCGTTTTACAGTAAGAATGTCTTGCTGGCACTGGTGAGTGGAATATTGAGTGGTTCCCTTATTTTGGCTAGCTTTAATCCTTTTAGCGCCATGCAAATTGCCATTGAAAATCAGGTATTGAAAGAAGTGGTGAATGGCACTCAAATTCAAGTAATCTTGGTCATATTCATCATTGGCGGTTTTGTTAAATTATTGGAAGTGTCCGGTGGGGCAGGCGCATTTGCGCGAAAAACATCCTCAATTGTCACCAGCCGCTTCAAGGCTCAGGTGATTGTTTGGTTGTCCGGGCTTGGAATATTTTTTACAGACTCCGGCAATAGTTTAATCATTGGTCCGTTGTATCGATCAGTATTTGATGAGTTCAAAATTTGTCGTGAGAAACTTGCCTATATTCTCGACACTACCTCTTCACCCATTAGCATACTCATTCCCTTTATAAGTTGGGGCGCTTACATCATGTCTCTTATCGACAAGTCTTATGCCGAAATTGGACTAACTGAAGATTCTTTTGCTGTACTCATCAAGGTCATTCCTTATCAGTTCTATGCGTTTTTGGCGCTTGCTACTGTGCCGATTATTATATTTCTCGGAAAAGATTACGGTCCCATGAAACAAGCACAGGCGAATTACCTTGCAACAATCGCCGCAGACAATTCAGCGCCTATCAAAGAGGTATCCGAGGAAAAACCGATAGAGGATGAAGTCGAGATCGCTGATGACCGGATTGGCATATTTCTCTACCCCCTAGGTGTAATGATTGTTCTTATTGGAGGACTTATAACCTGGCACGCAACGCATGATGGCATTACTGGGGTTCACATCCGGTCAACAATGATAATCGCCTATCTTAGTGCGTCGCTGACTTGCGCGGAGATGATGCGTCGTTATCGCTCTATGTCCTATACACAGTCATTAGCTGTGTTTATAAAAGGCGTGGAGTCAATGGCCTATATATCGATCGTGCTGGTGCTTGCATGGTCATTAGGTTCTGTGAATGCCGATGTACATACGGCTGACTATATAGCTGGACTAATTGGTGATTCGCTGCCGGCAATGTATTTTCCCATGATTGTGTTTGTTTTGGGCGCGATCATCTCATTGTCAACGGGTTCATCTTATGGAACGTTTGCAATTTTGATGACCATCGCAGTACCGGTTGGATTCGATCTTGGGGCCTCAATGTATCTGACTATTGCGGCTGTACTTAGTGGGGGGTTGTTTGGTGATCATGTTTCACCCATCTCTGATACTACGGTGCTTGCGTCAGTGGGTGCGCAGTGTCCTCATCTGGATCATGTGGCGACGCAAGCTGCTTATGCTGGGGTGACAGGCCTAGTGGCATTAATTGCCTACGGCATGGCTGGCGCGTACGAGACACCCATGGTGTTGCCTGTAGCATTAGTGATGTTATTTGTGATGATGTACTCTCTCATGCGAGTTTTTGGCGAGCCCAGTAAAAGTACTTAGTAATGTTAAGAGTTAAGAGTTAAGTGTTCTCTTTACGCCCCGTAGTTGTTTTGTATAAAAGTATTTGCATGCGCTAACGTCTAGCACTGAGGGGGAGTTTAGTGCCGCGGCACAATGACGGGAGAGGAGCAAGAATCATTGGCTCTACTTGCTATGAGCAATCCAGATTTTCTGGTAGTGCTAGCGGCGCCAAGATTGCAGACTTGGTAGAAATCGTCTTTGTGGTAGGGGTGGGTGAAGCTGCCGTTGTTTTTCCCGGTGTATACCTTTTGGAACCCCGCCTCGCAATTTTGTCTCCGCGTAAACCCTTCGCCGCAGGATTTTTTGCGGTATATCTCTACTTCACTACCTGCTCCAGTCCAAACTAGGTGGGCTTCACTGCCGGAGAAGAACCATAGACCTCGACTTTTTTCTTTGCTGATTACTAATGATAAAGCATGTTTTCTTAGCACGCCGAATGCGGACTGAGCCAGTGTGTTGTATGCGCCGTTTGTATCCCTAAAGATAAGCTCAATATCGTAAATACCTTCTTCGAATGACATGGAAGCGCTGTTACCGGCAAGACTGAGTGTCTCTCCGGTAAATCTGCTGGTGATACGCCACAGAATCTGTCTAGGAACAACGCTGTCGCGGGATTCCTCAGCGTTTGTTTCTATTTGAAATAGAATGCTGTCATTTTCGAAATACTGTTCGCTCGCTAGCGGGGAAAGAATCTCAGTTTTGTGGCGTAGATTTTCGATTGAAAAAACCTGCGAGGATAAAACCATGAGAAGAACCAGTAGTGCTGAAGACAGTCGCCGATTCTGATTCATGTTGATTGCTCATTGTGTGGTGAATGTTCTCTGTTGCCTTACAAGGCAATACAGTGCGTGCTTTCCAGACTTTCTCGGAGAGATAGACCCTGAAAGTATTGAAAAAGTTGCACGTCATAGAAAATCAGTACATCCATTAACTACCTCTATAGGGCTGTAACATTCTTGAGGTTTTCGATCTCAAAAAAAAGCCCGGCATTGCCGGGCTTTTTGAAATCACGATTTTGAAAGAACGCTGCAACAGAGCGAGGTCTTAGTCCTCGCCGCCCCTGCTATTTATCCCTACAATTAGAAATTGTAGTTAAAGGAAATCGCAGCATAATAGCCATTGTCACCGTCGACTATTGAGCTGTCTTTGATACTTGAATCAAGATAGCTAACTCCGGTCTCTAGGTTGATGTCCCAGTGTTCGTTGATATCATATCTAGCACGGATGCCGGTTGAAGCGTTGATCGCCGAATCTGCGTCATAGGCACTACGAAAAGCATTGGCCTCAGCAGCACTCACGCCAAAACGGTGATTAACTTTGTTAGAACTCAACCAATTTACTCCAAGAAATGGATTGATATTCCAGCCTCCTGCTGAAAGGTCAAATGTGTAGCGTAATGAGGCGCTTTCACCGTCATGCTCATTGCCCAAATCGGTTAACAAGGTAAAATTCAATCGGCCAAGGTCGGTAGTGTGATTAAGATAGAAGCCTCCCTCTATGGTGCTGTCTCTTTCAATGAGGCCAGATAAAATCTCGTTGTTTCGGTACTCGCTGGCATCACTCAAGAAACTTTCATCTACTCTAGCTGTCAAACCTCCGCTAAGTTTGTTTCTCTGAAAAACTGAGTAGTTAATCGAGCCATTCTTTAGGAAAAATTATTCGCCGTTATAAGATGTTCTTGGTAGCAAAAATGATTCTCTGTCCTCTCCTGCATAGATATTATTGCCGCTCCCAGTGATCGCTCCGAGGACCCAAGTGCTTTCGCTGTCCCCCGGCCCGATAGCATCACTGGCATACGATGCTGAAGAGAGAGTAAGGGCGCCGCAGCTTAGCACGAGTAATTGTGTAAAAATTTTCATTGGGTAATTCCCTATTAGTTACTGAGTGTTTCGATATTGTGAACTCAGAATGCATAATTAAAAGAGTGTTAAAAGAGTGTTCGGTACGAATAAAATCTTGATAATTCGCTATCGACGGCGGGACTATAACCAGCTCTATCTGAATGAGAACTGAATGCTAGTTAAACGAAAAAAGGGGAAGATTAATTTGCGTGTTTTCTATTCCTATGGAAAATAAATCTGTCCCCTTTTCTCTCCTTTTCTCTATGTTGTTTGTGGCCCTGCTATAAGTGTCAATCTGCACTACCTGTAGCTACCCGTAATGTAATTCCTCTGTGCCCAATAACATCCTCTTTGCGCGAACTGATCCAGTACTGGGCAACTGCCAAATTAAATGACCACGACAGCCAATACACTGTTTGATACGTTGTGACCTCATCGAGCACGCTAGATAGTGGCGGCAACATCAATCTTAGAGTGACTGCTGCATAGGTCAAAGCGAAGCTGCGAATCATCCACTCTCGATGGGCGGCAATATTGCCGTTACGAACGTGGTTTACCGCCAGCAGGGTGAAAGACCACCAAAGCGTGCACAGTGTAGCTAGACCCACTGTGCTGACAATGCCGCCGAATGCGTGCCAAGCCATGTAATAACCGCCAATACTGCTGATAACGACAGCGAGAAAATACAAGCGGCCTAGATAGCGATGCAGGATGCGGTTTTTCCGGTAAATCATAAATTGTAGGGGAGCAATCAACAGCGCGACTCCAGCCCCCACCACATGCATGAATATTAGGACTTGGGACATATCCAAGTAACGCCGATGATAGTCATCCTCCATGCCGGGCAGGATAATTGGAAACGCGATGCCGTACATCGCTATGGCCACGGCTAGCGCGGCACCCAAATACAGTGGCCCCTCTCTAGTAATAAATTGTCTGGATTGTTGATTCAACTCAGCCATTGGTTTAGTCATGATGACTCCTTGCTAATAGTTACCGCGTAACACCGCCGCCAAGGGAGGTGATCAGGGCTCTATTTCAGCAGGGTTTTGAGGGGTAGGGGTCTCGCTCGTGCTAATTGGACGTGCAATGCGGCCGGATCGGACGGTGCCGGGCAGAACCGGTAAGTATTAGGGCATGTTCCTGTTACGAAACTGCGAAGGGGTCATGCCGGTATGTTTTTTAAACACCGAGTTGAAGGTGCTCTTGGAGGAGAATCCGGCCTCTAGTCCTAAATCCAAGAGTTTAATGTCGACGTCCACTTTGAGTCTCTGACAAACGTAGTCTATGCGAAAGCCATTTACGAAATTGTAAAAGTTGCGGCCTTCCTCTTGATTTAACACTTCGGAGAGATGGTGGGTGCTAATTCCCACGGACTCGGATAGCCGTTGCAGTGATAGCTCACTTTGCAAAAAAGCCTGTTGGTCATTCATGTAGCGAACTACCGTGTCAAGAAGGCTGCTTCGAGTATCTTTGTCGAGTGCACCTGTGCCTGTCGCGTCCGATGCGCTGTCCGAGCCGAGAGCTTCCTCTTTAAGGGGCACGGCTATTTTAAATAACGTTGGATTGCGCCACTGGGCCATGCCAATGCTGTAGATCAAAACCACAATAAGAAAGTCTCCAGCGATGATGACAACAAAGCTATCAGGCAGTACAGCGGCAGCTGCTTTGGTGCTCCAGATAATGAAATTGAAGCCTTGCACAATCCACAGCCAGTCGAATATATCCGGGTTGAAGTTGGCGAGATTATTCTGTGCTAACTGCTGGTAGCGATAGATTAAATGAACGGTAAGGCCAGCGTAGATAAACGCCTGTGCATACATAGTAAACGTAGCTAGAGTGAAGCGCACTGACTCTATTCCAGTGCCTTGTAAAACCAATTCCTCTAATAGATCCGGTGCAAATATCAGATCAATATTCAACAGGTAACAACTGGCAACGGGTAGCAGGTGTAGTAAGTCTTTTGCCCGAAATCTGTCATCCAGCACAGAATGGCGACAATATAGATACAAGAGCGCCCCGTAGCTTGCTGGCAAAAAACCTGTCCAAATAATCCACGCAGTGTAAGGCGCGAATTCGCCATTCTGCGTAATCAACATTGAGAAAAGCCCGGCCGCCAAAAAAACACACCAGCAAGCTAGAATACGGCTGGCATAGCTAACATTGGGAGTAAATAGAAGTAAGCTGGATAGGAGCAAACCCTGAAAAGCGCCGATGGCGTATAAGTACTGTAGGAGTATGGGCATAGGGCAAGCAGTTTAATTCATATTCTATACTTAGTTAAATGCTCAGGAGTCAAATGGGTATTTAATTTGTTAAATTGAGACTGTTCATTGGCGATCAATTAGAGCCAGAACTGCAATGGGGAGTGCCTCGCTGTCTCCTTAATTCAACGATAGTTCATCGGCACAGCTGAACACCCTAGAATTTTGGGTTACAGGGTCGATAAATTGTAACTTCTTCGCCAATAACTGTAATGGCCGAGCATAGTCATCTGCTGATTTCGACTGCAATACGGGGTAATAATTATCGTGCAATATAGGCCATCCCAAGGACTGCATATGAACTCGTAGCTGATGGGTTTTCCCAGTAATTGGCTTTAACTCGAATAGCGCCCACTCTTCGTGCTGCTCCAGACAGCGAATCACGGAAGAGCTATTCGCTTCACCGTCCACAATTTGCATGCGAAAACGAATAGGCGAAGGCTCTAGGCGATTCTTGATCTGCCATTCTTGGCCAATTAAATTTTCTGCACCAGTGATTTCGGCAATGGCGTGATAGGTTTTGTGGATTTTCTGAGTTTTGAATAGCGCATGGTAGAGCCTGCGCGTGTCCGGATTAACAGAAAACAACACGAGTCCCGCCGTTGCTCTATCCAGYCGATGCAAAGCTTGCAGGTCATCMAAACCAGTCTTKTCGCGAAGTCGATGTTGYAGGCATTCATTGACATAGATGCCCCCCGGCGTTACCGGCAGRAAATGGGGTTTGTATGCCACCAGAATATGCTCATCCTGGAACAGGACTTTCTCTTCGAACGGAATCAGCGGTTCGTTTTCAACTTCGCGGTAATAATAGACGCGCTGCTGTGCTTGATAGGCCGATGAGGCTGAAATCAATGTGCCGTCATGCCAATGCACTTTGCCTGCKGCYACGCGCTGSYGCCAGAGTTTAGGTTCGATGTCGGGGAATTTAGCGATTAGATACTCCAAGACCGTTACYACGCCTGGGTTTATCTGCGGCAGGCTGAGYTTSGAAGGRTATTTGGAGATGCCCATATTGTTGTCAGTGTGTGAAACGAAAGGGGRAGAGTGGTTTGTTTCTGAGMWTGATGCAAGTCTCAAAACTTCTAAACATCAAGGTGCTCTCTATTGCTTCTATAAATAGGTGCCTGAAAATTGCGGAAACTCCTCACCTAGTGTAGCTTCTGGAAGGATCAGAATAGTAAGYAGAGTTGAATGCCAGTCATGCCTTCCCACAAGACATTACAAGCACCATCCACTGGCCACTGCGCCCTAGATTCCGCGAGGCTTGCAGCCCWATGAGCAGCCATCCTAGGGTAGGTRTTTGGGGCCTTATCTTGCTTTTTTGCACAGTCTCAGYTYTCCTGCTWACAAGCGAATTTCTATCCGCACAGAGCCCCGCAGAAGACCAGCCACCCTTCGCTGCCAATGACATGCAGCAACTGGTGAATTCTTATTGCCTTGCTTGCCACAACGACACCCTGGCTACGGCGAACTTCTCCTTACAGAATGTAGACTTCGCCAACGCGGCTTTGCATGCTGATTCGTTTGAGCGAGTCGTCAAAAAACTCAGGGCGCATATGATGCCGCCAGCGGGTATGCCGCGCCCGGAATTTGCTACCTATAAGATAATGACCGATTGGTTGGAAAGGGAGTTGGACAGTGCATGGACGGCTAATCCGAACCCTGGACGTATCACTCCGCTGCATCGTATGAATCGCTACGAGTACAACAATACTATTAACACGCTACTAGGTCTGGATGTAGATGTGATGAATTTGCTGCCTGGAGATCCAACGGCAGACGGTAGCTTCGACAACATGGCAGCTTCCTTGCCTTTTTCCACCGCACATATGGAGCGTTACATGTCGGTTGCCCGACAGGTGACACGGCTGGCAACTGGTTTTCCGCCACTTGGGTCTGTTACTACGACATACGAAGTCCCGCTGTTTATGAAACAGGATCAGCGGCAGAGCGACGACATGCCTTTTGGTTCTAGAGGGGGAGTGTCGGTTAGTCATAATTTTCCTGTTCGTGGTGAGTATCAATTCCGCGTTCAGTTAGAGAGGAATTATCAGGATTACATCAAGGGACTAGGGTGGCCCCAGCAATTGGAGATTCGTCTTGATGGCCGGTTGTTAGAGCGTTTTACCGTCGGCGGCGAAGCCCCTGGAACACCCGCTCCATTGAGCTTTAGCGGCACTGGCGAACCAGGCACAATAGATTGGGAGCAGTATATGCTCACCGATGCAGGAGAAGGGCTAGAAGTTCGCCTCTTGGTTGAGGCGGGCCCCGCTCAGATAAGCGTGTCCTACATAAGGCAGTTGATTGAACCGGAAGCCATTCCGCAACCGGTTCAGGGCGGTCGCCTGAATGCCAATGACGAGGCCTATCTCGCTTATCAGAAGGTTTATTCGCTAGAGGTTAGTGGTCCTTTTCAATCTTCACAGCGTGTCTCTTTGCAATCCAATGGTGATGCGTCACCTAGCCAACGAAAAATATTTTCCTGCCATCCAGATCGTGGCGCCGAAGAACAAAGCTGCGCGACAGATATTCTCTCAACACTGGCGAAGCGTGCTTATCGACGGCCCGTAAGCGATCAGGATATTGAACTGCTTTTAGGTTTTTACGCGCAGGGGCGGGAGACGGGTGGAAATTTTAATAGCGGGATTCAGTTCGCTCTGGAGTTCATGCTCAGCGATCCGGATTTTTTGATCAGGAGTTACAGTGACCCGGCAGATTCGCCTGCTGGTGAAGTATTCCCTATCAGTGATTTGGAGTTGGCATCACGTTTGGCATTTTTTCTATGGAGTGAGGCGCCAGACGAGCAGTTACTCGACCTTGCACAGCAGGAGCAATTGAGTAAACCCGAAATATTGGAACAACAGGTTCGTCGAATGTTGGC
>JAESUT010000094.1 GCA_016762995.1 Gammaproteobacteria bacterium | reverse complement strand
CTTGCGCTAGGCCATTTTCATCGTATAGCGTCACTGCAAAGCCAGCTTGTTGTAACTGTAAAGCTGTGCAAATACCAATTACACCGGCACCGATCACGGCGACTCTTTGAGTTCTTGTATTGGTCAAAATTACCTTCCCCTGATGATAAAAGTAAAACGCTATACGTTTTTTAAAAAATAAATCGATATTGTATTTACTGACAAGTAGTAAGAAAAAACTCTACAAGCTCTTTCTAACTCATTTTTAGTTATAACTTTCAATTAGTTATGTGTAATTTATTATTTGTAATCTTTTAAGGGTGTGTACCTATAAATTCAATATTAAAATAGGATATTGATTATTGTATACAATATACTTATCATATCAAGCATAAATTCAGTTCGGAATAGGCAAATGAAAATCAATTGGCATGGCATAAACCCAGCAATGGCCGCTCAGTTTAATAGTGATGAGTTAGTTAGCTCTACATGGCAACTAGTTGGCAGCGCTATAGTAAAAGCTATAGCAGATTTTAAACTACTGGTTGTAAATGAAAAAACTTCTTCATCAACGCTTAAGACTGTTTCGGCGCAGCTTGCTCGCGCAATCTAATATTGAGCTCTTTGAGCTGCTTCGCTGAGACCACTCCTGGCGCATCTGTAAGTGGACAAGCTGCCGACTGTGTCTTCGGAAACGCGATAACGTCGCGGATCGAGGTCGCCCCAGTCATCAACATAATAAGCCTATCCAGACCAAAGGCGATACCGCCGTGAGGAGGACAGCCGTAACTCAACGCCTCGAGTAAGAAGCCAAATTTCTCCTGCGCCTCTTCCTCGCTAATGCCTAGCACATCAAACACAGACTTCTGCATCTTTGGTTTATTGATGCGAATCGAGCCGCCACCAAGTTCGGTGCCATTCAATACCATGTCATAGGCTCTAGAGAGTGCCGCTAAAGGTTCCGCTACTAGCTGTTCCGCATCGCAAGAGGGTGCTGTAAACGGATGATGCAGTGAGGTCAGGCTGCCATCGCTCGCCGTTTCAAACATGGGAAAATCGACAACCCATAACGGCGCCCAGCCAGCCTTAATCTGCCCAAGGTCTTCTGCCACTTTAACTCGCAGTGCACCCAATGCCTCGTTGACCACTTTAGTCTTGTCCGCACCGAAGAAGATGATATCTCCAGTCTGTGCTTTCAGCTTCTTCATCAACGCGTGTACAACGTCATCCGGCATGAACTTTAAGATCGGTGACTGCAGACCTTCTATGCCTGCATCTATGTCATTCACCTTAACCCAGGCCAGACCCTTGGCGCCGTAGATGCCAACATACTTCGTATACGCGTCTATCACCTTACGGCTAATACTCGCGCCGGACGGAACCCGTAACGCTGCAACACGACTCTGCGCGTCATTCGCCGGGCCGCTAAATACTTTAAAGTCCACGTCTTTCATTAGATCCGCGATATCTACGAGCTCCAAGTCGATCCGTAGATCTGGCTTGTCGGAACCAAAGCGGTGCATAGCCTCCGCATGAGACATACGAGGAAAAGTGCCTAGATCCACGTCTAAATGCTTCTTAAACACATCACTGATCAACTGCTCCATAACAGACATAATCTGCTCTTCATCCATGAACGAAGTCTCGACATCGATCTGGGTGAATTCAGGCTGACGATCGGCACGCAGATCTTCGTCTCTAAAACATTTTGCTATTTGGTAGTAACGGTCCATGCCCGCCGCCATTAGAATTTGCTTAAACAACTGCGGCGACTGCGGCAATGCAAAAAACTTATTCGGGTGGGTTCTGCTGGGCACGAGATAGTCGCGCGCACCCTCCGGAGTAGCCTTAGTCAGTAGTGGCGTCTCAACATCAATGAAACCATTCTCATCCAAGAAATTGCGCACGGTATTAGTTACTTTCGAGCGAAATCGCAGTCTTTCCGTCATTTCTGGACGACGTAGATCGAGGTAGCGATAGCGCAACCGAATGTCTTCACCTACCTCAGAATGGTCGTCCAAATGTATGGGCGGCGTTTCTGCCGCATTGAGTATTTCTAGCTGCTTGCCCAGCACCTCTATCTTGCCCGTTCCCATATCGTTGTTAACTGTGCCTTCCGGACGTAGGCGGACGATGCCAGTTACTCTGACCACGAACTCATTGCGTACTCCTTCGGCAATGGCGAAGCTTTCTACGGTATCTGGGTCATAGACAACTTGAGCGATTCCTTCTCTATCTCTAACGTCGAGGARGATGACCCCGCCGTGATCTCGGCGGCGGTGAACCCACCCACACAATTGGACTTCCTGATCTACAAATGATTCGTTTAGTTCACCGCAATAGTTACTGCGCATAGCGTATTCCTGTTTCAATGCTTACTTTTTTGTTGAACCGCTTCTGGAGCGGCTTGTTTCGTAGTAACCCGTCTTATAGCGACCGGCCTAGTAGCGACTAGCACCCGAGCTACTAGCTAGAAGAGGCTTTTGACGGCGTCTTTTTGTTGTCTGTTGTCTTATTTTTCGTCGTTTCCTTGCCAGCGGACGCCTTCCCGTCTCCCTTGCTTGGGGAGGAATCGGATTTTCCACCATCAGCTTTATCAGAGCTGCCGTTACTTGGCGCTGCAGACTCGGACTCGGCAAGCTGCTTCTTATTGCCCGTTTTGAAGTCAGTCTCGTACCAACCACCACCCTTTAAGCGAAAGCTCACCGCCGAAATCAGCTTATCCAAGCTTGGCTTCCCGCAGGCAGGGCAATCCAGCAATGCCTTTTCGCTCATCTTCTGCAGAGCCTCCAACTTGTGCTCGCATTTCGTGCATTGGTATTCGTAAATCGGCATCGAACGTATTCCTTGGGCTTAATTTCCACCGCTGAGATCGAGTATCGAGCCCAGACCCGTGATTTAGCTTGGGCCAGTGCGGCTAAAAGCCGGCGATTATACCTTATATGGTTTTTCTCTCGCAGCTATCTTTGCATTCCTTCGCGTTCTCTTTGCGATCTCATCAACGCCTTGCAGTCTCTTTCCTCTTCCATGGCGCCCTCCTCAGCCCAGCGAGAAGCTATCGGCGATACCTTTACCGTCATTTCCGAGGAGAAATAGCCACTTTCAGAACCTCGCCTGCTACGAACTCCTTAATCGCAGAGCTAACATTGATGCGCAGATTATCTTTATTGCGGCTATTTGCGCGGCGGATAATTTCTAATCAAGATATAGATTTAGGAGAGTTCTCTACTAAATTACTTCGAGGATTGCGAAACACCACAGCGGCCTCAAATCGAGCCTGCATCAATCGCTAGTTTTACATGTGCCAACGCTAAGCAAAAAAACCTGTAGGGAAATTTTTTTAAAGCATTGAGCCAGCATTGAATGCTAATTTTTTTACACCTAGAATTCTCAGAAAACCTTCAATCAAAAAGCCTGATCTAGAAGCAAGTTCACACTAAAGTAGTTTGACATGGCAAGGCTTTTATGTGGCGAATATCTTTGGTTTTATACTGCTTTTTAGAAGCTGATCTGTGAATTTGACGCTTTAATTACCGGACTATTGATAAAGACGAGACTTGTGCAGGAAAGTTGCTATATTTACTTGCTAGCGCTATGTGAATGATTTATAAATACACCCCCTGAGAGACGACTGAATTTTAATTTTGGGGCAGAAACCAAAATTAGGCGTTAAAACGAAATATCACCACTCGGAACAAGATTTAAAAAAGCACTAATCTTAGAGCGAATTTTACTTAACTTATAATTTAAACTGAAAGAGAGCGGGCATGGCTGTTAAAAAAGCACCAAAGAAAGCTGCATCAAAAACAAAAACAAGCGCTGTAAAAACGCGCAAGACTCCAGCTATTCAGAAGAAGTATACAAAGACTGAAATTCTAAATTCGATTTCAGAGAGCACGTCATTAAGCAAAAAAGAAGTGGCTGCTGTTCTGGAAGAACTAGGCGTTCTAATCGAACGTCACGTGAAGAAGCGCGCGGTTGGCGAATTCACTCTACCAGGTTTGCTGAAGATCAAATCTGTAGCGCGTCCAGCACGCCCTGCTCGCAAGAATGTGCCTAATCCTTTTCGCCCTGGCGAGATGATGGACATTCCACGCAAGCCTGCAAGCATTCGCGTTAAAGTACTGCCTCTCAAGAAGCTCAAGGAATTTGCCCTATAACTTTTGCCCTCTAACTAAGGTAGCAAAGAGACTTCTAGATCCTGACGTCGATATAGCCTAGCCCTGCTAGCTATTTCTAAGCCAGAGATTCTATAGAGAACTATGAGAAAGGCAGCCTAAGGCTGCCTTTCTTACATTTTGCAGACCGTGATTTTGCAAAGTGCCATTGCCCAAAACAGTCAATTGCCTAAGATATTCGTCATATCACCCCAAATTGGATCAGCCATGCGAGCGAGTAAATACCTAATAGCGACAGTTAAGGAAACCCCTTCCGATGCTGAGATAGTTAGCCATCAACTGATGTTACGAGCGGGTCTAATCCGCAAGCTCGCCAGCGGACTGTACACCTGGCTCCCGCTAGGGCTGCGTGTACTTCAGAAGGTTAGCCAGATTATCCGCGAAGAGATGAATAAGGCCGATGGAATGGAAGTCTCTATGCCAGTAGTTCAACCTTCGGAGCTCTGGAAAGAGTCTGGGCGCTGGGAACAAATGGGTGCTGAGCTGGTTCGCTTTAAAGATCGCCACGATCGTGATTTCTGCCTGGGCCCGACCCACGAGGAAGTCATTACCGACCTCGTTCGCAATGAGTACAGCAGCTATCGCCAACTGCCGGCTAATATCTATCAGATTCAGACGAAGTTCCGAGACGAGCGCCGCCCGCGTTTTGGCGTTATGCGCTCACGGGAATTCATTATGAAAGATGCCTATTCCTTTCATGCGAGCCAGGATTGCTTGGATGAGACCTATGCCATCATGCACCAAACTTACTGCAATATTTTCGACCGCCTCGGATTGAACTACCGCCCGGTAATTGCCGATTCCGGCAATATTGGCGGCAGCACATCCCATGAATTCCACGTACTCGCAGATAGCGGTGAAGACGAAATCGTTTTTAGTAGTGAATCCGATTACGCAGCCAACATTGAACTCGCCGTGGGTACACCCGCGCCAGTTGATGACGAAGATGACGGCGAGCTAAAATCTCGCGAGTTAGTAGACACGGGCGAAGCCAGCACCATCGAAGAAGTAGCCGTTAAACTTAAAATCTCGCCACAACGCATACTGAAGACTCTATTTGTACATGCGGCCAACGACGAAGGCGAGCGCACTGACAATCTCGTCGCGCTCTTGCTGCGCGGCGATCAGGAACTGAATGAGACCAAAATCTCAAAAATCAGCGGGCTCGCCTCGCCTCTAGAATTTGCAGATAATAAACTGATCCAGGAAAAAGTGGGATGTCCCCCAGGCTCACTAGGGCCTGTTGGCCTTGCCGACCTGGGCATACGCTGCATCGCCGACAACAGCACCAGTGAGATGCACAACTTCGTCTGCGGCGCCAACAAACCGGGCTATCACTTCATCAATGCAAACTGGGATGACGACTGCAGCCCCGATGCCATCATGGACATACGCAAGGTTCGAGAAGGCGATATCAGTCCTGACGGCAAAGGGAGGTTGTCGATCAAACGCGGCATCGAAGTCGGCCATATCTTTCAGCTGGGGACTAAATACAGTGCAGCCCTAAACGCCAAGGTGCTCGACAAGAACGGCAAGTCTGTAGTCATGTCTATGGGTTGCTATGGTATCGGCGTAACCCGGGTTGTCGCTGCCTGTATCGAACAAAATCATGACGCACACGGGATCATCTGGCCAGACGCGATTGCTCCATTTCATTTGGTAATCGTATTGATCGATGCGCACAAGTCAGAGCAGATMGTCGAATTTGGAAATAACTTGTATGCACAGGCTCAGGAGCTTGGCGCMGAGGTATTGYTGGACGACCGCGACAAGAAGACCAGYCCTGGCGTGAAGTTYGCCGAYTCTGAACTCATGGGCATACCYCATCGSCTCGTCRTCTCGCCACGCTCGCTAGCGGATGGTGTGATCGAGTACAAGAATCGCGTSGCYACAGARAAACAGCTGATMGAGACAGATGCTATCGCGTCTTTCCTGGAGAAGTTGTTCAGCTAACGGCATAGTCCTATTCACTGCCGTGTGTTTACGCACCCTTGTCCATCACTATTCATTGTTTGGGTCACAAAGAAATGCCGGTGACTCACGTATACTAGCCTGCATTAATTTGCGAACTACAGCCTATGAGCCTCTCAACCACAAGCCTGCAGAATCTCCTCAATCGAGCTAAAGGAAGCATCAACGGCTATCTCTGGCAGCAAGACAGCACGCAATTATCACTGTGGAAACGGACGGCGCTAAGAAGTAGTCAGATATTCGTAGCGATTGTCCGCGACCTGTTGCTGGGTCAACTCTCCCTGCGCGCAATGAGCTTGGTATTCACCACGGTAATAGGCTTCTTCCCTCTACTAGCTCTCACCTTCGCGGTGCTTAAAGGCTTAGGCGTACACAATGCCTTAGAACCCACACTACTAACTTTGCTACAACCCCTTGGAGATGACGCAAACACCTACACGGCCGACATCTTAGGCTATGTGGACGCTATTCAGGTCGAACTGATTGGCATTACCAGCGTAGGTCTATTGCTCTACTTCGTCTTGGACATGATGCGCAAGATTGAAGGTTCTTTTAATTACATCTGGTCAGTTAGGCAGGGACGGTCGTGGTCAAGCCGCGTTAGCGAATACCTTTTCGCGGTGATCGTTAGCCCACTGCTGCTATTTCTGTCGATTACTATCACTTCATCGGTTAACACGAGCTTTTTTAACAACCTGTTAGAAAATCTCAGCTACGGCATTTTTATTATCGAATTTATAGCGTTTATTGCGCCGATATTTTTAATGTCACTCGCCTTTGCATTTGCCTATAGCTTCCTGCCGAACACGCGCGTGCAATTTGGCTCTGCGTTTATAGGCGGGCTCGTTACAACGATCATCTGGAAGTTAATGGGCTCGGTCTTTCAGGACTTCTTCATTGCCTCTGCAAGAGAGTCTATTTATCTCGCATTCGCTTCTGTCGTTGCGGTCATGTTCTTTGTCTATGTAGGCTGGCTCGTTGCTCTTATAGGCAGCAGTATCGCTTACTATCACCAATTTCCCTCGAAGACACGAATAGTGCGCGACGAGAGTAATCTCAGCATTGCACAGCAAGAAGAACTAGGACTGTCAGTCGCCTCCGTGATTATCGATCGATTCAATTCAGGCCTTGCACCGTTGAGTGAGAGCGAACTTGCGGAATCCCTCAGCGGTCATCCCATAGTGATAGAGGATTCATTGCTGGCACTGGAAGAAATAGGGCTTATTCGCCGTACAGCAGATGAGCCGACCTGCTACCTGCCAGCAAAGTCCGTGACAAGCTGCAGCTTATTTGATGTGTGGAAGGCGCTGCGCAGCTACAATGCGGATACACTGAAGTCAGCTTCAACTGCAAACGATCAATTCAAGGTAAAAGATTTTTACGCGCGTCTCGATGAAACAATCCAGCAAGAGCTAGGGAATATGACTTTTTCGGATACCTCAGAGCCACACCCAAATCCTCGGGGAAAAATTAAATGAACAAAATCACTATCTATCACAACCCAGAGTGCTCAAAATCCCGGGCAGCTTTGGCTCTGCTTGAAGAGAACGATGTCAGCCCTGAAATCATCTACTACTTAGAAACGCCGCCTAGCATCGATGATCTAAAATCGTTGCTTGGCAAGCTCGGCCTGCAACTGCATGACATCATAAGGCGAAGCGAAGGTGACTACGATGAACTCGGCTTCGATGATGACACCCTCAGCGAAGAAATTGTCCTAGATCTATTGCAGAAACATCCACACTTGCTACAGCGACCCATTGTAATCAAAGGTGACAAAGCCATCATCGCTAGGCCGCCCGAAGCTGTCCTCAGCATGCTTGAAAATGAAAAGGGAAAGTAGGAATGGATTCATCTTACGTATTAGTTCTGTACTACAGCCGCTACGGTGCTACTCAGAAAATGGCACAACTGCTTGCTCGCGGTGTCGAGCAGGTGTCTGGCATGGAAGCAAAGATTCGCACCGTGCCCTCTGTTTCAGCCAATTCTGAAGCTACCGAACCTGAGGTACCCAGCGAGGGAGCCATCTACTGTAGCGAAGAAGACCTGAAAAACTGCAGCGGCTTGATCATCGGCAGCCCTACTCGCTTTGGCAATATGGCAGCTGCACTCAAGTATTTTCTGGATGGCACTGGCGCAATCTGGGCATCTGGCTCATTGATAGACAAGCCGGTCGCTACGTTTACTTCAACCTCGTCCTTGCATGGCGGACAGGAGACCACTCTCTTGACTACGGCGATCCCATTGATCCATCACGGCATGGTGTTCTGCGGAATCCCCTATTCCGAAGCAACGCTCAATACGACAACTACCGGCGGCACTCCCTATGGCGCGAGCCATCTCGCTGGTGCAAAGGGCAATAACCCGATTAGCGATGACGAGGCAACGCTCTGCTTGGCATTGGGTAAACGCGTCGCCACCATCGCACAAAAATTGACGAGATAAACTGTCAACTCTGAAAAAGCCAGGGATGACTTTTGCAGTAATAAAATAAGTTGCACAAGGATGTGCAACCATTGCCCGCTAAGGGCAATGCGAGAGCGTCAAAAGCAAGTAAAATGACACTTTTACGCCAGTTTTTGGCGCACGACAAACTGAAAAAATCAGGGATGAATTTTTCAGTTATAAAAAGGCATTAAATATGACATCACCTAACACCTTACCTGCGCCCATCGAGCTTCTACGGAAGTCGGTTCTTGCGGCCTACTATGCCTTGCTAGCCTACTTCGTTGTCAACACGCTGATGGTGTTTGGGGAAATTCGCCCTGCGAGCCTCGCGATATGGCTTATACAAGCCGTACCCTTGCTCATATTCGCGCGAGGCCTGCACTATGCGAACCTGCGTACCTATGGCTGGGTGTCATTCGTGATTCTTTTGTATTTTATGCACGGCGTTTTGATTGCGTTCCAGCCGGGACAGTTCTGGCCTGGACTCATTGAGGCTTCGCTGAGCACGGTGATCTTCATCTTGCTGATATTGTTTATTAGACAATATCGAGATCATTACCAGGTTTCTCTCTAGTTTTTCTAGATTCTCCTAGTGTGATGTCAGCATGACCCGCGCTACCATCCAAGCGTAGATTTCACCAGCGGCACGGTCAGCTTGCGTTGCTGCTGCATCGAGCTGTGGTCCAGCTCATCCAATATTTGCATCAGCGTGGATAGGTTTCGCTCCGCGCGCAATAGAATAAAATCCCCCACYGCATCGGGCAARTCGAARCCCCGCWGYYTTGCACGCAACTGCAAAGCGRACAATTTATCTTCGTCACTCARCTCGAATAGCTGAAATAACAGGCCTGATTGCAGGCGCGAATGTAAATCKGGCAGTTGAATTTTGAGCTGCTGAGCAGCCATATGACCCGCAACGATAAGCTGAGTGCCGGTCTGCCGCATCGCATTGAACGCCGTAAACAGTGCTGCCTCCCACTCAACATCGCCGGCAATAGTCTCGATATCATCGATACAGACTAGAGAGAGAGACTCCGCTCCTTCCAGTATTAGTGGCGCAAACTGAGATTGGTCGGCAAGCGGCACATAGATCGCACTACGGCCCTCGGCGGTGGCCTTGTTGCAAGATGCCTGCAGTAAATGGCTAAGCCCAGGTGAACCGTTGCCCCAGATATAAAGAAAGGGTTCTTCCTCTCCCGCGGCCAGCGCATTTACCAGAGGTTGATTCGCGTCGCTTACGAAGAAGTTTTTGAACTGGGCATCGTCATCCAGGCTAAT
>JAESUT010000039.1 GCA_016762995.1 Gammaproteobacteria bacterium | reverse complement strand
AGTCAGGACACTCTCAAGCTAATCAGCATCACCTCACACTAAGCTTTCCTTGCTTTTATGCCCGTAGTTGCTACATTGCGCCCATGCCAGAATCCAGTACTTCCTTACTCCTAAAATCAGCCGCTTTTTTAAAACCCTACAAGAAGCAAATTGCTATAGCAGCAGTCGCTCTCGTGTTCACGGCGGGACTGACATTGGGTCTCGTTCAATACGTAAGAATCATTGTCGATAGTGGATTTGTCGAGGGCTCAACCGAAGCGCTCAATAACGCCGTATTGGGYTTTTTCTTCATTGCTATCTTTCAGGCAGTAGGTACCTTCGCCAGATTTTATTGGGTGTCTTGGTTAGGTGAACGCGTCACGGCCGACATTCGTAAGGCGGTCTATTCYCATATCATCTATCTGCACCCAGGYTAYTTCGAAGACAACCTCAGTGGCGAGATWCAGTCGCGCATTACGACCGATACCACRCTGATTCAATCYGTCATCGGGTCGTCGGCATCGATTGCGCTGCGTAACCTGCTRATGATGGTCGGTGGCACGGTCTTTCTATTTATTACGAACCCTAAACTAACCAGTGTCGTGCTGATCTGTATTCCGCTGGTGATTGGCCCAATCATGTACTTCGGCAAGAAAGTRCGGCGGCTATCGAGGAGTAGTCAGGACGAGATCGCGAATGTTGGTGCCTATGTTGGCGAAACTATTCAGCAGATCAAGACAGTTCAGGCTTACAACCATCAGCGCCATGATGATAAACAGTTYTCCGATCATGTRGAAACTGCATTCAATGTTGCGCTGCGKCGYATCATGATGCGCTCCTTCCTTATTACAATTGTTATTACGCTGGTATTCGGCGCGCTAGCGGTAATGATYTGGGTRGGTGGTCAGGATGTTATTAACGGTACGATGTCCGCAGGCGAATTAACTGCGTTTGTCGCCTACGCGGTGTTGGTAGCGGCGGCGGTTGGTGCAATAAGCCAGGTTATCAGTGAGCTACAGCGTGCCGCGGGCGCGATGGAGAGACTGATGGAGTTGTTGGAGGCCGAGAACGAAATCGAGGCACCGGAGAAGCCGCGTCAGCTCAATGGAAATTTCAAGGGCTTGCTAACCTTGAAGGATGTTACGTTTGCCTATTCCTCGCGACCCGAAACTCCAGCGCTGGATGGAGTTACATTGCAGATTCGCTCGGGGGAGAGTGTTGCCTTAGTAGGACCTTCGGGAGCAGGAAAATCCACACTCTTCGATCTAGTGCTGCGTTTCTACGACCCGCAATCAGGATCAATTGCATTGGACGGCATAGACATCAGAGAGCTAGCTCCACACGAGCTAAGAAGCCATATCGCAATCGTATCGCAACAGCCGACCATGTTTACGGGCAATGTCTGGGACAATATTCGCTACGGCAGGCCTGATGCTAGCGACGAGGAGGTTCGCAGTGCCGCCGAAGCAGCTTATGCGAGTGAATTTATAGACAAGTTGCCCGAGGGCTACGACAGCTATCTCGGTGAGGCTGGTATTCGCTTATCGGGCGGACAGCGGCAGCGCATAGCGATAGCTAGAGCAATCCTCAAAGACCCAGAGATTCTGTTGTTAGACGAGGCAACCAGCGCCTTGGATGCCGAGAGCGAGCGCAAGGTGCAGATGGCGTTGGAGAAACTAATGGCGAATCGCACGTCCTTGGTTATTGCACACCGTTTAGCGACGGTCATGAATGTAAGCAAGATAGTGGTGTTTGATTCTGGCAAATTAATCGCTCAGGGCTCACACAAGGAATTGCTACTCGAGAGTGAGTTATATGCCAACCTCGCTAAGCTTCAGTTCTCTGCTGGCCTCGATGAGGCGGGCAGTTAGAATTAGGCTTAGCACGTTTTCGCATCATCTAAGATGACAACTAATGCGACATCCGAGAGGGCTCCATGCATCAGCATGAAATAGTGAAAGATGTTCGCCATTGGTTAGATACATTCGTTATCGAACTCAACCTCTGTCCCTTCGCAAAACGCGAGCTTATGAATGAGGCAGTGAAGTTTGTTGTAAGCGATGCGAGTACCGAAGAGATGCTGCTTGCCGATTTGCAGCAAGAATTATTAAATCTTCAAGAAGATAGCGCAATAGAAACTACGCTATTGATTCACCCATATGTGTTGCAAGCGTTCGATGACTACAATCAATTTCTGGATATTGTTGATGCTCTTCTAGATGAAGAGGGCCTTCTTGGGGTTTATCAAGTTGCGAGTTTTCATCCCAATTATAGATTTGCAGAAACAGCAGAGGGTGATGCCGAGAACTACAGCAACCGCTCTCCCTATCCAATCCTGCATCTATTAAGAGAGTCCAGCCTGGAGCGGGAAATAGCCAGGCATCAAGATACGTCTTTAATTCCAGAGCGTAATATTCGACTACTGCGTGAGTTGGGAACGGCCAAGCTGCAGGCACTTCTGCAGCGGACCGATTAAATTCTCGCCGAAAAGTTGCAGTTACAGCTTGTTGAACCGAATAAGCAGCGAATCTCGAATGGCTTCTGTGCGCAGATGGCTGATAGCTTGATAGTCAGGGTCCTGAATCAAGCCCGTGAATGCCGCAAAGTTTGGCCATTCAATCAGGAACACCAAATCGGCGTCGAATTCACCAATGAGTGCCTGTGCGGGGCTATAGGATGCGTCAGATATACCGCCATGTTTCGCTACAAACGGGCCAGCGGCCTCTAGGTATTCAACGTATTTGGCTGCTCCTCCATCCGCTTTGAACCAGAGTGCATTAAACATGAAGAAGCTCTCCTCATCGGCAGCAGATGATTCCTCTGCGCGGGCGTCATCAAGGCCGAAATAGAGCAACAGGGTAAGAAGCAGAGCGGCAAGCCCCAGTTTGGTGATTCCTGATGATAAAATCGTGTGACCAGCAATTACTGATTTCATGGCGTGTGTCCTATCTTTAGTAGATGATCTGATTGAATTACAGTTGACCGTTGGAGTCTAGATTAAATTCTATTTAGGCCACGAAAAATAATGGACATCCTAGGCCGTGCTTTAATAGGATGATTCGGGGATTAATAGAATGATTCAGACATTGAATTTGACTGATACAAGGTACGGATCCTTCCTTTTATTGTTAATAAATAACTCGAATCTTAAGCAAGGCTTATAGCTAGTTACCAGAGCGGTTGAACTCGGTGCTGATGAGGAAACAGAAGAGAAGATCAGCGCACTGCGTGCCGCTAATTAGCTTCAAACTACCCGTGAGAGATTCTAAGAAAGTACATTATGAGCCAATCATTACTACCAGATGAAGATTCCAGTCAGCGCTATAAGCCGTTGGCCGCGCGACTGCGCCCGCTGAACCTAGAAGAGTTTATTGGACAAGAGCACCTGCTGAGCCCCGGCAAATCTATTTATGAAGCTATTCAGAACAAGTTACCGCACTCAATGATCCTATGGGGGCCGCCGGGTGTGGGCAAGACTACTCTTGCAAAAATTATCGCCGCCACCTGTGATTATCACTTTGAATCGCTGTCTGCCGTGCTTGATGGCGTGAAAGAGATTCGTGCGACGATAGAGCGCGCAAAATACCATCAGGCCGGTGGGTCTAGCCAGACCATCTTGTTTGTCGATGAGGTCCATCGCTTCAATAAGGCACAGCAAGATGCCTTCCTGCCTCATATTGAGAACGGTACTGTGTTATTCATCGGTGCTACTACAGAGAATCCATCCTTCGAGTTGAACAATGCTTTACTCTCAAGAGCGCGGGTCTATTTACTCAAGCCTTTGACCGAGGAGGATCTGTTAGGCGTCATCGAAAATGCCTTGCTCGATGAGGAGAGAGGGTTAGCTGGGCTCAATCTAGATTTGAGCGAGTCGCAGAGACAGATGCTGGCTCGAGCCGGCGATGGTGATGCGCGCCGTGTCCTTAACTATCTCGAAGTGTTAAGTGATATGGCAGAGAGCGAGGATGGACGTAGGACTATTGCCGACGGTCATGTGGAGCAGGTGTTAGAGGAAGGCAGCCGACGCTTCGATAAAGGCGGAGATAGCTTCTACGAACAAATTTCTGCCCTGCACAAAGCGGTGAGAGGCTCGTCACCCGACGGCGCTTTGTATTGGTTGGCGAGGATGTTGGACGGCGGCTGTGATCCAATTTATCTGGCGCGCCGGCTAGTGCGGATGGCGTCTGAAGATATTGGCATCGCAGATCCTAGAGCCCTGCCTCTAACACTTAGTTGTTGGGATACATATACACGCCTAGGTAGCCCCGAAGGCGACTTGGCGCTAGCACAGGCGGCGGTATATCTTGCCTGTGCGCCAAAGAGTAATGCTGTCTATGTGGCATTTAACGCAGCGAAGCAGGCTGTGGCTCAGAACGGTAGTTTGGAGGTTCCTCTGCATCTAAGAAATGCCAGCACGTCCTTGAGCAAATCGCTGGGCTATGGTGAGGATTACCGTTATGCCCATGACGAAGAGAATGGTTTCGCAGCGGGTGAAAATTATTTGCCGCCGGAGTTAAAGGATGAACAGTTCTATCATCCTAAAAACACCGGATTGGAAATCAGCATCAAGGAGAAGCTAGAAGCATTTCGTTCCTTGGATGATAAGGCGAAAAATAAACGTTATGAAGTTTAGTGCAGCATAAATCGCACCTAGCAATACGCAATTGACAGTTTATAACGCACTGGTTAAGGTGGTTTACTGTTTCAATATTGGTACAACATGAAAACATATTCCTCCAATCTATTTGTCATTGTCCTTGCTGCGGCTCTGTTGAGTGGCTGCTCAAATCTTGCCAGCCAAAACGCTGGGTCCGGCGAGCAGTTCCGGCCACCCACGCTGAGCACAGCGACCGCTGATGAAGAAGTAATGAGCAAGTGGTCGCGTAGCTGCGCGCTATGCCATATTACCGGTGAAGCAGGAGCCCCGGTTGTAGGAGACACAGCCGAATGGCAACGAAGATTGCAGCAGGGTGAAGAGGCTATTCTTAACCACGTAGTCGAAGGTTTTAATTCCATGCCGCCACTGGGTTATTGCATGGCCTGCGAAATTTCCGATTTTAGAGCGATGATTGCCTACATGGCGGGGCTCAACTAATGAAACAGATATCGAGACGATCATTTTTAGCCTCCAGCGTGAGAGCGGCGTTGTTCGGAGCTTATGCTAGCTCAGGCTCTGCATTCGCACAGTCGGCTTCTTGGAGCAATTGGTCTGGTGGCCAGACCTGCCAGCCTGCCGGTCGTTACGACATAGGCAGCGAAGAAGAACTGACGAGCCTATTGAGAAATACACTGGGGCCGATTCGCCCCGTGGGATCAGGCCATTCATTTAGCCCGCTGGTGCCAACCGATGGGCATCTTGTGGTGATAGATCAACTTAGCGGTATTTTGGATTCAGATAGCGCAAAAAACCAGGTGACCTTGGGTGCCGGGTCTCGCCTCGGTGATCTCGGCGCGCAGCTTGAAGCAATCGGCCAAGGCATGATCAATCTGCCCGATATTGACAGGCAAACAATAGCCGGCGCGATTGCAACTGGTACCCATGGAACCGGCGTTACTCTCCAGGCTCTGTCATCATTTATTACCTCCTTGCGTCTAGTAACTCCGAATGGCAGCGTCATGGATATCGATTCCAGCGATGAAGATCTATTGCATGCTGCGCGGGTGAATTTGGGGGCTCTGGGCATCGTTACACAGGTAACCATGCAGAACAGAGAAGCTTACAAACTGAAGAAGCGAGAATGGGTGGCACCTACCGAAGACTTCCTCGAGAACTTCGATGAGCTGGCCTCAAATCATCGGCATTTCGAGATATTTCCTTTCGTCTATTCCGACTATTCATTGGCCTTGGCTATCGATGAGACAGATGAGCCCATCGGTGAGGTGGATTTGGATAGTGAACCAAGTGATGATGCGTCGATAGCCGAGTCCTTAGGGCTTAGCGAAAACCCAACGCCAGCTGAGCGCGTGCGGCAATCGAATGCGACTGCGGCAAGGATTCAGCCCACCGAGTCTGTCGATGTATCCCATAAGATTCTTACCAATGTGCGCAATAGGCGCTTTAATGAGATGGAGTATTCAGTGCCTGCTGAAGTAGGGGCTGATTGTGTTCGTGAAATTCTTAAGACAATCTACGATCAGGCCATCGATGTAAATATCGTATTGGAATTCCGCTATGTGGCTGCCGACAATAACTGGCTAAGCATGTCTTACGGGGATCATCCTCATGCGACGATTTCCATACACAGAATTGCTAGCGAAGACTATCGACCCTACTTCAATATCATCGAACCCATCTTCTGGAAGTACGGTGGCCGCCCACACTGGGGAAAGGTGCACAGCCTCACTCACCTTGAGTTGACCGAGTTGTACCCACGCTTCAAAGATTTTATGGAACTGCGGCGCGAGCTAGATCCGCAGGGAAGAATGTTGAATCCTCATCTGCGAGCTCTCTTTAACGCATAAAAGAGCAATGCATAAAGAGCCGCGCATAAAAATCAGTGCATAAAAAAGGGAGCGAAAGCTCCCTTTTACTTTGCCTAAGAAAAACTTTTAGGCTGACATGCCTCTAGCCGAGATTGGCCACACTGCCTCGACCTTGTCTCCACGAATCGCGTACATCTGATCGTACAGATTCACGACGGGATCGCAGTGCGAGACGATGACTTCGAGTTTGTCTCCAACCTTGTAGTTACGTGATGGCTCGTCGCCGTAGATGATGGTGCCAAATTCATCGGAACCAGATCGGTAGGTGATATCGGACTCGCCTTTAACGATAGGCCAGGGCTGATTAATTGTGCAGGCCTTGGCGCCAGCATCGGAGGTGGCGCGTCCTTCGTATTGATCGTTCAATACCGTTGTCATTACCGTCAGTGAAGTGGCGAAGTCGGAATACACCTCGACATCCTCTTCGCCGCCTATCGAAATATACTGCGCATCCATGAACACGTAGCTGCCAACCTGCACATCCGTCATTCCCTTCGTTTCATGGTCAATATTGTAGGTGCCAGTGCCGCCGCCGCTGAATATCTCCGTATTCAGGCCAGAACGCTGCATGAGTTCGAGCGTGTCAGTAGCCTGAACCATGCGCTCGAGGGTTTGTGCCTTTCGAGTTTGAAAACCGACGACATGCTGTGCTGCTGCGTCATAACAAAGCATGCCGCGAAAATTTAAGCCTGGCAGCTGATCTACAAGCTGTGCCAGCCGCAGCGCAGGTTGTCCGAAGGGAGTGCCTGTGCGGCGTATGCCAGGGTCTACATCGACAACGACATCAGCAACGATGCCCATATTCACGGCTGCCTCCGAGAGCAGTCGTGCATTCGGCTCAGAATCAGTCGCCTGAATGAAGCCGGGGCACAGGGCGCGAAGGTTCATTGCACGGCTTATCTTCGTTGGAGTTACATTTCCTGTGGTATTCAGAATCTGATCAATCCCATTTTGAAACATCACCTCTGCTTCGCTGACCTTGGCCGTGCATATTCCTACCGAGCCGCGGTCCATTTGCATATGAGCGATAGTAGGGCACTTATGAGTCTTCGCGTGAGGGCGGCTCGCTATGCCGTTGGCGGTCATTGTGGAGGCCATATGGTCGAGATTGGCCTCTAAAAGATCCAGATCGACACACAGGGCCGGGGTGTCCAGCTCCCATTTAGAAACATTGGTCGACATCTCGCCGCCGGCATAGAAACCCCGCATTTCGGAGGCTGTATAGCCGCGAGCAAAGGAGGGTAGTCCGATAGCGGCTGCGCCGCTAGCTTGTAGGAAACGACGTCGAGAGATGGATTTGTTAGTCATGGTGGCCTCGCTGCGCTAATTAGGGTGTTTGTGAGTAATCATACTCGGCAATTACCGAGTAGGCTATGTCTTAGCCGCGAATACGTATTAGGCGCTCAAGCAGTGCTGCGTCTCGGCACCATGGATAGAGTGTGAGTACTTGATAAACATCAAGCCAACTCTTGTAGCGTTTGCTACTGTGGTACTGGTAATAGATCAGCAGTGGTGGTGGGCTGGCCTCTATGTGTTTTTATCACTCAACGCTTCTATGTTGCTTCAGTTACAGTTTGTTTAAATTTATTCATTTGGAAACTCCGGTTTTCGGAGCGAGGGCAGCATGGAATCCTATCAAACCACGTTCACCGTTCGTCGACTCTGGGCATTGCTTGTTGTGACCATGGTCATCATGTTCTCGATATTGCTCTATTTTGGGAGCAAAATTTATCACGAGGCACCACCTATTCCGGGCCGGGTAGTCACTGAATCAGGGGTATTATTATTCACCCTTGAAGATATCCAGGTCGGACAAAATGTTTGGCAATCAACGGGAGGGATGCAGCAGGGGTCTATCTGGGGTCACGGTAGTTATCTTGCGCCCGACTGGAGTGCCGACTGGTTGCACCGAGAAGCAGAAGCTTTACTCGCTATGATTGCCGAGCGCGATGGTGGTCTGCCCTCAACACCAGAAGCAGCCCGACTAGAACAGCATAAAGTGACACTGCGACTGGAGATGCGAGAGAACACCTTCGATCCAGCTTCCGATACATTGACGGTTAGTGATGAAAGAGCAGCGGCAATTGGTATTGTAGCCCTGCACTACAGGAACCTTTATCAGGTCAAAGGGCCAGATGCTCTAGAGCTGCGTCGCGACTACGCATTCCCTCTACATTCGACATTAGATGATGACCAGGCCCATGCGCTGACGGCATTCTATTTCTGGACGGCGTGGGCTGCCGTCACGAATCGGCCAGACGATAGTATTAGCTATACGAGTAATTGGCCGCACGACCCATTAGTTGGCAACACGCCTCCGGCGTCGCTCTTTATGTGGAGCATTATCTCAATATTTCTCCTTCTAGCAGGCATCGGTGCGTTGGTTTGGTATTACGCACGGCAGTGGGATGTCTGGCGCCAGGATATAGAGCCGCTCGAAGGCTTTGCGCAGATCGATGCATTGGCGGGGATTCAGAACACACCTTCGATGAAGGCAACGGCAAAATATTTCTGGCTAGTGACGACACTCTTTGTCGTGCAGATGTTGCTGGGTATTATTACCGCGCACTATGCAGTGGAGGGGCAGGGACTGTATGGATTGCCCCTTGTAGACTATCTGCCGTATTCCATTACTCGAACTTGGCATACACAGCTCTCTGTACTGTGGATAGCTACGGCGTGGCTTGCGACTGGTCTTTATGTGGCGCCGCTTCTCTCGGGACATGAACCCAAGTTTCAGCGCTTCGGTGTTAATTTTTTATTCGTCAGCCTGGTGCTCATCGTTGTGGGTTCGTTTGCAGGTCAGTGGATGGCGGTTCACGGTTTTATCGACGACATGCAAATCAACTTCTGGTTCGGTCATCAGGGCTACGAGTATGTCGACCTAGGTAGGTTCTGGCAGATATATCTATTCATTGGCCTAATGCTTTGGGTAGTGCTGGTATTGCGTGCTATCTGGCCGGTCCTTAGAGACAAGGATAACGGMTCTCTTGTYTTTCTAGTTGTTGTCTCAACGGCCTCTATAGGCTTGCTCTACGGTGCGGGTTTAATGTGGGGTCAGAACACACACATTAGCATCATGGAGTATTGGCGCTGGTGGGTCGTGCATCTGTGGGTTGRGGGAATATTCGAGGTMTTCGCKACGGCGATAATAGCAACGCTATTCGTCCGTATGGGATTGCTGCGTGCATCTGTCGCCACAGTGTCTGTGCTATTCGCCACTATCATCTTCTTAACTGGCGGCGTGCTGGGGACCTTTCATCACCTTTACTTCAGCGGTACGCCGGTATCGGTACTCGCGCTTGGTGCCACATTCTCGGCGCTGGAGGTAGTGCCATTGATGGTGGTGGGTTTCGAAGCCTACAGTAGAGCCCACATCGAGAAGCAAGCCCTCTGGGAAGAAGCCTATCACTGGCCGTTCATGTTTTTCGCCGCCGTGCTGTTTTGGAATTTGGTCGGTGCCGGCTTGTTCGGATTCTTGATCAATCCACCGATTGCGCTGTACTACATGCAGGGCCTCAACACGACC
>JAESUT010000038.1 GCA_016762995.1 Gammaproteobacteria bacterium | reverse complement strand
TGCCCCCACTTAGATTTGGTCTTTCTGAGCTTAATTTCAGTAATCTTGTGCTCGACTCCTAGATGACGGGCCAGGCCTCGGGCTCTAGGCAATATATACTCACTCGCCTTGTCGATTAAAAAGTCTTCTACCTGTATCTTCGCTTTCGCGGAAGTGAGCTTATGGCCCTGAATAATAAAGTCATCGCCAACTACCATTACTCGCTCCTTGCGCCCTTCCTTAAAGACGATCGTGCGCTCACGGGCTCGATAAAAAATCTTAGCGCCTCTTTCGACTCTCAATGCCTGCTTCTCGCGCAGAGATTCTTCGAATAGCCGCCCCTCTATCCAAGCATGGTTCGAGCTAATAAACTCCTCGACATCCAGTCTGGATGCACGCATTGGGCATCGCACTACTACTTTCTGCTGTTTTATATACAGAGCAAGCGTCTTCCGCTTGCTGCGCAGTATCTCGCATTCATACGGTCGCTTAACAGCCTTGCTTCTGCCGCTAAAAATTAGGGGTAGTACTTTTGCCTTGCTCATTAAACTCACTTTTTAGCCTGCTTCCTGGCTATTAACCTTGATATCGCTCGCTGAGGGTTCGAGACCTCGCCTTCAAAACTCCGAATAAACTCCCATCCTGCAAAAGTCTGGGTTAGCTCATCATGCCCCAGGAGAAAATCTGGGTTACTCGGCCTGCCGAAATTTTTTTGATCTACGTTAAATGTCTCATAGATAACCAATCCACCTGGCCGAATCGCCTCTCTAATAAAAGGAAAAAGCGGCCTGTGCAGATAGTTGAAGACAATGATTGCATCGAAACTTTTGCCCATCAGAGGGTTTCTGCCCGCACTCACTTCAGCCTCAAAGTCTATCAACCAACACGCGCTTTTCTTCGCACTAACCCCTGCTAACTCGAGCTTAGATGGGATTGAAAATAGATGAGCCTCATTATTATCTGCAAATAGTACCGGAACATTACGGCTTACTAAAAATAATCCGTTCCTGCCTTTCCCACAGGCGAGATCCAAGATGCCATTGCCAATTTGTAGATTGTCAAACAAGCCAGAATTATCGACAAGAAATGGTGAAGCATTGGCATTTGAATGAGAATTAGATATCAGGATAATGAACGGGTTCGAATTAGAATTAGATAACAGGATAATGCACTGGATAGAAAGAGATAGACAGTTAGAATGAAAAGCGACGCAAATTCTGTTCGAGTTACGTCCAAGGGCTGCGTAGAATAGCGCTAYGTTTTCTTAACAAGYCGAGCCAGTCGATCGAACCCCATACTCAAAGCAGGCAATTCACTCRGTAACTCGCAATGACGAAACCAATCCAGAACAAAGATCGAATATTCGCGGAAACGAAGCTTCCCGGGGACTTCGTTTTCGACGAAGAAGTCGCCWCTGTATTCGAAGACATGATCAATCGATCGGTTCCGGGCTATAGCACGATCATAGCCATGATCGGTGTATTGGCAGAGAAGTATTGCCAGGAGCAGAGCCGAATCTATGATCTAGGCTGCAGCTTAGGAGGCGCCACTCTCGCCGCCGTGGATCGTGTTGAGTGCTTAGACTTCTCAGCAGTAGCAATCGATAACTCCGCTGCTATGATCGACCGCCTGCAAACTAAGCTGACAAGTTTGCCACAATTCGCCAGTAAGATTGAGTGTCGCTGCGAAGACCTGAGTGATTCAGAAATAACAAATGCCTCGGTGGTAGTGCTGAACTTTACTCTGCAGTTCATCCCTCCAACCAAGCGGGCGGCCTTATTAAGTAAAATCTACGCGGGAATGAAGCCAGGCGGTGTCTTAATCATCTCAGAGAAGATTACCTTTCCCGATGAGAAGCTCAATCAATTGTTTATTGAGATGTACCACAGCTTTAAAGAGAACATGGGCTATAGCAAATTGGAGATAAGCCAAAAGAGAGCAGCATTGGAGAAGGTCTTACTCCCAGAAACCCTAGATGTACATCGAGACCGCTTGCAGAATATTGGTTTTCAGTCTGTCGATGTCTGGTTCCAGTGTTTTAACTTTGCCTCCATGGTTGCCTTTAAGTAGTCGACCCTGAAAAATGCATCTCGATATGGATTAAAGTCACTTGGCTTTATGTGTCACTAAAATTGCGACCAGAAAGCTGCTACTTCAAACATCTTTTTGGTCACTTTTAGTATCAACCGAGTAAAACCCTATGAACTTAAAGCCTCTACAAGAACTGCTTGATGAGTCGCCACTGGAAGCATTGCTTCCCTTCACGACGGACGAATTCCTGCAGAAAATTCGCTATGGCGATTTCCCAAAATGGCTTAAGTTGCTATCCGAACTGCCCCAGATTCAGCCCAGTTCAGTAGAGTTTGGCAGCAAGGTTAGAATCGGTTGCGCTAGCGATAGCGACCCGGAGACCCTCGCTCAACTACGCGAGCAACTCCTAGGATTTATCCCTTGGCGCAAGGGCCCTTACGAACTGTTCGGCATAGACATCGATTCGGAGTGGCAATCCGATCTAAAATGGGACCGTCTCAAAAAAGAAATCACGCCGCTTGAATCGCGACGTGTACTCGACGTCGGTAGTGGTAATGGCTACTACGGATTTCGTATGTTGGAGGCAGGCGCTGAAATGGTGCTGGGCATCGATCCACATATCGCCTATCTTGCGCAGTTCTGGCTACTAAAACACTTTGTAGCCCAGTCTCCGGTATTTGTATTGCCCCTCACTCTGGAACAGCTACCGCCGTCACTGAATTATTTCGACACCGTTTTTTCCATGGGGGTCATCTATCACCGGCGCTCGCCGATCGATCATATTCTGCAGCTGAAGAGCTGCCTTCGGCCCGGGGGCGAACTGGTGATTGAATCGATATGTGTCGATGGCGAGGCAGGTTACAGCCTAACGCCCGAAAAGAAATATGCGCGCATGGGCAACGTTTGGTTCGTCCCAAGTATTCCCACTTTAGTACAATGGCTCTCTCGCTGCGGGATGGAACAAATTTCGGTTATCGATGAATCGATTACCACGGTTGATGAACAACGAAAAACCGAATGGATGCCATTTGACTCTCTCGAAGATGCGTTAGATATGAATAATCCGCGGCTCACAATAGAAGGTCTTCCCGCTCCGAAGCGAGTTGTGATAAAAGCAATTCGGCCTTAGTAACGATCTTGCTGCATATCCAGTCTTCTATACCGACCAATCCATTTCTAATTCAGACTAAATTGGTCAACTATTCCTAGAATTAAATGGAGATCCAGAATCGCTCCTGTCGTGGAACAATTAGTAAAAAACATTGCCTTTACAGTGACACATCCCACAAACTACGACCCTGTATTTTCGTTTAAACGAATTTTCAATCCATCAAACTCAACGCTGTTGACGCGCTAGGGTATTTGCGTTAATTATACGGCTGCCCCATAGAGGGTCAGCTCTAATTCTATCCCAAACAATAAGAGAACAATAAGATGGCCAGACCACTGAGAATTGAATATCCCGATGCTGTTTATCACGTATCCAATCGCGGCCTTGACAAACAGCGTGTGTTTCCTGCAGCGAAATACTACGAAGCTTTCCTCGATAGCCTCAGTGAAACTTGTTCTCGACTCAATGTAGAGGTGCATGCTTACTGCTTACTAAAAGACGAGTATCATCTCGTGGTGAAAACGCCAGAAGCGAACCTTAGTCGCTTCATGCGCCAGATTGATGGTTTGTACACTCAGCAGTATCAAAAAATGAAGGGCAGCGACGGCTCGCTTTTCAGAGGCCGTTACAAAGCCGTGCTAGTTCAAGCCGACAAATACCTACTACCGCTATCAAGCTACATACATACTCGAGTGAAGGCTTCTGAGCTGAATAGCTACCCATGGTCTAGCTATACTAATTTCACTCGCAAAGCTAAACCACCGACCTGGTTCAATCGTGACGAAACGCTTAAACAATTACACACTGCTTCCGCGAAGCGGCCCATCGCTTACAAAAAATTAGTCGCCCAAGGGGTAACCGAAGAACTAGCACACTTTTACGGGAAGAAGAACCTGTCTTCCCTACTTGGTGATGACAAATTTCGTAAGGCGGCACAAAAGAAGAAATCTGCCACCGCCTCTCGCGGTGTTTCCCGAGGCGCGAATGCTAAATGGAGACCTTCTTGCAAACAAATCGTCAGCGTAGTAGCTAAAGAATTTAAAGTCTCTGAGACAAGTATTTATACGGCCGCCCGCGGCCCTGGTTCGAAGAACGTGCCGCGCTGGGTAGCCATGTATCTGTGTCAGGAGCTCTCGGCCGTAACCCTGCAGTCAATCGCCAAGTTATTTAAACTGAAGCGCTATGGCACTGTTTCAACGACTGTGGGTAAGCTAAAGAAAGAGTTGAAAGCAGACAAAAAATTGCTTACCAGCACAGAAAAGTTGACGAAGCGCCTAAGCAAAGGAAAGTGACCCTGAGAACGCATTGAAGCTAAGGCGCTTCCCTTCTATTTGATCAGCCTTCGACTCAAAAGACTCAGCCATAATGTGCGATGGCACTCTAATTCAATATCTTACAGGCAACAAAAAACCGGAGCTTTCAGATGAAAGTCCCGGCTCTATCGATTCTGGAAATAGCGAAGCTATCCCAAAGTGGTCTTACTTGATTTTAGCTTCTTTGTAGATCACATGCTTGCGAACAACTGGATCAAATTTCTTTATTTCCATCTTGTCCGGCATAGTGCGCTTGTTCTTATCAGTGGTGTAGTAGTGACCAGTCTTGGCACTTGAAACCAGCTTAATCAAATCTCTCATAATCGTTGCCTATTAATTTATTCCTAGCTTGGCCCAGGCGCGTTTATACGCGAACGCCATTGTTTCGAATATCCGCCAGTACTGCGTCTATACCGTTCTTATCGATAATACGCATACCCTTAGTCGACAAGCGCAGCTTAACAAAGCGCTTCTCAGACTCTACCCAGAATCGATGGGAGTGAATATTTGGCGAAAATCGACGCCGTGTTTTGTTTTTCGCGTGGGAAACGTTGTTTCCTGTAACTGGTTTCTTGCCAGTTACCATACAGACCCTGGACATTTTGCTGCCTCGTTTGTGTTAACTAATTACGTGTCTTGTTTAGCTATTTCTTGCGCCCAAACTCAACAGAGAACTAGGGACAAAAAAGAGCTGCGTTTTATACCAGAATAATCTGCCAATAGCAAGATAATGAGGAGTTCGGGCTGCTCTGCAAGCCGTGCTCGGTAGAACCTCAGCGCCAATGCAAGGCCATCAACTAGCCTGTGGCACCTAAGGCGCTGCCCTCTTACAGCAGACCGCGCTCTGCAAATGAAACCACCATCGAGTTGCCAATCACCAAATGATCCAATACACGCACATCGATCAATTCCAGAGCAATACGTAGTTTTTTGGTTATGGCTATATCCGCACGGCTAGGCTCCGCTATGCCGGAGGGATGGTTGTGAGCCAGTATTACCGCTGCCGCATTGTGATACAGGCAGCGTTTAACGACCTCTCTAGGGTAGACTGCAGCCCCATCGATAGTGCCGCGAAAAAGCTCTTCCAGCTTCACGATATGGTGCTGATTATTAAGAAACAAACAGCTAAATATCTCGCTCTGACAATCCCTATATTTTGCCCGCAGATAATCTCGGGTTGCCTCCGAGCTAGTTAAGATATCCTTCGGCTGTATGCCTTCCAGCATATGGCGCTGAGACAATTCCTTCATTGCTACGAATCGTGCAGCTTTAGCCGCCCCTATGCCAGAATTCTCAATAAGGCTGGCGGGATCTGCGGCCAAAAGTCCAATCAGGCCCCCATAGCGGCTGAGCATGTCTCTAGCAATGTCTAGCGAAGTCCTGCCCCTAGTGCCTGTCTGCAGCATTACGGCCAGCAGCTCTGCGTCAGACAGGCTAGCGGCGCCCTTATTAAACAACTTCTCTCTAGGGCGCTCGCCCTGTGGCCAGTCTGCCATGCTCATCAGGGTAATTCCTTGATTACATCCACCATATTTGGCAATTTCCTTGCTAACAACTACTGTCCAGCTAACAAAAGAATAGACGGCTATCGGCGAAACCGTTAATTTGCCGTCAAATTGATTAACGCAAAGCTAGCTGATAGTCTAGCTATCCCTTAAACTGCCTATATTTACTGGGTCTCCATGTTAAGCCTTACTAACAAGCGCATTTTACTCGGCATTACGGGCGGCATCGCAGCGTACAAATGCGCCGAACTTACGCGCCTGCTAATCAAGGCCGGCGCCGAGGTCAGGGTTGGCATGACGCGCGCCGCAACCCAGTTCATTACACCGCTTACTATGCAGGCACTATCAGGCCAGCGCGTCCATCTAGACCTGCTAGATAGCGATTCTGAGGCGGCCATGGGCCATATTGAGTTAGCACGTTGGGCCGACTTAGTATTAATCGCACCCGCTACAGCAGATTTCATTGCTCGTATCAGCCAAGGTCAGGCAGATGACATCCTCTCTACTATGGTGCTCGCTACATCAGCGAAGATTGCTGTCGCACCGGCAATGAACCAAGCGATGTGGGCGGATAACAGCACAACAACTAATCTAAATGTGTTGGTAGGTCGCGGCTACCATATTTTTGGCCCAGCAGACGGCGAACAGGCCTGCGGCGATATAGGGCCAGGGCGCCTGTTGGAACCGGCGCAGTTAGTAGAGCTAAGTGCCGGTCTGTTTGAAACTGGCGAACTCGCAGGTAAAAACTTCGTCATCACTGGAGGACCGACGCGAGAGGCAATCGACCCAGTAAGATTCATAAGCAATCACAGCTCCGGCAAAATGGCCTATGCGCTGGCTGCCGAGGCAGTAGCGGCGGGGGCAAAAGTGACTCTCATCAGCGGGCCGGTTAACCTGGCCACTCCTGAGCACGTCAAGCGCATCGATGTAATCAGTGCGGCCCAGATGCTCAAAGCAACGCACGAAGCCATGACAGGTTGCGACGTATTTATCGGCGTTGCTGCCGTAGCCGATTACCGACCTCTGGAGGTCGAAACACAGAAAATTAAAAAGTCTGACAAACAGATGCAGCTCACGCTGATAAAGAACCCAGATATTATTAGTGAGGTTGCACAGCTCAAAATCAAACCCTTTGTCGTTGGCTTCGCAGCCGAAACAAATGACATCGTCAGCAACGGGAAAGAAAAATTAAGGCGCAAAGGTCTCGATATGCTGTTTGCGAATAACGCTACCGAAACATTTAATAGCGATTCCATCATCGTCACAGCTTTAACCGAAACAAGTGAAACTCAACTAAAAGAAGGCAACAAGAATGTAGTTGCAAGAAACATGCTGCAACTCATTGCTACGGCTCTGAACGAACGATAGTCATTACAACTAATCTAAAAATCTATCGGCAAAGAACATGACGCAAGTTGCAACACAAGCTGACTCTGAATCTATTCCAGCCTCGATTTTTAGAGCCTATGATATTCGCGGAATCGTCGAGCAACAACTCACTACAAAAAGCATAAGGCGAATCGGTCAGGCGATTGGTAGTGAAGCCCTCGATCAAGATATTACGTCGCTATTAGTCGGATATGACGGCAGACTCTCAAGCCCCACCTTGTCTATTGCATTGATCGAAGGCATTCGAAGCAGTGGTTGCAGTGTAGTAAGTATTGGCCTCGTGCCAACACCTCTTCTTTATTATGCAACCTATACAACCGACCACACTTCCGGTGTTATGCTAACAGCCAGTCATAACCCAGCGAATTACAATGGCCTGAAGATTGTATTCAATCAAGCCAGTCTTGCTGACAATCAGATTCAGGCAATTCGAACACGTATTGAAAACGATCAGTTAAGAGCGGGGAATGGAGCGTTTTCAGAGCTCGAAGTTGACCGAATTTATATTGACGACATCTGCCGCCGCGTTAAATTGAGTAAGCCGCTTAAAATTGTGATCGACTGCGGTAATGCCGTACCCGGCAAGATCGCTCCGGTATTACTTAAAGAATTGGGCTGCGATGTACATCCTATTTTCTGCGAAATCGATGTCTGCCGTGCAAGTATTTCCTCGTAGATTTTAGCACGGAGGTGCTTTTTTGCGTACAGGTCCAGTTAACGGCCAAGTCCCCTGAAAGTGAGTCGATTTCCTTTTTCTTCAGGATGTCAACTCCAGCCGTTTGCATATAATAAGACGGTGATTCAAATTGCCTGATGTCAAAACGGTCATACGTTTTTGAATTTTCAATCGGAACCAGTACTATACTGTCAAAGTTCAAATAGATAAATTCCGCATTTGAGAGTTGATATGAATCTGATTCCTCTTCACTGTAGGTCCCCATCAAATTATCATAAAAGAAAGCTTCTACTAAGCTCTTCTCCCCCGGGAATTCCTGTGGAATAAGTGCCTTTCTCAAACCTATCTCGAAGGTTAGTCCCTCCAGGCCGACATTCCTGACATTTAACTGCTTAATAATCCTCGCTAAAAACAGCGTGTTGCTTCGTTGTTCTTTGTGATCCTCTTCAATAAGGATAATCCCATATTTGTTATGCCGCTTATACGAGTTGGTAATGATCATTTCCTTCCCGAGTAGACGGTATGTCACTTCAAAAAGAGATAATGAATCGAGGTTCCTGTTGGTTGAGGTTGACTGAGCTTTCAACCCGGGACCAATTAGAATGAGCAAGGCAATAACTAATATCCTGTTCATGACGGGGTGTTTATTTACTTCCTTTTCTCCCAGCTGTATTTCATTCCGATCAGTTTCATCTCCTCATAGATCTTATAATCGAACTCCTTTGTAATACGTTGGTCAACCGGCGTCATTAGCTCCAGGCCTTCAGCGCGTGGGTTCTTAATATCAGCTGAGATCGGGTAGGCATTCATCAGATCTGAAGGGTAGGGGTTTAGAAGTCCTGTTACTTGTTCTATGGGCGTTTCCAAATCCAACCAGGTTCTTTCGTCTTCTTTATTCAGTATTACTGGAGAGCGGTGGTGAGGAAGCTTCTGCAAGAGCTTATTGGCCGTAGTCGTTATAATCGCAAAGGAATTCAGTATTTCTCCTGTCTCTTTATTTACCCACGTGTCCCAGATACCCGCGAAAGCAAAAGGGCGTCTATCCTTTAAGTACACGACAAAGGGCCTGCTTAGCTTCTCCTTGGTAGTACCTTCAATAAAGCAATCGGCTACTACCAGGCATCTTTGAGATCGAATGGCTTTTCTAAACGCTGGCTTTTGGGTGATGGCTTTACTGCCTTTGTAGTTGGGGTCGTTTTCCTTGTTTTTATCGCCTTCAGAGCGGGCATTGAACCAGTATGTTGGCTTGTCGGCCCAGAACGGAGTGAACCCAAAGCTGAACAATTGTAGCTCGCTTGGCTTATCGTTGGTAATTACGGCCGCTTTTTGCCCGGGAGAGATGTTGTAGCTCTGGAATTGCTCGAGATCTCTTGGGGCTTGCACATCGAAGTTCTTTTCGATGGCCTCAATACGCTGGATGCTGACGTATCGTCCACACATTTTGGTTCACTTTATTAAGATCGTCTCGCTTTGCTCGACTGTAAGAGGTAAGACCGCTGCGCTGTAAGATCGCCCTGATACTCAGGGCTGTAAGATGTCTTGTATTGTACATTATTCATTACCGCAGTCTTTAGTCTTACTTCTTACAGCGCAGCGGTCTTACCTCATACAGCGCAGCGATCTTACAGCGCAGCGGTCTTACAGCGCAGCGGTCTTACAGCAAAGCGATCTTACAGCACAGCGACCTTACCTCTTGGCTATTTCTAATCAACTGAAAGATACATAAATACACGCTCATTTCTAGCATATTATTCGCCTCTAGCATTCAATGTTTCATCGACTTACGGTTTGCCCTCTCTTCCTGAAAGTCAATTTCGGAGAGCTTATCATCCCTCATCCGCATTTGCTGCAGTGACATTCCCAGAGGCACGAGCAGGTTCTTATCATTGGAAGTGCTTGCCAATACATCCCTATCTACTTTGAAAAAGTCGAACCAATGCCCCCCGGCTTTGGCAGCGAAGTTCATAATGGTAAATGTATGTTCGGATTGTAGCCATACGTGCAGGCGTTCTGGTGTAAAGACCAGTGGCATGTCGTCCATAATGCC
>JAESUT010000093.1 GCA_016762995.1 Gammaproteobacteria bacterium | reverse complement strand
AGCTAGGCATCCACTAGTCCAAGCGCGATGGCTTTCAGCGTTATCTCCGAACGATTACTCACCTCCAACTTCGCATATATATTTTTCACGTAGCCTTTCACCGTATCAGGCGAGAGCTCCAGCATGCGGGCCGACTCCTCCACGCTGTAACCCTTAGCGATGAGACAGGTTACCTCGGTCTCGCGGGGAGTAAGTCGTGAATCTACCAATTCAGAACCCTTGTTATTAAAATGATCGATAAGTCGCTGCGACGAAGCAGCAGATAGAGCTGGCTCGTTCTGCTTAATGCCTTGCAGGTAGCCGACAATCTTCTCCCTGTCCTGATCCTTTAAGATATAGCCCTGGGCGCCGCAGCGTAGCGCAGTGAAAAGGTTTTTATCGTCATCATAGATAGTGGCTACCACGATGTGACAATCGGGCTGCATCGCCTTAAGGACCTTAATCAGATCCAATCCACTGCCATCGGGAAGGCCTAGGTCGATAAGAGCGAGAGCATACTGCGTAGATTCGATTAGTTGCTTTGCCTGGCGTAGAGTGTCCGCGGTTGTCGCTGTCATCTCATTGAAAGCGCTGGCGACACAGGACTGTAACCACTCCTGCGTTTCTGGATTGTCTTCAACGATCAGGGCATTGCCTTGTTCAAACATGATGCTAACTTACTGGATTATTAACGGGATAAGCGGACTTGCAGGTACAGAAGCACAGTAATGGCTCAAACATAGATTGTATACCCCCATTTCGGGGGCGTTTTGACACGCAATCTATACTATCATTCGTCTTTACTGCCTAAGGCGCCAATGACACAGCTAAGCAATCTCATGAAAGAACTGCTTGCGAAATTGATGAAGCTTCTCTTCTTATTCCTTTTAGCTACAGGCCTAGGAAGTGCACACTTGCATGCGCAAAGTGACTCGGCACAGCCCTTGGTCATAGACGAAGTGGAATTCTTGATAAGCCCCTCGACGTCTCCACCTGACGAAAATGCAGACTGGCAGAATTTGCAGCTACCTATCGGAAAACGCATCGCCAGCGGGCAGGAAAGCAACCGTACAGTCTGGATGCGCTTCGCACTCGACACTCCAAGCTCTCCTTTGCTGCACAGCCTCTATTTCTATCGCCACAACTTGTCTCTAGAAGTGTTTTTTAATGGCGAGAATATCGGTGGCGACAGCTATCGCCTCAATAGACAGACCGTTTCCTGGAATCACCCTCTCCTTGTTGATATTCAGAATTCTAACTGGCGCGAAACTGGCAACGAAATTCATGTGCGCTTTCAAACCAGTTATTTCGGCGGCACCTTCGCCCCCTTTTTGTTTGATGAAAAAGCCTCTTTGCAACCGCTCTATGAGGAGCGCCTATTCAGGCAGGTGCGAATCAACGAATGGCTACAGGTTACTGGGATTATCGTAACCCTACTCGCATTGGTGCTATGGGCGGCACGAAGAGAAGACCTCACCTATATGTATTTCGCTGCCATGACGGCGAGCTGGACCATGCTTACCACCCATATGATCGTCTACTACAACCTGATCGATTATCAGTATTGGCTACCACTCGTACATCTGTGCATAAATATCTGGGTGATCATGCTTTTCCATTTCTTAGTTGCCGTAAGCAACATTCACAGCTCTAAAGTTTCCACTGCCATAAAAGTCTGGTTCGTGCTCGCGATCTCTTGGAATATATTGGGGCCAATCGAGTATTGGTGGCTAGGGGCTTATGCTATGCATGCCCTTGGCAACTTATTTCTCGTCTACATGATAACGCGTATCGTTTGCCAGGCTATTCGTCTTCAAAGCCTGCTGTCCATAGCAATAAGTGCTGCCGTGCTGGTCCAGCTGGGCTTCTTTGCACACGACCTAACAATGATTCTATTCACCGAGGGAAGGGAATGGGAAGGTGCGATCTACTACAGCCAATTCGGTTTTCCTATTTTACTCGCCGTCTTTACCGCGCTTCTGTTAAACCGATTTACCTCTGCACTGCATCTCGCAGAAAACCTAAACCGAGACCTAGAGGCAAAGATTGAGTACAGCCGCGCTATTATCGAAAAGTCCTACGCTGAAAAGCGCGAACTAGAATTAATTCAGGCTGCCGAGAAAGAGCGAATTTCAATCTACCGAGATCTACATGACGACGTCGGATCAAAATTACTTTCGATAGTACACGCCGGCCGAGATAACAAACTTGGTGAGCTTGCGCGCACGGCTCTAGAAAGTTTGAGAAATGCGGTTTCACGAGCAAATAATCCGGAGCAATCGTTCAAAAAATTCCTAGAACAGCTCGCAGAAGAAACACGTCTTCGACTAGAAGGGTCTGGTCATCAATTGCTTTGGACACAAGTTTCAGATATCTCCAATACGATCCTGCCATCGGAAACAGTGTTCAATCTGAATCAGATATTTCGAGAGATGGTCAGCAATATAATTCGGCACGCGAATGCCAATGAAGTGCGAGTAAGCTTGCAACGAACAGGGCAGGAGTACTATTTCGAGATTCAGGATAACGGCCGCGGTATGAGCTCGCAGGATGTCGATGGTAATGGCTTGAACAACATCAAACAACGCGCCGAAGAAATAGGTGCCTCGGTGGAATGGAACAACCTTGCCACTCAAGGACTCTCCGTGAGATTAAAGCTAACCGTATTACCATCCAACAGCGCTACTTCTTTAAGCTCTTCACAATCTACAAGCTAAGTTCTGAATACGCTCTCGCATCGCCAGCAACTAATTCCTAAAAAAAATTGTCTGAGCACCAAGCAGACCTTGTTCCTGCTCACTAAGAAATGCATTTGCCTCTGTGAACTGCGCGGGCGTCATCGATACTCGCAGGCTGTCACGAGTATTCTCAATTGCTTCCAACTGACGCTGAAATCCCGACACCAGATCGCTGCTTGTGCCAAGACCATCGCGATTTACCAGCAAATAGGTTTCCATAAAAAGCGTCTCTAGCAGCGCCGCCCTGTTATCCACGCTTAATTCGACACCTATCACGTCAAGCTGTGGACTGTAGGTCGACTGAAAGCGCTGTCGCGCTTCAGATTCCATGAAGGTTTCCAACTCCGTCAACTCTTCTGAAGTGAGCAGGACTGCCATCTGGTTTACAACATAGTTAGGATCGGTACGAGATTCCGCCTCGGCAGGCGCGATATCGCCCTGAGCTAGAGCGATACCGAAGGCGAGTATATCCGTATAAGCCGCAATGAATTCCTGCCGAATAGCCTCAATTCGCTGAGGCGACCCATTTAAGCCTGCGATAAAATCTGTAAATCGAATATCAATCTCAAGCCGCAGCGATTCTTCTGCACTAGCATTCAGTGTTGTTCCAAGAGACTGAAGCAAAGCGGCGGTAGTCTCCCGCGTTGCAGCTCGCCCTGCACTAACAATAGAGTAGCGATCCAAAGATGGTTTAGAAACAGCGCGATCTGCGCGGCTTGAGAGGCTTGAGCGGATTGCCGACTGACCAACACTCGCCGTATCAAACTCGCTCTGAACACCTTGTTGAGCTGGACTCAGAAAGGCCATCCACACGGCGGCGAATACCATCAGGACGGCAACAGCAACCACCAACTGAGACTTAATTATTTTCACGAACCTTCACGAACCTCGAATCCACTACTCATTGCCTGACCCCATTGGCTTCTCTTGCCGCGACTGCGCTAGTATATTGCCCCGCAGCAATGAAGCAAAGACAGACATTGCACTATCCCAAACTATAGACGGAACAGGGTAAATGCCGTTATTCTCTTCTGCTTAATACTGCCAATCTAGTCGAGAATGCGATGAAACCACTACAACTATTCAGCTTATCTCTGTTCAGCAGCGCAGTGCTCATTAGCTGCAGCCCAGAGCCGAATGAGGTAATCGAGCCGGTCGTGGAGGCAGCATCCGACACAGCAGAGATCGAAGCAATGCTGCACCAGCACATCGCAGTGCTAGCCTCGGATGAGTTCGAGGGACGCGCGCCCGCCACCCCTGGTGAAGAAAAGACAATTAACTACCTACGGTCTGAGTTCGAGGCACTTGGTATTGGGCCGGGCAATGGTGACTCCTATTTTCAGAGCGTTTCCGTAACCGAGATTACTACCGCCAGCGACGCTGTACTTACATTCAGCGGCAGCAACTACAACGCCGAACTAGAATACGCTACCGAAATGATCGTGGGTAGCCAGCAACAAATCCCAACTACCTCTATTGTCGATAGCGAGCTAATATTCGTCGGCTATGGCGTGGTAGCACCGGAAAGAAATTGGAACGATTATGCGGGCATCGATGTAGCAGGTAAGACCGTGGTCATTCTAGTGAATGATCCAGGCTACGCCACACAAGACCCAAATGTGTTCAATGGCAATGCGATGACCTACTACGGCCGCTGGACCTACAAATATGAAGAGGCGGCGAGACAAGGTGCTGCGGGCGCCTTGATCGTGCACGAGGTCGGTGCGGCAGGCTACGGCTGGGAAGTCGTAAGTGGCAGCTGGTCTGGCCCTCAAATTGGATTGCAGGCCGACAATCTCAATAGCGACAAGAATGATATTGAAGGCTGGCTAACTTTGGGTTCCGCCGAGGCACTGTTCGCAGCAGCCGGTTTAGACTATCAAGAACTCAAGGCTGCTGCTGCACAACCAGGCTTTACCGCTGTGCCCTTGGGAGACATTACCGCATCGGTCACAATTCAGAATTCGGTACGCACATCCCAATCGCAGAATGTCATCGCGATGATCCCAGGCACAGAAAGAGCTGAGGAGACTATTATCTACACCGCGCACTGGGATCACCTCGGTGTTAACCCCGAATTACCGGGCGACAATATCTACAACGGCGCTGCCGACAACGCCACAGGTACAGCGGCACTGCTCGCTATGGCAAAGATGCATGCTGATGCCGGCCCTGCCCCGCGCAGCGTCGTCTTCTTGGCAGTCACCGCCGAGGAGTCAGGTCTGCTTGGCTCACGCTGGTATGCCGAGCACCCAATATTCCCACTGGCTACCACCGTCGCGAATATCAACATAGATGTGCTCAATACCTACGGTCCGATGCACGACATCGTGGTGGTAGGAAGTGGTAGCAGCGAGCTGGAAGCCTATCTAGAAGAGGCCGCCACGAGTCAGGGCCGCCATCTCGTTGAAGAACCCAATCCAGAGCGCGGCTACTACTACCGTTCCGACCATTTCAATTTCGCCAAGGCCGGCGTGCCTGCCCTCTACGCCGAATCCGGTGAAGACAGTGTAGAGTTTGGCAAGGAGTGGGGAGCAGAACAGGCACAAGACTACAATGAAAACCGCTATCACGCGCCTTCGGACGAATACGATCCGAGCTGGAACTTAGAAGGCGCAGCACAAGACATACAGCTGTACTTTAAGGTAGCCAATAAGCTTAGTCGTGAGTCTAGCTTTCCTAACTGGCTTGAAGGCAACGAATTTAAAAGCATACGTGACGCCTCGCAGAGCGCAAGGCAATAACGTTTCCAAGTAAGCGCCTAGCCGGGGCGAATTAACCGATCTTACGATTCAACCAATCTACGATCACCCGGTTTACCTCCTCAGGCTTCTCTTGCTGGGTCCAGTGGCCACTATCCATAACGGTGTATTTCTCTAGATCGCTGATAAAGTCTTCCATACCATCTGAGGATGAAGGCGGAAGGATTACGTCGTTCTCCGCACCAATGTACAGACTCGGCACTTCGATTCTTGGCGCCGCATTAGCCATAATTGGCCCTATCCTTCCAGCCGCGCGATACCAATTCAGCCCCTTGGTAAATCCGGTCGCCTCAAAAGTTTCGGTGAAATACCGCATGACCTCCTCTGACAGAAACGGTTCGCCCGGCGGATCTTCGCGCTGAATCAATTTGAGAAAATCCATCTGTCGTTCTGCAGAATCTTCCGGCAATTGCGCGAAGGCCTCCGCATTCCAGATTCCGCCGCGACTGAGAATGAAATCAAAGGTATGCCGAACATCATTCTCCAATATAGGCTCGGCACGTCCCGGCTGCTGAAAGGTTGCGAAATAGTAGTTTGGCGTCATGATAATCGTAGAAGGAACGCTATTCTCTACCGGCGGCAGTCCGGCAGGTCTCCCCGCAGCAGTATTTAAACCGATGATTCCGCTACAGCGATCCGGATGCAGTCTAGCCATGGCCCACACCACGGCACCACCCCAGTCGTGACCACAGAACACCGCCTTGTCGATACCCTTCGCATCTAATAGGCCCGCCAGATCGTCACAAAATATCTGCATATCGTATTGCAATGGATCGTCTGGACCGCCGGTTAGCCCGAAGCCACGTTGATCCGGTGCTATCGCTCGATAGCCTGCAGCCGCAACTGCATCAATCTGATCTCGCCAGCTAAATGCCAGCTCGGGCCAGCCATGGCAGAACAACACGACGGGACCCTCGCCCTTTTCGTACACGGCCATATTGATGCCGTTGCTTTCCACATAGTGTGGCGTCGGCATAAGCGGCGCCGGTCTTACGACTGCATTCTCTGCAGCCAGCGAGACTAGGGGATAGCCACTCGCGGCCATTCCCGCAATGACACTTCTCTTTAAGAACTGACGACGGTTTGTTGTCATTTATAAATTCCTTTCCCAGGTTTCTGAGAGATATTAGGATGCTATTAATTGTTACTCTTTTTCGGTATGTCGGCACTCAATTCGTCACTAATATAGAGTTTAGATTGTAATCCCATATTCTGACTCGATTAGTGCTAATAGTTCTTCAATTTCAGTCTCAACACGGTCTAGTCTGAATCCTGCATCTGCATTCAATGGAAGCATTAGAAACAAGATATTTGCAAACTCACGGTTACTGTAAAAGGCGTGCAGTTCCGGTTGTATATCAATTCCTTTTGCTTCTGTTGGCAGGCCGTACCCTAATTCATTTGAATCTTGTCGAATTATAAACTTATAAATAGCCGCGTATTTTATGGTATATGGTGCAACAGTGTTGTGCCAGAAATCCGCCCTTCTAAGGTCAGATTGTTGAAAGTAACCAATACGGGTAATTACGGACATTAGTTTGCGCTGGACGGTGGGTGACTCAAGTGAGCGAAATTCTTCAGTTTCAATCATTCTCTCCAAAGTAGCCCCATTCGTCTCGAAAGTACTGGCAATACTGATTGGCCACAGAAGGTTTTCTAATTCAATCGCAGAGCCCTGATTAGAGCTTCCAAATATTACCAATGCGTTGCCGATAGCACCCTGGCGATCCCTAAGCCTCAACCCGAAACCTGTCATTCGTCTCTTTGTCTCCTGAAGGTCAAGGACTAACGCCTGTAAGAACTGATGCTCTGCAGCCTGAACCCGTCGGCTTTCCCACCATGCATCTACTGCGAACGCCAAAAGAATAGCACCCACAATTGCAATTGTTTCAAGGCTGATTCTTTTCCAGAGTAAATCTTTAGTCACGGATAGTTATCCTAATCTTTGTTTGTTATGTGCCGGCCGGTGTCGATTCCTTTATCTCGGCTGCTAATTCTTCGAGCTAAAAGGGGACAGACTGAACCTCCCCCAGTTTAACAGATACTTTAATTCTCTGAAAAACTGACGACGGCTGGTTGTCATTTATAAATTCCTTTCYCRGGTTTCTGAGAGATATTAGGATGCTACTAATTGTTACTCTTTTTCGGTATGTCTGCGCTCAGTTCGTCACCAACATTAAGCCCTATCATTCGCATTAGCTCAAGTGCATTGCTCTTTTGAACAACCCCCTGTCGAATCTTATAATCGAAATACATTTTCCCGTTAATTAAATGATCCTCGAAATGAATATTCACAGCCTGACCACCTAATGAATCCGCAATAGATGTCAGCGCGAGGTCATGAGTCGTCACCAAACCAAAGGCTCTTCTCTGTAGTAGTTGTCTAATCACTCCTTCGGCACCCACACGCCGATCGTGTGAATTAGTTCCCTGYAGTATTTCATCAAACAGAAAAAGCAGTGGTGGTGATTGGCCAGCCAGCTCAACGATGGTCTTRATTCGCGAAATTACCGCATAGAAAAGTGACGTTCCCTGCTTGAGCGAATCTTCWGCGTGCATCGCGCAGCCGAGYAKAAACYGCGATGTTCTAAAACTCTTCGCTCGAACAGGAGCTCCGCTTAGCGCCAAAAYAAGATTAATACCMACGGTTCTCAGCAACGTACTCTTGCCCGACATATTTGACCCACTTATCATCGTCAGCTGGTTTCTAGCATTAATGCTAATGTCGTTTTGCACGCAAGTCTCCACAGGCAGTAGTGGATGAGCAAGTGCTATCGCCTCAAAGCAGGCCCCCTCTTCTTCCGCCACCAATTCAGGAAATGGATCGTCAGGATTTTCGAATGCATGCCTTGATAGCGAATTTAGAGCTTCGATCTGTCCCACTGTATCTGACCACTCTGAACAATTTGGCCCAATCTGTTCTCGCCATTTTTCAACGCGATAGACTAGATGAACAGGAATACACAATAGAAAAGCAATTGGAGCGAATAGCTGATTGCGAAACGAATTGTCCAACATAAGTATGAGGCTATGCAGCCGATTGATTTGCCACGAAGGCGCATGGCCCTCTGTTTGCAGGCTATTTTGTAATTCTTGCAAATATTTTGAAGTGAATTTGTGCTGCTCAATAAGACCCATTACCTGGCTAAGGATCACAACGCCGGAACTCGCCGTGTCTGCAGCAGCTGTCATTCGCCGAAATTCACGAATATTCGTAGCATAGAATATTACCTCTATAGCGATTACCAAAACTAATGGCAGATAACCATATCCCATAGACCAGACCGCAATGGAGACCACGGCAAGGAACCCCAACACAGCAGCCAAACCTCTTTTCCAGTTAGCAATTGGCTGGGTCTTTTCCTCTACCCATTTTTGTAATTGCTGTTGATCAAAGTTCGCGTTTATCTCAGTATCCAGCAATGCAAACCGTTCTCGAAATTCTATCTGGCCACGAAGTTCTGCAATGGCGTGTTGTCGCTCTAGTATGGTGTTCCCATCAGCTGCCGAGCTAAACCATCGCGCCAATACATCTTCCCCCAAGCGTGTACGGGCACAGCAAACAAATTCAAACAGAGAGCCAACACCGAACACATCCATATCTGTAGTGTAGGGGTGATCATCATTACAATAACGCGCTCCACTATTACCCCTGCCTAACCATTTTCCGGCGAGTTGATCCAGCCTGGCATTATAATAGTCAATCGCTCGTTGGCTTCGCGCCAATCGCTTCACAACTTTAGAGTGGGCCATCATCAAAAACACGAAGATCACAAAGGGAATAAACAACCAACCGGGTGACAGAGAATCATTGAACAGAGACAGCCATGCCACTGCCACAAGCAAAGAAAATGTGATGCCGCGCGCCATGGCGAAGCGATCATTCGTAATGTTGAGCTCTTTCTGGCTTTTACTAAAAGTTTCCAGTCTCTGATCGTAGGTTTGCTTTGGAGAATTCATATTTAATTTTTTATAAATAGTAATAAATAGGGTCAGAGTAAAAATACACTAATTTAGGATGTACAAAGCAATGATGCCCAAAAGAGGACTTGAACTTCCGCAGCCTTGCGATCACTAGTACCTGAGGCTAACGTGTCTACCAATCCCAGCACCTGGGCATATTCTTACAGCTATGTACTCGGCTAGCGGGCTGGCGTTTGCTAATCCGCTAGTTGAGTACGCATCAGCGGGCTCGCCAAGATGTCATATAAAAATCTCACATTCACCTGCGGGCTCTGCGCCATATCAACCGCATATTGATCGAGTGTTTCCAATGCCTTTTGATCAAAATACTGTCCGGCAAACAAGACACCAAATATATCAGCCGTGTGCCTTATATCAGATAACGGGTTGGCATTCAGCAATAGCAAATCCCCCTGCTTACCTACCTCTACACTACCAAATTCATGGTCTAGTTCAGCAAATTTTGCCGGGTTAATTGTTGCCGTTTGAAGTGCTTCGAGAGGAGTTAATCCGGCATCAACTAACATCGCGAGTTCGTCATGGAGACTCGACCCTGAAAAGACATACGTGTCGATATTATCGGTGCCGGCCAATAGCTCGACGCCTATACTATGAGCGCGCTGAACCTGTGCGCTGGCGGACGCATAACAATCTGCATGTACAAAACGCCCTTGCTGATCATAGCCTTTTTCCGATGCTCTTCCGAT
>JAESUT010000092.1 GCA_016762995.1 Gammaproteobacteria bacterium | reverse complement strand
ATCTGATGATCTGTGGCGCGAGGAGTGTTTGAGCCTCGGCTGACCAGGCCAGGACTTCCTTGCCGTCGATCAGTGCGATGATAGCCGTGCTACCCGCAGCGCCATACTGCGTACTTAGATCCCAGCCTACGGATTGTCCAGGAAACTCGATGCTGGTGTTATTATCGAAATCGAAGCCATCCTCGGTTTGAAAATAGATCTGCAAACCTTTCTCTACTACCGCTAAGAGTTCAAATAAGCCGTCCCCGTTGAGGTCGGCGACAACGAGCTTCTCTGTGTCCAGTGGTAGCTTGAATTCTTGCCTATTGAAACTTAGCTCAGCAGCAGGCGCTGCTGCACAGCTAATCATCAAGCCGATGCCAGCCAGCGTTTGTGTAATTGAGGCTAGGCGAATCATGGTGCGGCCACTAAGAATGTGGTCGAGGTGCCGTGACGTAGCAATAGGTCGGGCTTGCTGTCCTGGTTCAGTTGCAACACCTGAAATTCGAAGACAGTGTTTGCAGAGACATATTCCCAGAACGGTTCGCTCTCGATAGTCAGGTCTTCGTTGATTTTCTTGGCAGCGAGTGTGCCGTTCTCAGTAACAAAGATCGCATCCTTGCGACCGTCGCCATCTATGTCGTATTGCAGGGACATCTGCTCCGATAGGCCGCGTACATTCGCCGCCGAGAAGCTTTCGTCGAGCTTGGAGTCAGGGCGCCGGTTGAAAAACTGATTCTCTCCAGCATTGTCGCTTCCAAACAATAGTTGGGAACGATTGATGCTAGCGTTGCGAATCGCATCGATTACAGGAATTGTGTAGTAGCTAACATTTAGTAGCGCTTTGGAGCCTTGCTCTAGCGGAATTAGATTGAGCCGTACATCGTAGCCGGAAAAGCGCATGACCTGATTCGGTTGTTCTAGATCGAAAGAGCCGTTCTGATTGCGATAGAAATAGGCGCTACGGTCGTTTCCTTCTCCGGTTATGCGCAAGAGATCGAGTAGATTGTCATTGTCCATATCAACCAGTTGTATATCGCCCCGTGTATCTATGCTGCCGGTCCAGTCTGGCTCACTGTTAAAGCCATTCTGCGCATCCTGAAAATGAAAATTCAGTTGTCCGACGCCGTCCGCACCCTGGTTGATGTAGGCAATATCGATAAGCGTGTCGGCATTTAGTTGAGCGGTTATTGCAGTTGGCATCCAACTCTCGGAGCGTAGTAAAGAACGAGCAGGTTCTTCGCTCGCATCCCACTGCTCGACGAAACCGTCAAAATACGAATTGGACTCAACGTTCAGCTCGATAACGACACCTTCTTTGGCATTGATGCCGATTCGAGCATTCATGCCTGAGTTGCTGCCACCTCTTTGCGCGGCTGACAGAGAGTCATTGTCTGTACTGAAGGTGGAGACTAGCTCAAAGACTTCATTGCCTCTGCCTTTGAACAGGCCGTAGACGCCGTCGCCGGGCAGCAGCAGGTCTATCTCTCCGTCCTTGTCGATATCTTGTAAGTTGGTAATAAACTGCACTGTTTCTAGATCGGGTACGGCGGCAATCAACTCCCATTCCAGCAGTTGCTTGATGTTGCCCCTGTAACCTTCTAGCGAAGAGGAGAGGCTGAACACGCCAGAGTTTGAGATCAGCAGGAGTTCAGTGCCAGGCGTAGCTCTGATGTCGGCAAAAGCGACCGCTATTATCTCGGTCTTAATTTCGATACGTTGCGCAGTTGTGGAAAAGCTTCCGTCGGCTTGCTGATGAAAGACATGTAATTCACGCCCAATTCCAGTTTGGTAATTGGCATGGATGATATCTTTGAGTCCATCTCCATTAAGGTCCTCAAATGCGAGCTGCTGCTCCCAATTGTTCTCTCGTTCCAGTTCGAAGGCAACATAATTGGATTGTGCAAATGCGGTGCCGGGCAGCAGCGCATACGCATAGACGACAAGACTCGAGAGGGTCAATCTCATCCTGCCCTTGATTGATGATCTGCTAATTGTCACTGTGATTTAACGTTCCTTAGGTGCGCGTTGTTCAGAACTGTCTTAGTTCTCTTCTTCAATCAGTTCGCCTAGGTCGCTGCTGTAGTTTATTAGACCGAGAATGCTGTGTGATCTTTCCTCATCCACCCGGCTATAGCTATAGAGAGAAAATAGCCAAAGATCCAATACCCTGAGGCTCTTCGAGTCTGGTGCAAGCGACGACTGATAACGAAGTAATGGCCCTAGCGATATTGCACTTACGCGTCTGCCTGGGTTCCAAAGGTCGAACTGCTTCTCCAAAACTGACTCGCCGTCAAAGACGGTGACAACTACCGTTTCGCCTAGTTCGAACTCGGAGTTGAACCGACTGACTAAGTCTTGCGCCGAGTTAAGAGGCACATTGTTTATGGCTAAAATTACATCGCCGACTTCGATCGCTGCATCATGCAGCGGGCTCTTTTGATAAATGTCCACAACCCGTGCGGCGGCGATAGTAGGCTGCTGACGAATACTGACCATCTCCGTGCGATACGCGGCACGACTGGCGACGGGATCGATTCGGTACAATTCCCGCGGAACAGGGTTGCTACTGATGGTGCGAGGAATCACGGTAGCCTCGAACACGGCCGTATTTCTGCGCACAATGAAGAGCGTGTTTTCACTTGTTGGTGTCTGCAGCTGGAAAGCCTCAACCACGTCGGGATGATTAGTGAGTGTTCCATTGATGCTAAGGATAATGTCGCCTAGCTGAATTCCAGCTGAATCTGCAGGGCCATTGGCTGAGACGCCGCGCACTCGAACGCCGGGCAGTATCTCAATATTGCTGAGTGAGTCACTCTCATTTAGGACTAGCTCGACACCGAAGTCGATTCTGGTTTGACTCGGCTCTGCTGTGTTAGCCAGTGTAATATCTTCCGCCGATAGGTTTAACGCAGGAACTAGAATAGCGGGCTCGTAACTGACGCAGCCTGTTAGCAGCAATAGTTGGAGGAGGGCGAATGCCGAAAGTCGATGCTTTGCTTTGCTTGTGGTCATACTTATATTTTCCTATTCTGCACGATCCATAGACTAGCGACAAAGAACAGTACAAGCGCCGGAAAGGGCACCCACATATTCAGTTGCAGCACTTTGTCGTCAATTAACACATCGGAGTAGCCGCGAACTATTCGGCTAACGGATTGCAAGTAGGATTGATCGATTAGTGACGGCTGATAGCTCGCATACAGATAGTTCGCCATATCACCTAGCAGCCCCTTAAAAATATCTATTGCCAGTGTTATGCCTAGCGCGGTAGTAACAGCCTGCGTTGCCGATGGTGCGGATACCGAGATTAACAGTCCAAAGGCAATGGCAGCTGGTAATGGCAGCAATGCCAAGCGAAGACCTAGCCAGATCTCCTCACGAATCTCTTGCTCACTGATTAGCTCAAAACCATCTTCTGCTATCGCAGCAAATTCCCAGAGCGCTCCGCTCAGTAGGTAGCTAGTAACTAGCAGCAGCAGGACCGACATCAGAGCCAGCAAATGTAGGTGAATAAGTTTTGCAGTGAGTACGCTGCTGCGGCTTACGCGTCTAATTAATAGGTGGCGAATGCTGCCAATGTCGCGATCATAGCTAAAACTGTAAGCACCTTGGGCGACCAATAGAAGCCCCAGCATCGTCAGGCCGGTACTCAATCCATCTACGAAGAAGCCGTAGGCATTATTAGCAACCGACTGCTCGAAACCGGAGCTTCCTAGCAAACTGTCTCGTGCCTGCTGCCCGGCCTCGCTGAGCTTTACCAGCATTAATTGTGCGGCAGCGACAAGAGCGGGCGCTGCCACAATAAGTTTACTGGCGAAAGTGCGTAGCGCGACGAAGAGTTCCGACTTGATAGCGACCAGCAGCCCGTTCATATCACTTCCTCGCTGGTAATCTCGCGGAATAGACCGGCGAGTGAGGCGCGTTTCAATATGAGTTCTGCTACTGGAATTTGATTCTCCACCAGCGCCTTATTGATAGCTATTGAGTCAGTGTCTTTAATAGTAACGTTCAGGTAGCCGTCAGAATCGATGCTCAGCAGGTCTACACCCGGAATGCCTTTTAATACCTTGCTCGCCGCCGCGCTATCCGGCGTCTTGATTTGCAGCGTAGTTTGAGCGCTCCCCAGCAAATTACCTATGGTGTCGCTGTGAGTGATTCTCCCTTGGTGCAGGATCGCAATATGACTGCATATCTGTTCTAGGTAGGGTAGCTGATGGCTCGATAGTAGAAACGTTGTACCGTGATCCCGATTTAGCGTGCTGATCAGCTCAAGTACATCGTCTACGCCTTCGGCATCGAGTCCATTGAATGGCTCGTCCAACACGACAAATTCTGGGTCCCCTAGCAGGGCTTGGGCAATTGACGCCCGACGCTTGTTGCCGAGTGAAAGATTCTTAATCTTGAAGTCGCTGAAACGGCTAACGCCTAACAACTTCTCTACCTCAATAGCACTGCGTGTTGGCTTTTCACAGAGTAGTAGGGCGTGTTGTAAGCACTGGCGTACAGTTAGATTGGGGTGCAGGCTTGGGCTATCGAAAATTGCAACGAGTTTGCCCTTAGTTAGATGAAGTTCTTTAGGCGATTGTCCTAGCGCAGTGATAGTGCCTGAATTGAATGGCTGCAGGCCTAGTATGCACTCAATGGTCGTAGTCTTGCCGGAACCGTTCAGGCCAACCAGACCGTGTATCGACCCCTTTTCAATCTGTAAATTGAGGTTGTCGAGGACCGCAAACGACCCGTAGTTCTTTTTTAGTCCTGTAATGGATAAGGCTGGCATACAGGAGGGTGCTCGCTAGTAATTACGCGTAAGAGTATTGGATGGAAACTTAGCGGCAGCTTCGAAGTTGCCGCTAAGTGGGTCACTTGGTCTACAAACAAGTCAATCTACAAACAAGTCGTCTACTTGGATTTGTTTGACCGTGCCAAACTGTTCAAGTTCCTCTACGTCGAGAATTGATAGATCGCCGACTATTGAGATCAGCTTAGGTCTATCTTTGACGTGCTCTTGCTGGAAGCTCAGCAGATCATCCATGCTGGTAGTTTGTAATTTCTGATAGCTTTCTCTGCGCGGATCGCCCTGGATACCGAGGCGTTCCCAGCCGCGTACTGCACCGATTACCTGACGAAAACTAATCTTCGAGGTGCGATAGCGGTTCATGAGAGATTCTACCGAGGTCTCGAAACGTTCCTCAGACTCCGGCATATTATCAATCAGATCTAGGAATGCGCTTAGTGCATCAACAGTCTTGTCGGTCTGCGTGCCGATGGTGCCTAGCATGATGTTTTGATCATTTAGCCTGCCACCCTGCGCATAGCGCGCGCCGGCAGTATAGGCAAGAGCTCGTGCTTCGCGCAGCTCCTGAAAGACTACACTGGACATGCCGCTACCAAAATAATTGGTATACAGTGAAGACACGAGGCTGTCCTCTCGGTCGTAGACGCCGTCGGGAAATTCAATGCGTACCTGCGCCTGTGCCGTCTGTTGGTCTACAACATAAATTTCCGTCGCGTCTATACTGCGTGCCGTGCGGAAACGGTAGTCTGGTGTGTCAGCAAGCTCGCCATTGAGAGGATGTTGACGCCTAAGCACCTCTACCAGTTCTTCCAGAGGCATTGAGCCGGTATAAGAGAGAGTATGCTTGAAGTTCAATAGCTCGGCCGGAAGTGCGAGCAGTTCGTCGACTGTCGATGCCATAATCTCTTCGCGCGTGAGCGCTTCGAGCATAGGCGACTCTTCGCCATAGCGATTGTAGAGTGTCAGTGCTCTGGAAATTGCTGGTGGAGAGCTCTTTTGGTCTACTCTCGATTTCAGCAAAATTCCTTTCATGGTCTCTAGCGTCTGTTCCTCCACGCTCGGATTCTTGATTAGGTCCATGGCAAGAGCCAGTGAGGCCTCAAATTGTTCGTCGAGGCCCGAGATAGAAATGCCCGATGAGTTTCCTCCAGCACCGAATCTGAAATCGGTGCCCATCTGGTACCATTGTTTTTGCAGCTCCTCGTTTGTTTTGCTGTTGGTTCCTGCAACGTCCATTAAGGCCGCGGCGAGATTTAGTTTTTCGTTTTCTTCCGTGCCTACTTCTATGTTTATTGAGAAGGAAAACAAATCATTTAAAGGGTTAGGGGCATAGTAGAGCTGCACGCCATCGGCGAATTCGATGACCCGGTAGTCTCGATCTACTTCAACATAGGTTGGCTCGATCTCGTCATAGTCCATCGCTAAGATGCGCGAGGCAAACTCAGACTGCAGCGATGAGTCGATGTTTACCGGATCGATCTGCGGCTTTTCAACGGCAGGAATCTCATTCTGCGCGTCGATTCGATAGACGGCCACATAGTTATCGCCAAAGTATTTGTTGGCGACATCTACGACATCAACCTTGGTCAGCTGACTCATTCGATCGAGTTCAGCCACGTGGTGCTCCCACTCGGAACCTTGAATGAACGAGTCACGCATCATGCTAACTCTTGCTTGATTAAATTCTAGGCCGGCCTTCTCGCCCTTCTTAAAGTCATTAATGATCGCTGGAATAATCCAGTCCTCAAATTCACCTGCCTTAATTATTTCTAGTTGATCGAGGAGAAGTTGTTCAACCTCTGCAAGAGTCTGATCTTGCTTAGGTATGCCATATAGATTCTGCGAGCCGGCATCGTTCAAGAACAGTGGCGACGAACCGGCGCCAGAAACGCGTTGCTGCTGATTCAAGTTCAGATTGATAAGTCCGGCGGTACGGTTGTCCAGAATCATGTCCACTAAGATGAGGGCTTCTTTATCTTCGCTACCGTTGCCTGCTGTGCGGAAGGCGAGTTGTACTTGCTCTTCGCCTGGGTATTGCACGGTTATTCGCTCCGCGCCTTGCAAGGGCTCTTCAGCCCAGGGGCCGATTTCAGGGATGGGCTTTCGTTCCCAATGGGCAAACTTCTCGCTTATCAGTGCGATAGTCTCGAGAGGGTCTATGTCGCCACTTATAAAGATGGCCATGTTGTTAGGTACATAATTGGTGTCGAAGTAATTTTGGATGTAAACCAGCGACGGGTTCTTTAGGTGATCAACTGTGCCGATAGTGGGTTGCTGTCCGTAGGGGTGGACCTTGTATAAGGTCTCGTTGACAGCGGTAGCTATGATGCGACCCGCGCTATCTAGTGAGCGATTCTTTTCTTCATAGACCGTCTCCAATTCAGTGTGAAAGAGACGAAACACTGGGTTGACGAATCTGTCGGATTCTATCTCTGCCCATTGCCTGAGACGGTTCGAGGGAAGGCCGATCTTGTAGACCGTTTCCTCAAACGAGGTGTGTGCATTGAGCGCGGTGCCACCCATGCTGTTGTAGAGTTTGTCTAATTCGCCTGGTACAGAATACTGAGCAGCCAATTGTGCTTCGCTATTTATCTCTGCATAAATTTCCGCGCGGCGGCTAGTGTCCGTCTCACCATGGTGTTCTTCATACAACTCGACGATGCGGTCGAGGTGCGGCTTCTCCTGGGCGTAGTCGAGGCTGCCTAGGTTCTGGTTGCCTTTGAACAGCAAGTGCTCAAGATAATGGGCCAGGCCTGTGCCATCTGCAGGGTCGTGCTTGCTGCCTGCGCGGACAGCGATCTCAGCATAGAATCGTGGTTCTTCGTGGTTCTCAGTCAGGTATACGCGCAGACCGTTGTCCAGCTCGAATATCTGCGCGTCTAGGGGGTCGCTCTCATTCGGGGTATTTATTCTGCTATAGCCGAGATTGGGCGCGCTGGCTTGTTGTGCGCTGCTGTCAGCAGAAGCATCGGCTGCACTATTTGTAGAGTTTCCGTTATCGCTACAGGCAACCAACGTCAGAAGGGAAATAGCGAGTAGGCTGCTTCGCTTCCATTCCCTAACTGTTCGTAATTCAGGCATATCTAGACTCCGTTAAATAAAATTGTTTGGGGCTGCTTGTCTGAAGCCGCAACCCACTAATGTATGGCATTCTGCTAAAAAATGTAAGTAAGCAGGGATGTCTTGATGTTTTATTGAGATGGATCATCGCTGCCTCTGTGGCCCTGCTCGGCTCGACATAACCTGCTCTGCTCGACATAAATAGGCACAGTATTCGCTGAGGCTTACACAATTAAAAGCGCGCGTGAATCCAGTTATTGTCCAGACATGCCGGGGTCATCCAGTCTGCTGCCATCGATGCTTTCTGTGTATCTTAGGTTTTAATGTAAATTGGCTTGTTATCCCGCTCGCTCAGACCTCAATCGGTCGCTTAAATAAACGGGTTCAGCAAAATACAGCGTATAATTCCCTGCTTGATCCGATACCTATTGGAAAAACCCTGCCATGCTGGCTAAGCCCATGAAACTAATAGCTAAATTATCGATCGTTCTCGTCGGCGGGGGCGCGTTGCTGAGTTGTACGGCCAATTCTTACCGGCAAGGTGCGGATAAGGAAACCTATGAAGCTATAGCAGATAAAAGCAATCTCGTTCCGGGAATGACGGAGAGAATAGGGATCGATGAGCAGAAGAACGTAGATATGAGTAGCCTCATGACAAATGAGGATAGCTATGAATTTCTAGACAATGAGGCAGACAGCGAGGTTGGCGCGCACATCCTCAGCCTGAATGTTGCCTTGGATTTAGCGTTTCAACACAGTCAGGTAGTTCAAACCCAGAAGGAGGCGCTGTATCTTGAGGCGCTGGCGCTAACCTTCGATCGCTATCGCTATACTCCGGTTTTTTCTGCAGTGGGTGGTGCCGATTATCAGTGGGATGCCGAAGATCAATTCGTTACCGACATGCAGGCATTGACGGGCATGAGCGTGCTGAGTGTTAGCGAGAGGGTGGATGCGACTACCAGCTTAGGCGCTCGTTATTTACTCAAAGGTGGTGGGGCTATCGCCTTGAACCTTACTAATAATTTTACGCGCTTCCTAACCGGTGATATCAGCGAGCTTGGCACTGGTGCATTGATTGGCTCGATCACTCAGCCTCTGCTGCGAGATTTCGGCAGCGACATCGAAACCGAGAACCTAATGCAGGCAGAGCGTGATTTGCTCTATCGGCTGCGAGATTTCACGCGCTTTCGGAAAACCTTTGCCGTTCGAGTTGCCTCTGCCTACTACTCAGTCTTGCTTAACAGAGAGACCGCTAAAAACAACTATGCCGGTCTGCTGGCTAACAATCTCTCGCTAGAGCGCGAACAGGCATTTCAGGCAGAGGGTCTGCGCACATTATTACAAGTGGGTAGACYGGAGCAGTCTTCCCTGCAACARGATCTACGTTGGACTTCYTCYATTACGCGATACAAGCGCAGTCTGGATGATTTYAAGATACTKCTYGGYCTGAAGGCAGAGGAGAATATAGCGCTGGACAACAATGAGATGGTTTTGATTTCAGAAGCTGGGATGGATAGCCCAGACCTTAGCCTCGAGCAGGCCATGGATCTTGCTGTACAGACTCGTCTAGATTTGTATARCGGCCTCGACCGAGTGCAGGATCGTGCTCGAAAAATAGAGGTCGCTGCCAATGCGCTTAAGCCTGGGYTGGATCTGAGYCTAGTRGCTCGCGTGCCAATMGCYAAYGACGGCGATCTTGGCGAGCTGGATTTCGAGAACGCGTTGTATACGGCTGGACTAAATTTTGAATTGCCACTAGATACTAAGTTGGATCGAAATAATTATCGTCGAGCCTTGATTGACTATGAAGTTGCTACGCGAAACTATTTGCTCGACATGGACAAYATTAAGTTGGATGTYGTCGATCTTTGGCGGCGCATGAATCAAGCTAGAAARAACTATGATATTAATTTGACCAGTGTTCAGATTAACGAACGCCGTGTTGAAGAAGCGGAACTGCGTGCCGAATTAGGGCTGGGCAATATTCAAGATACTGTGGATTCACAGAACGATTTAACGGCAGCACAAACGAATTTAATTGGCTCGATCGTAGATCACAATATATCTAAGTTGGAATTTTGGAGAGACTTGGGTTTGTTGTATGTAGACGATAGCGGGCAGTGGGAGGATGGCGTCAATGAGTCAAGATGAGCCGAGTGCAGTTGAGGGTTCCGTTGTTAGTCAAATTTGGGGAAAAATTCCTGAACCGGTCAGAGCTAAAGCTATCGAGCAGAAGGCTCGCTTCTTGGCGGCTAAAAAATCCACACAATATGCTGTCGCCGCCTCTCTGGTAGTCTTAACTGGCTTGCTGTTTTCTCTAGTCGGCAACTCGAGTAACAGTGAAAAACTGGCACCGTTCTCCGATCTGGAT
>JAESUT010000091.1 GCA_016762995.1 Gammaproteobacteria bacterium | reverse complement strand
AGTTCTTGAGCTTTCTCATCCCCGTTTCCTCCGATGGTGCGACCCCAGGAAGACAGGGTCTACAGCGGCTCCTGCTGTTACGAACATTCGTCACCGCCGCCAGTGCGGTAGCCGTAATTGTCCTACAGGCTTTTTCCGAGCTGGAAATCCCTGTCATGTTTATTATCTATCTGATCGCGGGGATACTGCTTTCCGTGCTATTCGGATATCGGCGCCTTGCTGTATCTAAATTTATTAGCAACTTCGAGTTGTTTTGTCACATCCTGGTGGACGTACTCTTCCTGATCGTACTACTGCTAAATACTGGAGGGGCGAGTAATCCGCTTATCTCGTACCTACTGGTATTGCTCGCGCTAGCAGCTACGCTTTTGCCGAAAACCTATGTGAATAGTTTTTCTGTGGGCGGCATAATCATCTATACCTCGTTCTTGCTTCTGGACCTTTCATCCGATCAGGGCATGGCTATGTCACCAGAGAACGAGGTAATGACCTTTCAACTCCACCTGGTGGGTATGTGGGTTATTTTCTTGGTGAGTGCGATTCTCATTTCCGTGCTAATCACTCGCATGGCCACTGCGATAAAAGTCCGCGAATTGAATCTCGCAGAAGCGCGCGAACACGAACTACGAAATGAGCAACTAGTGGCTATCGGCACCCTATCAGCAGGTACGGCACATGCATTAGGCACGCCTCTCTCTACAATGGCAGTTTTGCTAACCGATTTAGATAAGCTAACTGCTGAAGAACTAAAAGCTAGTGATATTAAGAGTGACATATCGCTATTAAGACAGCAGGTGACCCGCTGCAAGAACTCTCTGACGCAACTTATTCGTTATTACAACAAGGACAACCCTGAAGAAGCTGAAAAAGTGTCGCTCGAGAGCTTTGCAGAAGACATTCAAGATTATATTGTGAATATACATCCCACATCTTCGATTGATTTTCACATCGACGAGAATAAGAAATCAGTCGTCACCTCCAACCTTAGTGTCAAACATGCTGTGATCAATATTATCGAGAACGCTATCAAAGCTGCTCACAGCCATGTGGACGTGAGCTTTAACATACGGGAAAACGCACCTTCTAAGTTCGAAATATCGATTAAGGATGACGGGCCCGGAATCCCCGATGACGTTATGGAGAAACTTGGCGAGCCCTTTATATCTAGGCGAAAAGAGAGCATGGGTCTAGGTATATTTCTCGCCAATGCAGCTATCGAACGCCTCGATGGTTCTATTGAAATGCTAAACATGAAAGAAGGTGGCGCGCTCAGCATCATCCGCCTTCCCCAGCCCGCGCCGTAACAGCGAGCACTACTTTTTTGTAGAGAGTGAAAAATGGACAAGGAACATATTTTACTGGTTGAAGACGACGAGGTTTTTTCTCGAGTGATGAGCCGCGCCCTTACGCACCGCGACTACGACGTGTCACAAGCTGCTAACAAAGATGATGCCCTAATGCTCATAAAGAGCACGCCTTTTGACTTCGCTATATTGGATTTGAATCTTGGCGGCCATACATCCTTGGGACTTATTGCTCCACTAAAACAAAGCAATCCGAATGCTCGCATCCTTATCCTTACCGGTTATGCGAGTATTACGACGGCGGTTGAGGCTATTAAACTAGGCGCAGACAACTACTTGGCGAAGCCGGCCGACGCGGATGAAATTCTTGCCGCGCTACTAGGTACCGATCAACCTGATACAGTTGCCAACCCTGACTCAGCATGCCTCGAGCCTATGTCTGTACGTAGACTCGAGTGGGAGCATATTCAGAAAATACTGAATGAGAACGATGGAAATATTTCCGAAACAGCTAGACAGCTGAAGATGCATCGCCGCACCCTGCAACGTAAATTACAAAAACGACCCGTGGCTCGATAACCAAGAGTCGCATTCTGAACAGTCTCTAACTATCTCCGCCCCAAAGGGGTCATGGTCAGATGTCGCCCGCCGTCAACTATCAGAGTCTCTCCAGTTACCACCTGAGGCCCACTAATGAAATACACAATAGCATCGGCTACCGTCTCTGGCGTCGCTGTAACTCCTAGCGGTGAATTTTTTCGGTGAAAGGCCATGATCTCTTCATACTTCTGATCGCCTAATCCCTCGCGCAGCCAATCGCCCTCGATAAAGCCGGGGCATACAGCATTGATTCGCAATTTGGGCCCAAGCGCTCTCGCTAATGATAAAGTCATCGTCACTAGCGCCCCCTTAGAAGCAGCATACGCCACCGAGCTACCGATGCCGGTAACTGCCGCTGTCGACGCAACATTGACTACCGCGCCGCCTTCTTCCTGCTTTTGCATCTGCTCGCTCACAGCGCGAATCATTTGATAACTGCCTATCACATTCACACCATAGATATGCTGAAAGTCATCACTATTCAACCCGTGAAGATCGCTGTGCTCTACAAACTTGGTAGTGCCAGCATTGTTTACAAGGATATCGATACGGCCCCATTTCTCAATCGCTGCCGCCGCCATAGCGAGACAGTTAGCATCCTCTGCCACATTGCCACCCATAACCAAACACTCAACACCTAATGCTTCGCACTCGGCAGCTACCGCATTGCCACCCTCAGAATTAGAATTGTAGTTGATGAGAACATTGCAACCTTGAGCTGCCAATAACTTAGCCGTTGCAGCTCCTACTCCACTGCTGGATCCGGTGATAATCGCAACTCTATTGTTTAAATCTTTCACGGCAATTGGCCCTCAATAAAATGAATTCAGTTCACAGTAGAAATTAACACAGATTTAGGTCGATTCCCGCGAAAGTTGAGCTGTGGTGAAAATGCGCTGAACGCACGGTATTAAAGGACAAATGCGTTGCAATTGCAGTTTGAAGGGTTACAATACGTAACACTTTTATGCTGGGCCTCTAAGCAAACATGTAGCACCTTAAGTCCCACCAGTTAGAGCCTTTCAACAACAGGGATGATCTACCCCAAACCGAGTCCACGAGCCATTTTTGTAGGCGCAATAGTTACGCCTGCGGCCACGACAAAGTGACTGAACAGATTGAAAAGTTCAATCGATTGAACCCATAGATATTACTTGCCGGAGATTGTAGTGAAGAATCAACATGTCGTATCAGCAGGAATATTGATTACCGTGGTGTTATGGATGGTCATTCCACAGAGCGCTGAAGAGCCAGATGAGAGCGCTACGTCTACTACTAGTACTATCATGGCTGTGCCTGAGGGTGTGTCGCTAGGAGAGAACCCTGGCGATTTCATTGTACGTGCGGCTAGAATTGATCAGCAGACTTACGGCAAGAAAATTCGTGTACGCGGACGCACACAAGCATTTCGTCACGTTGAGGTACGAGCAGAACAGGCGGGCCGAATTGTGAGCGAACCTGTAATGCGCGGAGCAAGGGTTAGCGAAGGCGATCTTCTCTGCGAGATAGCAGTAGATGACCGTGACTCAAACCTGCTAGAAGCCAAAAGCCGACTAGAACAGGCGGAGTTTGAATATACCGCGTCCCAAGACCTGCAAGACAGAGGGCTGCAATCTGATGTGATCGTAGCTCAACTCAAGGCAGCGCTGGAGTCTTCTAAGGCGGGAGTTGCCCGTGCAGAATTGGCGCTAAAAAGAACCAAGATCGTTGCACCCTTTGATGGGATCGTGGAAACCCGTAGCGTCGAATTAGGCGATCTATTAAATGCAGGAACAGTTTGCGCCTCTGTACTAGACGATAGCCCGATGTTATTAGTTGGCTTAGTTCCAGAGCAAGATATTGGCAGCTTGAGTATTGGCGCCCGAGTTACCGCCGAACTACTCACTGGACAACACATAACTGGCACCGTGAATTACCTTTCTCGCGCCGCCGAGAATGTCTCCAGAAGTTATCGAATTGAAGTAGAAGTAGACTCCTCTTTCGAGGATATTCGCCAAGGTATTACCGCCGAAATCATGGTGGACTCTGCAGATATCCAAGCACACCTGATTCCCTCCTCCGCCCTCACGCTGGACGACAGTGGATTGATCGGAGTTAAGACTATCGGCGCTAATAACACGGTGGAGTTTAACAACGTAGAAATCGTCGGAGACAACACCAGTACGATGAACCCAGGCATTTGGGTTACTGGCCTAAACGGCACTGTCAATCTTATTACTCTGGGCCAGGAAGTTGTCTTTCCTGGACAGCAAGTTCAAAGCAATTTCGACTGGTCTCGCTAGTCCTACCAATAATTTGCAGTATTGAAGAGAACTCACTTCATGAAGAACTATATTGACGCCGCCATAGCGCGATCACGAACCACGCTAAGCTTGTTCGTCGCCATTATGATTACAGGATTCGTTTCCTATCTTGCAATTCCCGCCGAGCTAAACCCCGATGTCGAAGTACCTATCGTTATCACGACGATTATACATCAGGGCATATCGCCCGAAGATGCTGAGCGCTTACTGGCGAAACCTGCCGAATTGGAATTGAAGACAATCGATGGAATTACAGAGATTACCTCCTTCTCCAGCGAGAACGCGGCAACTATCGTTATCGAATTTGATATCGACTTCGAGTCTCAATATGCTCTTAGCGAAGTGCGCGAGGCAATAAACAGAGCGCAGGCACGATTTCCACAAGACACCGAAGAACCACTGATTCAAGAAGTCTCAGCGGCTACCTTGCCAGTAGTTCAGATCGCAGTTGGCGGCATTGGTGTACCGGAACGCGTATTGTTGCAAGTCGCCGAAGAACTACAGCGAGAAATTGAGATTCTTCCCACCATTCTTGAAGCCGAAATGGTTGGTGATAGAGAGCAACTGTTGGAGGTCGTAATTGACCCCGCAAAACTCGAGACCTACGGAATCTCCAACGCCTCAATAATACAAACAGTGATGAACAACAACCGATTGATTCCGGCGGGCCAGGTTGATACGGGACAGGGAAGTTTTTCGATTAAAGTTCCTGGGCTTATCGAAAGTGCCGAGGATTTATTCAACCTGCCGCTCGCGTCGAATGCCGACGGCGTAGTGACAGTTTCAGATATCGCAGATGTACGACGTACTTTTAAAGATGCTACACGCTATTCCTATGCGAATGGCACCGCCTCGATCTCGCTCAATGTAATGAAACGTAAAGGCACCAGCGTAACCGAGGCTATGGAGCAAGTAGATATTGTAGTTCAAGAATTAAGACCAAGCTTGCCGCCAGCGGTTACTCTGTCCTATATTAACAACACGGCACCGCTGGTTATTGAGCAGAATATGGGCCTTCAGGGAAACATGGCGACAGCCATGGTTCTGGTGCTGATTGTGGTCATCGCCTCTATTGGGGTACGTTCTGGCCTGCTGGTCACTCTTGCGGTTCCCTTCTCATTCTTCTTCGCCTTCATCGTTATTCGACTGCTGGGCTTTACTTACAACTTCATGGTGATGTTCGGCCTACTACTTGGCCTCGGCATGCTCATCGACGGCGCGATAGTGATGGTCGAATATGCGGACCGCAAAATGGCCGAGGGCCTGAATGCACGTGATGCCTATCGAGCCGCCGTAGATCGAATGTATTGGCCAATTCTAGCGTCCACCGCTACGACCTTAGCAGCATTCCTACCAATCATGTTCTGGCCTGGCGTCGCTGGGCAATTTATGAGCTACCTGCCAATCACCGTGTTTGCAGTGCTGTTTGGCTCGCTACTCTACGCATTACTGTTCGCTCCAACTATTGGCGCATTAATTGGAAAGTCTAGCGCGGCTGATCAAGCCTCCCATCAAGACCCCGAAGATAGCGACCCGCTTAAGGCGGGCGGCATTACCGCCATTTACGCGCGAATTCTTACCTTCGCCGTACGCTCTCCCATAATTGTATTTTTTACTAGCATTGCCACTCTAGTTATCATCGTTATGGCCTACGGCGAGTATGGCAAGGGCGTAGARTTCTTTACTGGAGTCGAGCCAAGCCAGACTCAAGTTCAAGTCTTCGTCAGGGGCAATTTCTCACCGGCAGAGCTACGCGATGTCATGCTTGATGCTGAATCCCGAATACGCGAGGTCGGACACTTTAAGGGCATCGTCACTCAATCCGGATCGGGCAATAGCTTGGGTGGGGGTCAGCAATCTGCTCCCGATCTTATCGGCACGATCTTTATTGAAATGACCGATAGACGCGACAGAGATATCGACGGSTTTGAAGTAGAGAATCTATACCGAGACGCTATTTCCAATTTACCAGGYGCTAGAGCAGAAGTAGTGACTATTGAGCAAGGGCCTCCWGTGGGSAAGGARATTCAGCTGGAACTGTCCGGCGACGATCTTGAAGYRCTATTCRCCGAAGCCTCACGTATTCGYRATTACATGGAAAACACCATGGARGGCCTTATCGATGTCGATGATACGGCTCCGGTTCCYGGYATTGARTGGGAGATCGTYGTRGATCGCGCACGAGCTGCGATGTCCGGCGCCAACATGACTGAGATAGGAACTGCTATCCAGCTCATGACCAACGGCGTGTTCATGGGAGACTATCGCCCTACTGATAGCGAAAAAGAGGTGGATATTCGTGTGCGCTACCCAGCCGAGTACCGCGGTTTGGAGCAGATGGACACGATTCGTATAAATACAGCTAGCGGCGATCTAGTGCCAATTAGCAGCTTCGTTACTCGAGTCGCCAAACCCGCGGTAAGCGCCATCCAGCGCGTCGATGGAGAACGTGTCGTCTATGTACGTGCCAATGCGGCACCCGGGCTCGTTGCAGACAACAAAGTTCAAGAGCTAGTAATTTACATGGAAGAAAATCCCCCCGCTCGAGGAGTAACCTATCAATTCCGCGGCGCCAACGAAGAACAGGCAGATTCAGCTGCTTTCTTGGGTCAGGCCTTCCTCCTCGCTATGGCACTGATGGCAATTCTACTGGTGACTCAATTCAACAGTTACTATCAGGCTCTATTGATTCTCTCATCAGTCTTGCTCTCAACCGCTGGAGTGCTGCTAGGCTTGTTGATTACCGGCCAGACCTTTAGTGTGATATTAACCGGCATCGGTATTGTCGCCTTGGCAGGGATCATCGTTAACAACAATATCGTCTTGATTGACACCTTCAATCATCTGAAGGCACAGCATAAGGATTGGTCGCTGCAGAACATAATCATACAGACGGGTGTACAACGCCTGCGTCCGGTTTTCCTAACTACGTTTACGACCGGATTCGGCCTATTGCCTCTTGCCATGCACGTATCTGTGGATCTAATCGGAGCCGAGATCGAGGTCGGTGGCCCGATCACATCTCAATGGGTTAGCCTCGCCTCTGCCATCGTATATGGCCTATCCTTTGGAACTATCCTGACATTGGTAGTAACGCCAGCCATGCTGGCACTGCCTGATCGTCTGCGTACACTTCTAGGTAGAGCGACTAAATTCCAGAAGCATTCCGAGCCTAGCCACAGTCAATAGAGAGCTATTCTGTATTGACTGAAACTGGGTGCTGCAAATCGCTGTACCCAAATTTACGTTCGTGTAAAGATATAGGCCTGTTTCCTAATGAGGTGGTTCATCGATGGGGCTCTTAGTCACATTCTTCGCTGCCAGTATCTTCTTCTCCTTCATCTGTTCAATCTTGGAAGCAGTTCTTCTCAGCATCACGCCTGCCTATGTGGCGACACAGGACAGAAACAATACCGCCATATCTAAAAAGCTCTCCCGCTTCAAAGAGGATATCGATCGCCCGCTTGCAGCAATACTCACACTAAATACCATCGCTCACACTGTCGGCGCCATAGGCGTCGGAGCACAGGCAGCGGTAATATTTGGCACTGAAAAAATTGAACTCTTTGGCTTCGCACTCATTAGCTGGGAAGGGTTCGTAGCTGGCGCGATGACCATGGCAATACTAATCTTCTCAGAAGTGATCCCCAAGACATTGGGTGCGAATAATTGGCAGGCTCTCACCCCTCTCTCGATACGAGTCATCAACTTACTCATGATAGTGCTAGCACCTATGGTTTTGCTAAGCCAACTAATCACTAGGAACCTGAAGAAAGACAAAGACAAGCCGGTGTTAAGTAGAAGCGATTTCTTAATTATGTCTGAGCTCGGCAAAGACATCGGCATTCTCAAGGAAAGCGAACAAAAAATTATTAAGAATCTATTACGCTTTAACCGCATCCTTATAAAGGATGTTATGACGCCGCGGATAGTAGTCGTGGCCGAAAATGGCTCTACTACTATTAAGGAATTTCATGAAAAAAATTCTGAACTGCCGTTCTCTCGAGTACCTGTATATCAAGACAGCAATGATAAAGTAACGGGTTATGTTCTTAAGGATGCAATCCTTCTTAACCTAGTAGAAGGAAAAGGTGACAATGAATTAAATTCACTACGCCGCGACATCATCATTTCGCACAGTGCCACACCTATCCCAGATCTATTGGATAAATTCATTGCCGAGAATGAACACATTGCGCTCGTTGTCGATGAATACGGAGGAATGGAAGGCATCGTGACTATGGAGGATATTATCGAGACACTACTTGGCATCGAGATAGTTGACGAAATGGACAATACCGAGGATATGCGAGCTCTAGCTCGAAAAAACTGGGAGCTACGTGCTCAGAAGATGGGACTTCTATCTACAGATGAACTAGTGAAGGATCGCCCCCTTGGCGAGGATTGAGTAATCCTACGCCCTCATTAGATTTACTGTCATGAAATCTCAAGAGCCCGATTTACTACCAAGCGTTCGTTCGATTACTGGAATTTAAAGTCTAATCGGTGCAATATTTTCTATCGAACGTTCCGCAACCGCCTTAAACACAGCGTATTGTGACAAATTGTAACCCTTCAGTTTCTATCGAATAGTCTGTGCTAGTATTTTTTCACTTTACGATTTTGCGCTATAAGGAATATAACGCGAGAGAGTAAAGAGCTAAAGTTTGGAGCTTGAGGGTTTTTCTTTGTTCCCCCCTTTTCTTATAGCACTGAGCAGCTTTCAAGTTTCCGCTTTAGCGCCTCAAATTATTGACAGTTATCTGCCGGATTATTTCCGCTTTAGAGCCTTAAATCACTGACAGTTACCCGCCTAACCACTGCTGTTCCCTTTTCTTATAGCATCGAGCAGCTTTCAAGTTGCAGCTTTAGCGCCTTAAATCGCAGCCTGCCAATCACCCGACATACTAAAGCTATCAGGGGAATTTATTTCGGACACTAAGCTGCGTGATAGCCACGCGGACAACATCTACATTGCAGTAAAATTTATTACTCAAGAAAATTTGAGCTTTAGTTAGGTGTAACGCACTTAATCGCTGGTAACGACTAAACTGCGTTCATTCTGACGAAAAGAACTTCGTCTAGAGCGGGGTTCTTTTTGTTGCCGAGTTAGCATTTCACGATTCAGGTCAGAAGAAAGAAAGAGCTCTCTTTCGAATATTTTTATATTTCGCGCCAGCATGGCAAACTTCGGGTCGTCTAAGGGCAACGTATTCTCAGCTATTTGCATGCGCAGTTTGAACAACATATTTACCTTACGTAAATGGTGGATGCGCTTACCATCTAGATTCACATTTAATGCAGTGATATGCCAAGCACAGACCTTCCTGATTCCAGCTTCAAGGCGACTATCATCCGTATCGTAGAGCCGACGATAGAGATGCTCCTGATACCCATAGAAATTATTCACCTCTTGCCAATTTTTCAATGAAATCTCGGCGGAGATGATGTCATCTACAATTGTAATATGAGATTCGTGGTACAGACCTTGGTTAATTCGGGCAACGTGTAAGGCTTGCTTAAAAAGAGCCGACGCCTGCTGGTGTTCACCCAAAGACTGACTCAGTCGACCTAAGCCTTCCAGCGACTCGATCTGACGCAGATCGTAGGCACCGAAGTCAAACATTTGAGTGCTGATTGTTTGCGAGGCAGGATCGTGTGAAGGTGCTAAATCATTGGCAAAGCTGAGAGACATGCCCTGTGCGAAAATATTGTTAGAAAGGAATGCGATACTCAATGTAGTGAGTAGTGTCGTGAACAATAGAGTCACGACTCGTTGTGGGCATGCGGAGAGATTGGCTGATTCTAGTTCGTCTATTTTTGTCATAGTCCTGCGCCAGCAATGACTCAAATATGGCGCAAAAAAGCGAACTTTTCAATTAGATTTGGAACTAATTTTACAAAATCATGAAAGCCGCGTGAAAAAAATAAAAGCTAATCTCTTAAATATCAATAAGTTAAATTTAAGCCTCGCAGAGACTAGGTATTTCATGATTACCGATAGGTACGGTTAGCAACGAGGGCCTCAGTAAGAATAAGTATCATTGTCAGACACAATATCCACCACCAGACTCTCTGCGGGCGCTCCAACTCTTCTATTAATT
>JAESUT010000203.1 GCA_016762995.1 Gammaproteobacteria bacterium | reverse complement strand
CCTAATGGCTTCCTCGGCTTCGTTGCCGGTTTCCAGATCGCGGTTTTCGCCTTCGTTGGCATCGAGCTCGTTGGCACCGCCGCCGCTGAAACCAAGGACCCGGAGCGCAATCTGCCCAAGGCAATCAATTCCATCCCGATCCGCGTGGTACTGTTCTATCTCGGTGCGCTGTTCGTCATCATCACCGTCATTCCGTGGGATCAGGTCGACCCGAATTCGAGCCCGTTCGTCGCCATGTTCTCGCTCGCCGGTCTCGGCATCGACAGCCACCAGAGATTGGCTAAATAGGTTGTCGCCGATGCGATGGCCGCCATACATATCGTTAGTTGAAGAGGAGATAGGCATATACACCAGGCCCAGCTGTTCATCGGCACTGAAGGGTGCCCAGACTGGTGAGTGTCCCGTATAAGACCAAGATCGGTCCTGCCAGCTTGCAGTGCCGAACTGTCCCTCTTGTGGAATCGTGTTGTAGGTCCAGCGTAATTCGCCGGTTCGCACATCGAATGCATGTACATCGCCGCGGAAGGCTTCTTTGTTAGAGAACGTGTCCGACATTGATTGACCGATGAGGACTACATCTCGTACCACGGTTGGCACGCCGCCCCAGCGGAATCGCTCGGAACCCTCGGGCATCAGCTGTAGGCTGGTCCGTCCGTCGATACCGAAGCTCTCAACCGGTTCTCCATTGTCGGCATTTAGGGCGTATAGATAGACGCCGCGTTGCACGAGAATGCGTCGGTCGTCGCCTTCGCTCCAGTAGGCAACGCCTCTGGTGTTCGCGCCAGGCAGTCCGTCCACTCCATCATGTGGCTCCTGAACCCAGATCGTCTCACCCGTGCCAGGATTGAATGCCTCAACTAAACCTACGCCGTTTGGTACATAGGCGATGCCGTTCTTCACTATCGGCGCAGATATCCAGTTTGAGGTGTAGCGCTGCCTTGGATTCATGGTGGAGTAATAGGCATCTAGCGCTGGTCTTCTCCAGGCGATTTCAAGTTCTTGTACATTGCTGGCATCAATTTGGTCTAGGCTGGTATATTTCGACTGTCCATTGTCGGCGGCGTAGGCTCCCCACTCGCCCTCGGGGGAAGGGCTGGCCTGCTCTGCAAGTGGCGGCACTGCTGTGTTAGCTTCGAACGCTTCGGGGGTTGTCTGCTCGGGCTCTGGGCTGCAGCTAATCAGCAGAGCAGCAAGAGTTACTAGACTAAGCGTACGAAGAGAGTGCGAAGGCATTGTTATTGTAGTTGGCCAGCTCATGGGAATTACCTTTTTGGGTAGTAAATACTATCGATGTTTCGATTCTAACCAATTCGGGTGTAGATGAGGAAACAATTCTCAGAGCGGTGGATGCGAGCGGTGTCTTATGTGAGAAAGCATAACAGCTACTGACTTTCGTAGAGGGGATGAGGGAGAGGGTGAAGGAAAAAATAAACGCTACAACTAGCGAGGCTAAGAACCTCAGCTTACTAGCGGCCCAATGCGAAGACCTCTAAAGAAAGACCAGATAGGCAGAGTTGACGCAGCGTAAGAAATAGAAATAGTTTTCTCGCCGGCTAAAAATTTGTGGAATGGATTCGAATGAACTACGCGGTTCGGACACTGCCCTCCAGAAGCTTAATGTATGTTATGTGATTCGCCATGATCTAGTCTTTGCGCCGCGCATCGATATTCATGGCGATAGAGATACGTTCGCGATTTCCCGTGTAGGGCCGGACGCCATGGCGTAACCAAGCGGGAAATACGACTATGTTGCCTCGCTCGAGTTTGAATTCCACTTCATATTGCTGTGGATTGCCATCGGCACCGATCATTCTCACTGCGGTATTGTGCATGGCAGCCATAGGAAACCTCGGGTCTTCTATATAGAAGGCACCACCCACGTCTCCGCTAGAGTCAGATTCGTCTCCCATATCGAGGTAGAGAACTGCCGCCCAGAGGTTGCCGGGATGGGCGTGTGGTTGATTCAATCCGCCCGGCGGAGTGACATTAGCCCACATGCGTAGCTGCCAATCGTAACTATCCGGACTGGCCTCCTGGAAATGGCTCATGCGTTTGCAGATGTTAATCGCGGATTCGGCAAGTCTAATCGCAGGCTCACCGCCCCACTGCAACATGTCAGTGTCCGAATGCCAGCCCCTAATATTGGAGCGGTTCAAACCCTCGGTTTGGGCTCGCTTCTTCTGAATGCTCTTTTCCAGTTCTTGAATAAGAGTCTCGCCTTCTTGTAATCGACAATAGGCAATAGGTGTTTCAAAGAAGCCGACGTGTTGTACCTCGACACGCAGTGGAGATTGTTGTGTTTGATTTGTCATTGTGGTGCTTATAGTAGAGCAAGAATCATTACAGAATTATGACGAATATTTAATAAATGGAAGTCGCTCTTTCAATAACTTGCTTAGAAATCTTGCGCACATAATGACTCCCACCTGCTTCGTTCTTCTTCACTGTCAAAAAACTGCAAACAAAACGTCGCATTACTGAAACATGACAGTTCTATGATTGCTGCACTGTATCTATTTCTTAATTTGAATCTAAAAACGTAGACGAAGGAGTCGAAATGAAATTTAAGTACGCTAAAATGAATGCCATTGCTAGTGGTGTAGCTTTGGGCCTTGCGGCAATGAGCGCGCAGGCAGCCGATCAACCAATCCTCACAACAGGCGGCACACAAAGCAGCGCAGTTTTCACCGGTGGCGCAACTATCAATGGCGGTGCCAGCTTTCTTTCTGCTGTGCCAGCAGATTCGGCAGTCGATTTTCTTGTAACAATTAAGCCAGCTTCTGAAGATGTAGGTAAAATCGGCAATCTGGTTGTTCTTATCAATGTGCCGGGCGTAGGATTTTATATTCAAAATTCCTCCGGTGCGTTCATTCCATGGGTAGAAGGCGACGCGATTGTAGCGGTAAGCACGAAGACTCTTACTTCATCTGAACCCTTAACTATCTTTTCAGATTTGGTTGGAAGTGCCATTGGTGCTACTGGCATCGATGTTCAGGCATATGTCGGATACTACACAGACTCTGTAGCGAATCTCACTTACTCAGCGACTCCGGCTAGCTTCTCAATTGCAGCAGCAGCTTCTGCTACTTGCCCTGCTAATACCGTAGCGATATCCGGTACATTCAAAGACAGGTCGGTCTGTGCGCTTAGCGGCAGGATAGAATCCGATACGCATCTCACGTCCAACTTCTCCTACATTCTGGACGGTGCAGTATTCATCGGCGCAGATGAGCTTAGTGGTTCCAAGACAAAGCTAATAATTGACGAGGGTACTTATGTTTTCGGTCAGCAGGGTCTGAACTTTCTGACCATCGCGCGAAACGGTCAATTGCATGCAAATGGTAGTGCTGCGAACCCGGTTATTTTCACCTATGAAGGCGACGACACAGCGACTGCAACTACAAGCGGTCAATGGGGAGGAATCATCCTGAATGGCAATGCACCCATTAATGTAAGTGGTGGTACAGCTGAGGGAGAAGGTTCTACTGGCATCTACGGTGGACCAGATTCAGCCGACAGCAGCGGCGTACTGACTTACGTTCAAGTAAAATACGCAGGCCAGAATATTACCGAAGACAACGAGTTGAATGGTATCGCATTCCAAGGCACCGGTTCCGGTACCATCGTTGACTATGTCCAGGTTCATAATAATTCTGATGACGGAATAGAGTTCTTCGGTGGTACTACCAATGCGAAACACATCGTATTGACTGGCAACGAAGACGACGCACTTGATTGGACTTTCGGTTGGACCGGCAAGGCGCAATTTATTGCCATTAAGCAAAACTCGGCGAGCGAGCATTGCATAGAAGCTGACAACAACGGCGATAACAATGACGCACTGCCGCGTTCTAATCCTACAATCTCGAATCTGACCTGTGTAGGAGCTGCCGGTGGTGGTGACGCGGGCTTAAGATTGCGTGAAGGTACTTCAGCTAAGATATCCAACGTGGTTATGTCTACACACAACGCTTACTGCCTGGATATCGATCAGACAGCTACTTTCCTGAATGCCGGCGGCTCAATTGCCGAATTGAATGGTAATTTGACTCTTACAAATTCACGATTTCTCTCTGCTTGCCCGTTCAGTGCGAGCGATGGCGACAATTTCTCAGTTGCTGACTTCTTTACTGCACAATCGGGTAGTTCACTGGGCGAGGTAGATCTCATAGGCACATTAGGATGGACGAATGGGCCGATTCTAAATGCGTTAACGCCTTCGATTCCTACCGATCCTTTCTTTAGCCAAGTTGATTATATCGGCGCGGTTAAAGACGCGAGCTCGGATTGGACTGCGGGTTGGACTTACTCAGACTAGTACTGTTAGAACATGCTTATTGAGGTGGGATGAAAAGCTATAAATGTGAGGTCTGCTTAGCAGGTCTCACATTTAATTGATGAGAGTCACTTTCTAAGGAACTTCATTGTTCCTTTTTTTTACTCTGCTTTTTAGGAAATCAGTGTTGCTGTCACAAAATCTTCTTCAATTTGAAACATTTCTGTAGCGTAACTGAAACATCACTGTCACAGAGTCGCAGTAAAATACTTGCTTCAAAACGAATCTATTATTGGAGCAAACTGAATGACCAATCCCGTGACGCCATTAAAATATCTGGCTATCGCCATCACCTCAGCCTTTGGTGTTGCGGCTGTCGGGCAGGGCGTACCTCACATTGAGGAAATCGCTGTTATTGGGCAGTTTGTTCCGGATGAGAAACGCGCCACATCGTCGGTCTCGAACGTAGTAGGTACAGAACAGTTTCAACGTTCAGGCGATTCCAATATAGCAGAAGGCCTGAAGCGAATTGCAGGGATTAGTACAGTAGGCGGTAAATTCGTTTACGTGCGTGGCCTCGGCGAACGTTATTCCACAACACTATTAAATGGTGCAATTTTGCCAAGTCCGGAGCCCATCAACCGGGTAGTGCCCTTGGATCTATTTCCAACGGCGATTCTGGACAGCGTTTTAGTACAGAAAACCTATTCTGCACAATATCCTAGCGAATTTGCCGGTGGGGTATTGCTGCTGCGTACCAAAAAATCGACGGATGAGTTTTTCTGGAATGTCTCAACTACCGCAGCTCTGCAACAGGACGTTAACTTCAAAAACGGACTCACCTCGTCCGGCGGAAGTAAGTCCTGGCTGGGCTATGACGATGGCTACCGCGGGTTACCTCGGGTGTTACAGCAGGCAACGGCAAACGGGCAAGAGCTGCGCCGAGAGAGCCAATTTTTGGACAATGGCGGATATTCTCCGGAAGAGCTTCAGACCATTGGCCGTAGCCTTAGGAATAATTACACGCCTGGCAGGGAGTCTTTGCCGGCAAATTTTAATGTATCGACTTCGTTCGGTAATTTTTATGAATTGAATGATGTCGGAGCTCAGATAAATTATCTAGCGGCTGTCGATTACTCTAATTCTTGGGACACCAATGAAATTACCCGTAGAAGTTATCGAACGAGTAATGCTGGTTTGGAAATTGGCGATGATTTGGAATTCGTTGGCACCGAACACAGCATAGATGTAAGCAGCATTTTTACAGCCGGCATCGATTTCAATGCAAATCACAACATCAGAACCACGAGTGTGATGCTGCGTAAGACCGACGATACTGCCTCCGAGACCAACGGCGATCTGGCCGCCGAAAATATTGTTCGATTAACTCAACTGGAATGGGTGGAGCGCGAGCTGTTCTCGAATCAGATTCAGGGCGATCATTATTTTCCTGACTTCAATGAGCTGGTCGTTAACTGGCGTTACAGCAAAGTAAAGGCAGAGCGAGATGCGCCGGATGATAGAGCGTATCGCTACGATCTGGAAAACGATGGCAGCTATCRCTTCTCGACTCGCGCCGACGGTAACGTGCGCCGCTACAGYGTTCTGGATGATGATGCCGAAGATTTCGCTGTAGATTTGACGCTGGTTTTCTACGGGCCTATGAATTCCTTGATCACTACCAAGGCTGGCTATGTGCACAATGAGAAGCAAAGAGATTCCGAGGTGCGTCGCTACTCATTTTTCGATCAGGGGAGCATAGCTTTYGACAAAGATTTGCTGACACTGTCATTGGAAGAGATTTTGGCGCCAGGGAATATTGACCCTGATGGGTTCGAGCTTAGAGAATTCACTMGGCCGACCGACAACTATGACGCGACAAACGAATCCGATGCGTTCTACGCCGAAGTCGAATTTAATTTCGATGATAGGTTTCGCTTAAAYTTTGGTGCGAGGCACGAAGAGTTCAATCAAAATGTTAGAACCTTTGATCTATTTCGYGAYGTGGARGTAAGCGCCGCGCAAGAAAGCGAAGATRTCCTTCCTGCCTTCAGCGGCACGTACATCCATGGCGACCACCAATTTCGCGTTGCCTATAGCGAAACCCTATCTCGACCTGATTTTCGTGAGTTGTCACCGGCTGCTTTTACCAATCCGTTGACCGGCAGGGAAGTGGTGGGTAACGCCAATCTAAAGATTGCCAACATACGTAATTATGATTTCCGTTGGGAATGGTATTTCGGCTTCGGTGATTACATGTCACTAGGCTTGTTCTATAAAGAATTCGAGAACCCTATTGAGTCAGTCGTACAACCTAGCGCAGAAGCAAGGCAGACATTTACCAACGCAGAAGCTGGCGAGAATGCTGGCGTAGAACTGGAATTATCCAAGCGTCTAGATTTTCTAGGAGACCGTTGGGAAGACTTCTATGTGCAAACCAATATTTCCTTCATTGATTCAGAGGTTACGATCGCAGAAAAAGATCGTGGCATTCTTACCAGCACATCCCGCGCACTGCAGGGGCAGTCAGATTGGTTGTTTAATGCCCAAATCGGTTATGAGCCCTTCTCCGGCACTACCGCTACGATTCTCTACCATTACTTCGGTGAGCGAATCAGTGAGGTTGGTGTAGAGGGTGCTCCCGATCTAATCGAGCAGCCTTTCGGTGAGTTGAACACCGTTTTCATGTACGAGTTCAATGATGGCTGGCGCATGACTCTGAAGGGCAAGAACCTTTTGGATGAGAAGAGCGAAGTTACTCAGGGCGGGCTTATTACTACGGGTTTTAACCGCGGCAGAGAGATTAGCATCAAAGTGGATTACCAATTCTAGCGTTGCTTCTGCGCGGTTTCTCAGCACTCGAAAATTCTTTAGGAGTTCTGTAAAGTGTATTTTAAACAAAGGCTTATGATCTATTTTTGTGTGCAAACTAATTGCGATTAAGCATTCGATTGTCACGAGAATGTAATATACTGCTGTTTAAATAGGGCTTGATGAGTAGTTGCTTAGACGTAACCTTCCAACTAAAGACGTGCAACATTATTGGTAATCACATGCCTGAATCCACAATCTTGATCGTCGACGATGAAGCAGCTATACGCGACATGGTTGGTATTACGCTCGACCTAGCAGGTTTCAGTAGCATCAGCGCAGCAAATGCACACGATGCACATGTGTCGATTATCGACAAGAAGCCTGACCTAGTTCTACTCGACTGGATGTTACCCGGAGGAAGTGGCATCGAATTAGCCCGCCGCTTGCGCCGTGATGAGATTACGGCGAGCTTACCTATTATTATGCTCACGGCGAAGACCAGTGAGGACAATAAGGTGCAGGGCCTCAGCGAGGGTGTTGACGACTATGTAACCAAGCCTTTCTCACCGCGTGAATTAGTTGCTCGTATCAAGACTGTGTTACGGCGTGTGGATGGCAAGCAGAAGAATAAGGTGCTACGCGTGTTCGATCTGCAGCTTGACCCTACGAGCCACCGTACTTCAATCGAAGAGCAGCCTATCAACTTGGGCCCTACTGAATTTCGTCTCTTGAAGTTCTTCTTGTTAAATCAAGAGAAGGTGTTCAGCCGCGATCATATTCAGGATGCGGTATGGGGAGGCAACGTCTATCTCGAAGAGCGCACTATCGATGTGCACATACGTCGCCTGCGTCAAGCCCTGTCCTCGGTTGAGGGAACCTCAATCGACTACGCGAAACTAGTACAGACGGTACGCGGGGCGGGCTATCGTTTTTCCGTGCGCCAATCCTAGCTCTAGCTTCTATTTTATAGCTTTCAGCAAATCCCTTTCTCTCTTAGGCACGTAACCTAGTCCATCTGGTGCTTATCATTCTGCTATATCGATTGGTACATGGGCCTGTGAGGCCGGCAGCGAGGGGCGAATTTAGGTCTGCATTGCCTGTTAGGAAAGGGATTCGTCAGAAATTTCTCTAGAATGCCCTTAGATAAGCCACTAATAGCTGCTCTGAAGTCCGCGGAAACCTCCTGCATGCCCCTAAAGTCGGGCAATTATGAGTAACTGGAAAGTTAAAGAGTCAAAAAAAGGCAAAAAGTTCCCAAAATTTATCAAAATGTTACAGATGTGACTGTTTGTTTCCTAATGGCAGGTGTAGAATTCGCACCACGTGATTCATAAGTCTTGAATTGCATAATTCATAATAAGAAATCTCGGCACGGAACTTCGCAGTTTTGGCCTGGATTTTCACTTATCTAAGGGGAACATTTATATGTTCAAATTAAACCATAAGGCATCTGCATGGAGCATGGCTTTCGCAGCTATCGCAACAGCAGCGTCAATCGGCACGGCTCCAGCTGTGTACGGCCAAGAGCAAGCAGTGGAGACAGTAATCGTGACGGGTTCACGCATCCGTCGCCCAGGTCTTAGCTCTTCAAGTCCTATCACTTCAATCAGCTTGGAAGAAATAGAGTTTCAACAAGAAGTTGAAGTTGAGCAGATTCTTCGTAGCCTACCTTCTACAATCCCAGGTGATGGACAAAACGTTAACAACGGTACCGACGGTATCTCCACTGTTAACCTTCGCGCCTTAGGACCAGAGCGTAACTTGGTTCTTCTTAATGGCCGTCGCATGACACCAGCCAACTTCAACGGACGTGTGGACCTTTCCACTATCCCAACTGCATTGATTGAGCGAATCGACGTAGTTACCGGTGGCGCTTCGGCGGTATACGGTTCTGACGCTATCGCCGGTGCGGTAAACATTGTGCTTAAGCAAGACTTCGAAGGTTTCGATCTTCAGATCAACAACACAACTAGTGGCGACAACGACGCTGATACAGATAATATCTCACTAACTTTGGGGTCTGCACTAGAAGGTGGCCGCGGCCACGTTGCTTTGAACCTAAGCTGGTCTGAGCGTGAGCCTGTTCTTCTTGGTGCTCGTCCTTTAGGTAATATCGGTATCGAAACTGGTTCCGGTGCTGGCTTTGATAACTTCAATGCCGGCCTTGGTCCACAGGCTGCTCCTGACAACTGTCAGGGACCAGGTGCTGTAGCTACTGGTGGTTCAACGACTTCTATGCCAACTCGCGCGAACATTGCCGGTGCTGGTAACGTAGGTCAGTTTCAGGAAGACCGCACACTATTCACTGGTGATGCAGGTACTGGTCTTGGTCCTCGTGGTGGTTGTTCAGTATTTAACTTCAACCCTTTCAACTTCTACCAAACTCCTCAAGAACGTTACAATGCGTTCTTCACAGGAAACTTTGAGTTCAATGAGAACCTAGAAGTTTATTCAACTGTTTCATACAGCAACATCACTGTAGAGCAGCAAGTAGCTCCTTCTGGTACTTTTGGTGCACGCTTTGATGTGCCTATGGCGAATCCTTTTATCGGCGATCAAGCACGTAGCGAAATTCTGTCTTTCGCTAATGCCTCGGCGACTGCTGGCTTAATCTCACCCGGTGGAGTTGGTGATAACTGGAATGACGTGAATGGCAACGGCATAGTCGATAACGCTGACTACCTTAAGATGCAATTGCGTCGTCGTACTCTAGAGCTTGGTGCACGTTCCGAGCAATACGATACTGAATACTTCACTTTCTTAGCGGGCGCACGTGGCTCTTTGCTAGGCGATTGGAACTACGATGTATCTTTTCAGTACGGTGAATCTAACCGAACTACGGTTCGTGACGGCTACACAAACCTGACTAACATCCAGAATGCACTAGACAGCGTCGATGGCGTAACTTGTGCGAATGGTGATGCGTCATGTGTGCCTATCGATCTATTTGGTGGCTTCGGTACAATCACTGGCGCTATGGCTGGCTACGCTCGCGCGGTTGCCTTCCAACAGCAGAAGTATGACCAATCAATCGGTCAGATCATTCTAGACGGCCCTGTTGATTTCATTCAGGTTCCTTCAGCTTCAACTCCTCTGGCGTTGAGCGTTGGTTTTGAAACTCGTGATGAATTCGGTTCACTTAACCCTGACGAATGTCTGAAGCTTGCTCCAGCGTCATGTCAAGGTGGTGCCGGCGGTAACCTCCTACCGATCTCTGGTGGATTCCGTGTTGATGAATTCTTCGTAGAG
>JAESUT010000090.1 GCA_016762995.1 Gammaproteobacteria bacterium | reverse complement strand
AATTATGGGTCGTGGCCGTATGAAGACAAGCCAGCGTGGGTTTGTACCAGCAATGAACTGCAGGCGTTGGACGGAGCGAATCTCAGGGTTTGTAAGGCAGTAGATGAGGTAATCATTGAGGCGAAGGCTGAGGGCCTAAAACATTTATGGTTCGTGGGCGGTGGTGAACTAGGCTCCGCGTTCTTGGAGAAAGGCCTTATAACGCACATTTCTATCAGCGAAATGCCGATTAAACTGCAGTCAGGTATAAGACTTTTTGCTAGGCACAAACTGGATGAGTTAGCTGTTGAAAGCCTAGAGCGGACCCAGAAGAAAGGTTTTTCGCAAATTGAGTTAACTTTGCGAGTCTAGAATGAAAACTCAGTCGCCAGCTACAAATCGAAGCGAAAACTAATCAAAATCCTATTTGCGGTTTCCCCTATCAACTCGCCCCCTCTACTGGAATGGTAGGCTTACTAAGTTATCCCGAGGTGTTAAACTGTGGCTATGCTTTGGACTTCCATGAAAACTAGATTAGCCTCCGTGTTCTCTTTTGAAGGGGCCGGAAGCCTGTTTAAGCGGGTACTGCCTATAGGCATTGGTTTTCTAGCCATTTTTATTGTGTTGCTTGGTTTCTATTGGAGCAGTGAGCCCGCCCCTTTCTCTGTACGGCAGAAGACGGCAGAGAGGCTCGCATTAATAGGCAGTGACAATGTGGTGGGTGCCACCACAACAGTTGCGTTGATAACGGTTGCAGAAACCTTATTGGAAAAACCAGGCGGCTATCTGAGTAACGACGTTTTCCCACCCGGCGTATATCTCGACAATATTCCAAGCTGGGAATTCGGCGCCCTAGTACAGGTGCGAGATCTCTCGCGTACATTTCGTGAAAGTTTTAGTCGTTCACAGTCTCAATCAACAGAAGATCCTGACCTAATCATCAGTGAACCAAAATTCAATTTCAGCAATGACAGTTGGATGTTTCCAGCGACGGAAAATGAATACTCAGAGGCGATAGATCGTCTCGATACCTATTTGGCGCGTATTACTGATCCCGCAAACACAGATGCTCAGTTTTATGCGCGCGCCGATAACCTTGCAGATTGGTTGTTGGCGGTCGAGTCTAGACTCGGTAGTTTATCGCAGCGATTAAGTGCCAGTGTTAGGGTGCAACGAGTGAATACGGACACCGCTGGAGAAATGGCTGCCTCGCAATCTACGCCAGTGCGCTCTGAGGTATCGATTAAGACGCCTTGGCTACAGATAGACGATATTTTTTATGAGGCACGCGGAGCGACTTGGGCATTGATGCATTTTCTCCAAGCGGTTGAGGTGGATTTTCAAGCTGTACTGCAGGACAAGAATGCCGAGGCGAGTCTCAGTCAGATTATTCGAGAATTGGAGGCCAGTCAGCGATCGATCTTCTTTCCGATTATCTTAAACGGCTCTGGATTTGGCATATTCGCAAACCATTCCCTTGCTATGGCGAATTACATATCACGAGCGAATGCCGCGATCATCGATTTGAGAAGTCTGCTTTCACAAGGGTAGGTGGGATAGGCTCATCGAGCCTTGCGCAATCTCGTTCCGACTAGAGAGCCAATGAATCATGATTCTGTCGCTACTAAAAACCACTAGCCGGCTTTTTATTTTTGCGGGCGGTCTCCTGCTAGGAATTCAGGTTCCTAATTTCGTCGATCAGTACGAGCGGCGAATCGATGCGCATTACCTTGAAGTCAGCGCTAATATTAGCGGCTTCCAATCCACGGCGGATCTGCTTTTCTCGGGGGAGTTAGAGGCGTTGATTAGGTACTACGCAAATAGTAATGACTTGGTTTTTGAAAGTGACGCGCAAAGCATACGAAATATCGTTGATAGGTATCAGCGTATTTCCAGTGAGCGAGAGGCCCTGTCCGGCAACGTATTTTTCGCGGCGATGCATGTAATCCTCTATGCCGATGATGAATTTATAGATGAGACCTTCGAGCAGTATGGCTATACGGTCCCGTTAAACATGTTCGCCATTGGGTGGGGTTTGGGTATTGCGCTGTTCGTAACCGTCATCAGTGACCTTGGCGTGCTCGGTTGTGTAAAGTGTGCAGGGTTGATCACTCGCCGAAAGAAAAATCATTTGAAGAGTCTCTAGCCACTGCACGAAGTATTTTGAGCTAGATAAGAATTGCCCCAGACAAGCCGAGCAACTACTTGAGAAGAACCATTTCAATTTCGCAGTATCTACCTATTCTCCAATGGGGTCGGGACTACGACAAGGTAAAGCTGGTCGACGACTCTATGGCGGCGGTTATCGTAGCGATAATGCTAATACCACAAGCATTGGCTCTTGCTTTGATTGCCGGCCTACCACCTCAAACAGGGCTCTACGCCAGCATCTTTGGCCTCTCTATCTACGCGCTCTTTGGTACCAGCAATACGCTTTCCGTCGGTCCAGTCGCCGTACTTTCATTGATGACAGCTGCCGCACTGGGCAAGTTAGGCATCAGCGATCCTTCGCAGCTTGCCGCCGCCGCTTTGACTCTGGCGTTCCTCTGCGGCGTATTTTTGTTGCTATTGGGCCTGATGCGTCTCGGCTTCATGGCTAATTTCTTATCGCATCCAGTCATCAGTGCGTTTATCACTGCCAGCGCGATTATTATCGGGCTTAGCCAGGTGCAGCATCTGCTCGGTACAACGTCGAGTGGTCAGAATGTTATCGAACTGCTTGTCTCGCTAAGCAGTTCGATAGGCGAGATCAATTGGATAACCTTGGCTCTCGGGCTGGGTTCCATAGCGATTATCATTTGGTGCAGAACAGGGCTTGCCTCACTGCTGACTAAAATGGGGCTCGGTGGCAGGCTCGTAACCAGTATCTCTCGAAGCGGTCCGGTTATTGTCGCCTTGCTAACTGGTTTGCTCTGTTATGTGTTTCGGCTCGATCAGCAGGGCGTACAGTTGCTTGGCGTTGTGCCGGCAGGGCTACCTGGATTGACTGTTCCGGATTTCTCAATGGATCTTATTCGCAGCTTGTTCTGGTCCGCTATTTTACTTTCCATTATTGGCTTCGTTGAATCAATTTCTGTAGCGCAAACATTGGCGGCTAAACGTAGGGAACAGATTGAGCTCGATCAGGAATTGATTGGCTTGGGCGCTGCTAACATTGCTGTGTCATTCTCCGGTGGTTTTCCAGTGTGCGGTGGCTTCTCCCGTTCGGTGGTCAATTTCGATGCGGGTGCGGCGACGCCAGCGGCAGGTCTAATGACGGCAGCTCTTATCGCCTGTGTCGCTTTGCTATTCACGCCCTTGCTGTACTGGCTGCCTAAGGTAGCTCTAGCCTCAATAATTTTGGTGGCGGTCTATCCGCTCTTAGATTTTTCTGCACTAGGCAAGTCTTGGCAGTATTCGAAAGCCGACTTCGCCGCTGTTTCTATTACCTTGATCCTGACATTGTTGGTGGGTGTGGAAATCGGTATTGCCTCTGGGGTGTTAGCGTCGATCTTGATGCACCTTTACAAAACTTCGCAGCCGCATGTTGCTGTCATCGGCAGGGTTGCCGGAACTGAGCATTTTAGGAACGTAGAGAGGCACGATGTTGAAACATTTGAAAATATACTGTCGATTCGCATCGATGAGAGCCTCTACTTCGCGAATACACGTTTCCTCGAAGAGCTTATTTTTAGCCTGATGGCGAAAAAACCTAAGCTAGAGCATGTGATCTTAATGTGCACCGCTGTTAATGCGATCGATATGAGTGCGCTGCAGACTTTGGAGAAAATCAATCAGACACTGAGCGAGATCGGCATCAAACTGCACTTGTCCGAGGTTAAGGGGCCTATAATGGACAAACTCGTAAAAACGACGTTGTTTGCAAATCTTTCTGGCTCAAACTACCTGAGTCACAATCTGGCGGTTGAAGACTTGAAGGATCGGGAGATACCTCTTTCTGGACTATGACTATTTTTAGCAAAACAGTTGAGCGGCGCCTCGAGGCTTTTTCATGACGATCTGGGTCGACGCCGATGCCTGCCCAAAGCCCATAAAGGCGATTCTCTTTCGCGCAGCCGAACGGACTGGGGTGCCTCTGTGTCTGATCGCAAATCAGGCCATGCAGACGCCTCCTTTCAAAAATATCACCGCGATTCAGGTCGCGCAGGGATTCGATGTTGCTGACAATGAGATCGTGCGCAGGGTGCAGCAGGACGATCTGGTAATCACCAGTGACATTCCCTTAGCGGATGAGTTGATAAGTAAGGGAGCGCAAGTGCTGAGTCCACGCGGGGAAGAGTTTTCTGCAAACAGCATTAAGGCGAAGTTGAATATGCGAGACTTCATGGACACAATGCGCAGCAGTGGTATTCATACTGGCGGTCCCGCTCAAATGAGCGAGACCGACAAAAGAAAGTTTGCCAATGCGCTAGATCGATATCTAGCGCGTTATAGCAAAGAGTAAGCAGAGCCTAATCTAGTTTTACAACCATCTTACCGAAGTTCTCGCCGCTAAATAGCCCGAGGAATGCGTCCACGGCACTGTCGATACCTTCGAACACGGTTTCGCGACTCTTAACCTTTCCGGCCTCTATCCACGGAATCATCTCACTCAAGAATTGATCGCGCTGTTCGCCGTGATCGGACACGATGAAACCATTAATACGAATCTTCTTGCCCACAATTAGCATTAAGTTATTCGGCCCCGGCGCGGGTACGGCATTGTTGTAGCTCGCGATCATGCCGCAGGCGGCGATACGACCGAATGGGTTCATCACTTCGAGCGCGGCCTGAAGGTGGTCGCCCCCAACGTTCTCGAAATAGACATCTATGCCATCGGGTGCAGCCGTTGCTAGGGCCTTGGTTAGGTCGCCACATGTCTTGTAATTGATTACAGCGTCTACGCCGCATTCCTCCAACAACCACTTTCCTTTGGCATCGCTACCGACGCTACCAATTACGCGGCAGCCCTTGAGCTTCGCGATCTGGCAAACATTAGCGCCTACGGCACCGGAGGCGGCGGAGACGAAGACGGTCTCTCCCTCTTTAGGTTCTCCGTACTTCAATAGGCCCACATAGGCCGTTAGGCCGGGCATTCCTAGAGTGCCTAGGTAGAGTGAGAGTTGCTTAGGGTCAAAAGGAATCACCTTGCTTACAGTGTTCGCCTTTGCGATGAACTTGTCCTGCCATGCAGCCCCATTGAGGACGATGTCGCCAGCTTGCAGCGAGGGATCGGCCGATTCAATGACCTCGCCCACGGCGCCGCCATACATGACACTGTCGAGAGCATAAGCCTCGGCATACACCGCGTTCTCGCGCATGCGACCGCGCATATACGGGTCAACAGACATATACAGATTTTTGACCAGTACCTCGCCGTCTACCGGTGAAGGCAGTTCAACTTTAACGAACTTGAAGTTATCGCTGGTAGGCATGCCGCTAGGGCGGCTGATGAGATGTATTTGCGTAGCTGTGTGATTGCTCATGATTTGCTCTTGCTCAGGGTAGTGTTCGCTTATGAAATTTTGACTGTGTACTTTACGCCGGACTAGCGGCTGAAGCCTTTATCGCGCGATTCTGCATGAAGACAATGCCGAACAAGATTGCTGCACCGACAAAGTGATAGATCATAGGGAGCGGCGTCCACATCAGCAGAGTTGCACTAATTAAAAGTAGCGCGGCGATTCCTACGTTAATCTTTGCCTCGAGATGCCATTGTAGAATACCGGCTAGGGCATACAGGCCCATGCAGGACCATATGAAGACCTCTATGCGTTCCGGCCAGGTTCCCGATATCAGCGGTGAGTAGGCGAAAAGAACCGGCACCAAATACAAACCCTTAGCGACCTTCCAGCTAGTGAGTCCCGTGGCCATAGGCGGTGTACCGGCTATTCCGGCCGCAGCAAACGAGGCGAGACACACAGGTGGCGTGACATTGCTGTCCTGCGATAGCCAGAAGATTATTAGGTGCGCACTCAGCAACATGCCGGTGAGCATTTCGGGTTCCAGCATCTCTTGGCGGATAAGCTGCTTCATCTCTAGCGGCATCTCTTGCAGTGCAGTCAGAGGATCGCCGCCGAACAGGCTGAGGGTCGCCATCACATTGGAGGGTAGATCGCCGGCCTGCAAGGCAATGAGCAATTGTGATTGTGAGATAAGGTCGAATATCAGTGGTGCGGACAGCGTCGCCAATACGATATACGACGCCGTTACCGGCAAGCCCATGCCTAGCACTAATGAGGCAAGGGCAACTAGAACGAGAGTTATGAGAAGGCTGCCTTGTGCCCACTCTACGATCATAAGAGAGAATGCGTTGCCCACGCCGGTGGTCGTCACAACATTAATTATGATGCCAACGGCCACTAGCAGAAGGGCTGTGGATACCATGGTCTTTACGCCTTCGACCGTGGCATCGAATATATCGGGTAGTCGCATGGGGGTAGAAGACAGCCATGAGGCGCCGATGACGCTGATTATGGCGAACGCGGCTGAGCTCGTTGGTGTTCTACCCATGACGAGGAAACTTACCAAAACGATCATAGGTATTATGAAATGCCAGCCTTCTTTCAGTACGGTCGAGACTTTCTCTGTGTCCTCGGCGGGAGTGAGCTTCAGGCCCAGGCGCTTTGCTTCAATGCGCACGAAGTAACACACTGTCAGAAAGTAGAGGATAGCCGGTAGGGTAGAGGCGGCAATGATCGTCAGATAAGGGATCTGTGTATAGCTCGCTAGAACGAAGGCGCCAGCTCCCATTACTGGTGGCATTAGTGCGCCACCGGTCGATGCGGCTGCGACAACTCCTGCTGAAAATTTTCCAGGAAATCCCGATTTTTTCATCATCGGAATTGTAATCACACCGGTAGAAACAGTGTTGGCGACGGCAGAGCCGGAGACCGAGCCCATTAATCCGGAGCCGATTACGGCTACTAATCCTGCGCCGCCGGTGTAGCGCCCGGCCAGGCACTGAGCCAGCCGTACGATAAAGTCGCCAGCGCCAGATCGAAGCAAGAACGATCCAAAAATAATGAACATGAAGACAAACGTAGAGGATATCTGTGCGGTGAGCCCGAACATGCCTTCGCTGGTGAAGAAGCTACGATACAGTACAGTCTCGAGGCTGAGCCCGGGAAAGGAGAACACGCCTCCAATRTWANKWCCTAGAAATAATATATAGGACAGGCTGACCAGAATTAGCACTGGCATAAACCAGCCGGTAGTACGTCGCGTAAACTCTATCGCTAGTCCYATGGCGATTAAGGAAAATACATAGTCGCTGAGAATATACTCGGTCTCTCGAGCATAGAGTGCGTTCTCAAACAGGATCAGGTAGGCGGATGTCGCTACGGAGATAACCGCGAGGAAGATATTGAACCAGTAGGTGGCTGACTTGGGCTGCACGGTCGGCGATTCATTGGCAATAAGCGCGCAGAGCGCACAGAAACCGCCGAAGTGAATGGCCGAGAGCCAGAGCTCGGAGATACTAGCGAATACGTTGCAGTAGATGTGAAAGAGGGCAAAGAAGAATGCGGCCCAGCGCAGATAGTTAGATTTCATGAGTTATTCTACGTTGTCTGCTGGTTCGGTAGTCGGGGTCAACTCTTCGAGTATCAGGCGCTCAGGTATTTCGAGCCCCACCTCTCTATAGTAGCGAATGGCGCCAGGATGCAGAGGAGCGCCCAATCCGTCGATAGCGATCTCTAAACGCATGTCCTTAGTTGCCCCATGAATTTCCTGCAGGGTCGCTAAATTTTCCCAGATAACTTTAGTGACGTTATAGACGACGTCGTCAGGTATGTCAGCACGCGTTACTAGGACATTCGGTGAGCCTATCGTGCGTATCAACTCTTCTTGGTTAGGGTAGGTGCCCGCAGGAAGTTCGTACCAAGCCCATAGTGGGTAACGGGCATTTATCTTGTCGAGGGCTTCCTGAGTCCAGTTGAGTACAGTCATGCGATCGCCGAGCATGGCAAAGGCCTGTGTGATCGAGCTGACGGGCGCGCCTGCGGGGATGTTCATGCCAACGATATTACCGTCTTGAATCGCGCTGGTTGTGGGGCCATACCCCATATAGGCAAGATTCATTTTTTCTTCGTAGTCGATGCCAAGCGTCTCCAGAATAAATCTGCCGGTCTGTTCGGCTCCTGAGTTTCTGGCGCCGAGCACATAACGCTCGTCCTCTAGAGTGTCCAAGTCCATGATCTCACCGGTCGTCGTAAGTTCGCTGAGCAGCACGAAATGTTCGACGTTCTGCCACAGGGCACTAACACTGCGCATATGGGTCTGCGGCGAACTTATCGGCCCTTCGCCAGTCCATGACCAGGCACCGAACGGACCCTGTAAAATGGCAAACTGAGCCTGGTTGTCGCGCAGCAGTTTTACATTCTCGAGTGAGCCCGCCGAACTAATTGCAGTGAGGGATATGCCCTGGGTTTCTGCAAGCTGTGAATGAGCGATGGTGGCTAGGGCAACTCCAACAGGATAGAAGGCACCGCCTGTGGTTGCGGTAGTGAGTATATAGGGACGTGCGCGATTTAACTCATCGCTACAGGAAGTAAGTAGTATTAAAAATACGAGAGCCAGTGCGCTGTTTTTCATCTTTTTTTTGTCGCCAGCGTTCTTTCTAACTGATTGAAATGTAAGTTAAATATTTGTGTGTTATCAATCAGGGAACGGCAATTAATGAAACCATATTTCTTGCTAAAGCACAACGAGAGGCGGTGTTTGCTAGTTGAGGTTTAAGCGCAGCTTACTCGGCTGAATTGCTTGTGGCGGTAGTCTAGCTGAAGGGTCTAGTTGTTGGGATTAGTGAGTGATGGTGAGTTCGCGAGATTGCCCAAATCCGCTTTGAGTTAATTCACCATTGAAGAAAGCCTAGCCATAGACAGCGCCACTAGATCATAGGAAAGGGCGGTCAGCTCCGACTAGTCCGACTTTTTATCAGCGCCGAGAGTGTCACGTACATGACCGGACAGAGGCTTCTCTTTTTCCAACACGCCGACCAAAAGTACTGCGCCAACAAAGACTGCACAGATGACAGTGATGCTGGTTACCAAGACAATGCGGTAGAACATGGCGATGTAGATGCCGCTAAAATAAAACACGAGTTCGGCAGCTACATTGACTACTACCACTGCGATCAAAAGGGTTATCCAGACTGCGTGCTTCATGATTTTTGTCCAGAAGGTCTCAATTTTATAAGGTTAGAGAGAATTGATTCAATTCGAGAGTAACAGCAATCCCCGAATGTGACTACTGTCGGTCTCGGTAAAAATGATGACATCATCGCGTTCATCTTTGTTGAGCGTAACGGGAATTAGTTCTCCGTTTATAACATTATGGCTCAACTCGATTGTAGAGTCGGCAGTTCTGTCTGCGACCGCATCCAGGTGACGATTGCCTCCAATGGCGATGTTCTCGATAACGTCGCGAACATTGAATTCGTAGTTGTCGCGCTCTCGAGAATAGTCTAGCGCACCGAGAAACAAATCAGCTTCATTCTCGGGCACGTCCTCTGCTTGAATGCTGTTCAGGAAAAATTGTACCTGGTTTCTAACCATCACAATTAGATCTTGCTGATCGGTGTACTCATCCAGGCTGGCGAGACTACTGAAAGTTTCTTCAGTGGAGCGCGCTTCGTCGATCTGCCGTTCAATGTCTCTGAAGGTTGATGTCAGGCTGATAACTGAAGGAAACTTCAGGTCGATAGTTACCTTGCGTGAAGGCCGGCGTGCGAATCTTTCTCCATCGTTTGGATAGATGAAGGCTTCTATGGCGATGCTGCCAGACAGAGCAAGCCAGACGAAGATGTCGCCCACGGAGATGCTTTCAACTCGCCAGAGCCAGAGGTCTTTTAATCCGTCTTCGTTTTCATCTTGTAAGAACGTGCCTAGTACATTGCCCCCCGATCGAAGAACTTGACGCGGTTGTGCGAAATTCATGCCCTGATCGCTGCCCATAAAAAGTGACACCTTACCTGCCTCTCGAAGCAGCAGGTCGTCTATGCCATCGCCGTCGACATCCTCGAGAATCTCTTCGTGGGTAAGGGCCAGTAGCCCAGTAAGGTTGGAGAAATCCAAATCTTCAATATTAAACTCGCCCAGCCTTTCCTCTATCTCCAGAATGTTAAGAGAATAACTAGCCTCATTAGGGAAATAGGCGGCGGCGTTCGCGTTGGCGATAAACACGTTTAATTCTTCTTCCGTGCGAGAAACCAGATCATCGAAGCCATCGCCGTTGACGTCTCTGAGTTCCATCATAGGAATGCGAATAGACTGGCCAGTGCGTCGCTCCAGGTTGCCCTCGTTCAGGTTCGTGCGCATGCGTAATTCAGAGCGCACACTAAGAGGGGCTTGATAATCGTAGCCTCCGGCGGAGGCGCGACCGTTACTA
>JAESUT010000202.1 GCA_016762995.1 Gammaproteobacteria bacterium | reverse complement strand
GAACTGTCTTACCCGAGTCTGGATGGTGGATTGGCGATCCAGATTTAATCGTGCAATTCGAAAAACCAGTGTACGTGAAAGACGACGTGCTCGATTGGCAGCCCACTGTGCAGATGCCAGTTCCCGAAGGTGCACACACAGAGCCTAAGTGGGTGTCCAAGGCCGAGTTAGCGCCTGGCGGTCCTTGGGTGCATCATATCGTTTCCAGTCACATGGGTGTTGGCGTTCCCGGTCGCGGCCCGTTCACCTATCCTGAAGGCTGGGGCGTACTCATGCCGGAAGACCCATTCATCACGGTGAACATGCATTACCACAAAGACCCGGGCGAAGGCACGGCAGTAATTGACATGACTCGCGCCGGATTCGTCTTCTATGAAGATGGCACTGTTATCGATCACGTGGTGGAAACCAATCTATTGCCGCATAGTGGCTGGACTATTCCACCGGGCGATCCCAACTACAAGGTAAGCAACACACACGAGATCGAAGAAGATATTTACCTGCTTTCCATGGGTCCGCACATGCACTACCGCGGCAAGGCGATGCGCTACGAGGTGGAGTATCCCGACGGAGAGAGAGAAACCCTACTATGGGTACCCGACTACGACTTCAACTGGCAGTTCTTGTACGAGTATCAGGAGCCTAAGTTTCTGCCGGCCGGCTCCGTCATGCACATGAGCTGGTGGTTCGATAACTCCACACAGAATCGCTGGAATCCAGACTCTACTGCAGCCGTTGAATACGGTCCCGCGACTACCGATGAGATGGCAAACGCTCGCATCTACTTTGCACCAACTACTAAGCGCGGCATCGTCGTAGGAGATGACATACCGGCCGATATTCTCGAGACGGCGCAGCAAGAGGAGCAGGCTCGCCGCGAACGTGCAAACCTGCTAGACCAGAGTCAGGATGACTTGAATTGGTTAACAGAAGACAGTGATTAATCATTAAAAACAAGATAGCAATTCAGGTTTAGACCTGCCAAAAAAAAGACCCACCAGGCAACGGCGGGTCTTTTTTTTACTTACGTTTTAAGCTTGCGCTCTTTGTGCACGAGGACTTAAGTAACTGTGACTGGCGTCCAGGTTTTGTGACGCGCCATCACATCTTCTACTGTGTGCTTGCAGACTCCGGCCTTCGCTATTAGCTTGCTCTCGCAAATATCACAACGCACGCACTCCTTGAAGTCGATCTCAGCACCGCGAATTGCGCCAGTCGGACAATTCTTTTCACAGACCTTGCACACTTCACACTGCTGAACGCGGTTAATGCGAAACGGAGAGAGAAAGGAAGTGACACCGAGAGCAGCACCTAGCGGACAGGCATAGCGGCAATAGAATCGGCTTATGAACATCGAAGCCAATAAGAATGCTGCCAGTATGGCCCATAACACCATAGACCGACTGATATAAAATAAAGTGCCGAAAGGCTCGAAGTATTGAAACAGGCTCAGGTCGCTGAACGTCAAGGACGTCACCACCAACAGCGCGAGGATAGCGTATTTAATGTAGAGCGCCTTATCATGAATCGCCTGAGGCACTGCAATCTGCCATTTCTTCGGCATAATGCGGGTAATAAAATCCTGCAAGGCCCCGAACGGACACAACGAAGAACAAAACACCCTACCCCAGAACAGTGTTGTAACAATCGTGAAGACAACGATTAACAATAGCGGCAGATCGCTCAAGAACAGAGCTGGCCCCTGCTTAAGTCCATTGGTGAGATGCGACACAGAGAGAAAGGTACCGTTATAGAAACCTAGATAGAACAAAGTGTAGGCGAGCGTTGCCCAGCGAATTGTCGAACTTTTACGTAAGAATGCCGTCATCACCATCGCAAAGAGAAACAACAGCGCAAGTACCTCTGTCAACGGCGCACTATTGATCAGCGTTGCGACTACACCCTCATCTACTTCTTCGAAATCATCAAAGTCAGGAAATGGACTCGCAAGTTTTGGCAAGAATTCTGCCGGCAAGGGAGCCCCCGTCGCCAAGGCAAAGGAAACTGGCGGAACCTGGTAGTCGATCTGTGCAAGCTCCTCAATGGCCTCAACCTGAACACCGGTGTCATACAGCACAGTAAAGGGTTGGCTCAAATCAATGTCGCTAGACAGGACGATCGCGCCGGCAAACCTCACCTTGTTTGCGATCATGCCTGCATCAGCACTGCCAACATAAACAAAGCGGCGGCGCTCGACGTTATACACAGCGTCGCCTTGGGTTATCGCCAGGCGTTCCTGCCGAAAGGGTGTAGACGCGTTGCCAGCTATACCGACCAGCAACATGCTGCCGTCTTGCACCCTGTTACTTGCCTCTCTCTCTGCACGTGAATAGTCATCAGGCCCAACCAAGAGTTCACCCAAGGCCTCATTTCCCATAAACACAAGGGTAAGATGCAATTCTGTGAGATCTTCGAGCACGATTGGAAATTCTTTGACTAGCCCAGACTCCTTCATTTCCTCCCAGGACTGTGCCTGCAGAATTTTTAGCGCCGCTTCACCGCTGTTCGCGTTGGCGACAAATTCGGAGTCCCTCAGATAATTTCGAGCAACTCTGCGCGCGGCATTGCGAATCCCACGCGATGTGGCCCAGCTGCTAATCGTGGCGCGAGATACACCATCGAGGTCACGACCGACACGAAAACCGTCGGATACCGACATGCCTTTGAACTGATTTGGGAAGCGTTCGGTATTGAGAAAATCACCGCGTATGCTTTTATAGGATTCTCGGTAGTACAGAATCTCGATGCCTGACAGCACTCCCTGAAGATCCATTCCAACTAAAACTTCTATCGGTGCGGCGTAGCCGACTTCCTCAGGCGGATAATCTGGCGTCTCGAATAAATAACCGATCAGCTCCCCCTCACCGTCCTGCTCTGCTGCACCGAACGCTCTATAAACTGGGGGATCGCCCGCCTTCTCGGAAAAGCTGACAGCGTCAGGCATAACCCTCTTTAGCAGCGAAATGTCTGCTTCAAGCAACCCCGCTTGCGCCAGACCAACGGCCGGCAATATCAGCAGAGAAACTAGGAAGGTAGAAAGGCGAATCACGGTGGCGAGTAACAACTTCGTGGAGTAACAGAACTGCATTATTATTATTTTCCTATTTTGAGTTCTTCTACTAGAATTTTTCTATCGACTAGTTCTATCGACTAGTAAGTTCTACAGCTAAAATCTGGAACCTCGGGGAATCATCAAGTGTCTCAGGAAACTGCTCGGTATTTAATCAAATATCCGCCAACAGGTACATCACTTAGTACTCGCTCTAGCGCGCTATCCCTATCTAGTGCCGACTAGATCAATAAACATTTAACCTTAGCCGCAGAAAGCCGACGCAGAGTTTGATCATCTCAATCGAGCGCTGTGAATCATCCAGTGTATCGAAGGCATGCACCCCCTCGGCATAGCGAATAACACTCACCGGGCTATTGCGAGCGACCGCCTCCATCTCGAAGTTATCGATGGATTCATTCAATCCAGGAAACTCATCTTTACCCCCGCGAATTACCAAGATAGGAGTGTTTTCAGGGAAATTTTCTAGGCCCTTGTGGGGATTTACAAAGCCGAATTTCTGCGCCGCTGCTTGCAGCACTGAAGAGCCCGCCTTGTCTAACATAAACCCGTATAGCAGAGCCGCACAGCGCAGTGAGCTATCTTTGTGCAGGACATTTATTGCATTCGGCACGTTGCCCGAGCAAGACCAAAGAGCGATCCGAGCAGGGTCAATCTGCAACTGACCCGCTTCACAGCGCAGAAAATCCAGCAATATAAAGGCATCTTCTACAGGCTCGACATTGCTGTAAATGACGGCGGCCATACCGCTTGCCGCCAACAGCTTTGCCCAGTCCCTATAGGCCTGTATTTGCATCTGTTTCAGCCCTACTCGCTCTTCAAACCCAGGATCTGGATAACCCGTTACGAGCACCACCACCGGTGCCGGCCCTTCGGTCCGCTCTGGGAGATAGATATCGAAAAATCTAGCCTCGTCTGCATAGCTAATGCCCTCTCGCACCTTGCCTGCGTAGGGCAGTTGGTGAACCAAGGGATTGCTAAGGCGCGTATTGGCGTTGTCAGTCATGGTCTATTCCTCGGATAGAGACTATCCAAACAAAAAACCCCCACTCCGCTGGAGCGAGGGTTTGCATATGCCTGCCTAAGCAGTGACTTCATGCTATGCGGAAGCTGCGATCTAGGTCAATACCCTATTCGATCGCCCCTTCCTCCCAGGAGATTAAATCGAGCAAATATTCGCCGAATACCCCCTTTTTAAGTAGCAATTGGACGGCTGTGCAAAAAGTGAGCAAAAATCCTCCAAATTATATAAATAACGCTCATTTAGGCGTGTTTTCGCGCATTCAAAGTCCAACCTGCCGCTATCAGATGCGCTGCATAGGTAAAAAGGGGGATTTCAAGGTCTAAGGTAGTGCTTTTGTTGGACTTTTCACCCTCAGAAACATATTCTTCGGCTACGCAGTTAATCGCGCATACTCGCTGTAGAGTCGCTTCGGCAATTTCTGGGTAGGCCTATAACCGCTAGGTTCATTTAAAGCCTGTTTCGACAGGCACAATAACTTTACTTCTATAAGGGGAAAGTAAATGACAAGACGACCTAAAATGGCAAAACGGGTTCTCCCGACAGCCATCGCGCTTGCTTTGCTAGCGCCAGCGGCCTACACGCCGATGGTGTTTGCACAACAGGCGAACGATGATGTTGAAGAAATCGTTACCATTGGTTCGCGGCGTCCACAACGCAGCGCATCAGATACGTCGGTTCCAGTAGACGTTATCAGTGGTGAAGAATTCGCGAACATGGGTTTCGCGGATCTAAACGAAATGTTGAAGACATCTGTACCGTCTTTCAACGTTAGCCGAAATTCCATATCGGATGCTGCGACATTAGTTCGTCCAGCTACTCTACGCGGACTGCCACCCGACAATATCCTTATTCTGGTGAACGGCAAGCGTCGTCATCGCTCTGGTGTTATCGCCGAAGCGGGCGGATCGCTAGCAGCCGGTTCACAGGGCGCTGACATCTCAGCGATTCCTGCACTAGCGTTCAAGCGAACTGAAATCCTTCGTGATGGTGCCGCTGCACAATACGGCTCTGACGCGATCGCGGGTGTTATCAACTTCGTACTTAAAGACGACCGAGATGGCTTCACTTTAGAAGCACGTACTGGTGAGTTTGGCGACGGTGATGGCGACCTGATTCAATACATGGGTAATATCGGTCTGCCTCTTGGCGACGACGGTTTTCTCAATATTACTGGTAGCTGGAGCGAGCAAGATGCAACTAGCCGATCAATTCAGCGTACTGACGCAATCACATTGATCAATGCTGGTAATACTGATGTTGCTAGCCCTTATGCTCAAGTATGGGGTGGCCCTGAATACCGTGATAACTGGAATGTTTTCTTCAATTCAGGTATCGAGCTTTCAGATACTCAAGAAGTGTATGCGTTTGGTAACTACGGACAGCGTGAGACCGAAGGTGGTTTCTTTTTCCGTAATCCAAACAATCGTAGCGGTACTTATACCAACGACGGCGTCCGCGCAGTTGTAGATACAAATATCGCAGCGGGCCAGACTGGCATAACTTCTAACTGCCCAGCTCTAACTAGCCCGGGTTCCGGCTCAAATGGTGTGGCTTTTGATCCAGCCGTTGTTGCTGCTGATAATGCCGCATTGGCATCTCTTCCAGCTAACTGCTGGGCGCTAAACCAAGTCTTACCTGGAGGCTACACGCCTACATTTGGCGGAGCATTGAGAGATACGAGTCTAGTAACCGGCATTCGCGGCGAACTCACTCCTAACCTTACTTATGACCTTAGCGCAGGCTACGGCAGAAACAAGGTAAGCTTCTTCCTGGATAATACTTGGAACCCGTCTAATGGACCGAACGGCATTGCTGCTGGCGAGCTTAAGCGACAATTCGACCTCGGCTCATACGTTCAGTCAGAAACTAACGTCAATGCTGACTTTGTCTACACCATGGCAGTTGACGGCCTAGCTTCAGACCTGAGCCTCGCATTTGGTGGCGAATGGCGTGAAGAACGCTTCGAAACCATTATCGGTGAAGAAGATTCGTGGAATGCGGGTCAGTATGCTTTCCAAAACGTTAACGGTTCTAATACTTACAGCGATGGCGTAACGCCACTGCCGAACCTAAGTATTGGCGCACACGGTTTTGCTGGTTTCAGCCCGCAACAGGCTGGCATATGGGGCCGCAAGAACATCGCTGTATACGGAGAAGCTGAAGCCGATATCACTGATGCGTTTACTGCCTCCGTAGCACTGCGCTACGAAGACTTCGATTCATTCGGTGATACCACCAACTACAAAATAGCTGGCCGATATCGTGTAACCGATGCTCTTACTCTACGTGCTTCATACAACACTGGTTTCCGTGCCCCGACTCCTGGTCAGGAAAACGTAACCAAGGTTTCCACCAGCACGATTGAAGGTGAGCTAGTGCAGAGTGGTCAGATTCCACCAACTAACCCAATCGCGCAGTTCCTTGGCGCTGAAGCTCTGACAGCAGAAGATGCTACTAACTTCTCAGTGGGTCTTGTTTGGGATATCACTCCAGACATCAACGTCAGTATTGATTATTTCAATATTGAACTTGAGAATCGTATAGCACTAACTGGATTAGTTGATATCAGTAGCCAACCTGTTCCTGCAGGTCAAAACTGTCCAGGCGCCCTAGCTAACCCTGTAGGCAATCTTGGATTGTGTCTTCAGGAACTTGGCGTACCAGGAGCTGCTGATCTGACTTCAGTACGTTTCTATACCAACGATTTCGAAACCACTACAACTGGTGTCGACCTTGTAGGTACATGGGACCTGGACTGGGGTGACATGGGTAACGGTACGTTTGTAGCCGCATGGAACTGGACTGAAACTGAAGTAGATAGCGCGGGTTCGGAAGTTAGCCGTAACCGTGTTGTTGACCTTGAGAACTTCAACCCAGAGAACCGTGGTGTATTCACATACAATCACTTCATCGGTGACTTCCGCTTCCTAGCGCGTCTTAGAACTTATGACGACTGGACGATTGGTGACTGGAGTGGTGATCCGACTGCACGTGGTGCTAACGGAACAAACGCTACTATCGATTGTGAGTTTGGACTGTACCGTGACAACTGTTACGAGGGCGAAAACATCGTTGACCTCGAAGCAGCATACACTTGGAACGACAACTACACTTTCGTGATCGGTGCTAACAATGCATTCGATGAAGGCGGTGCCGTTGATATCGACAACCTTGATGGAACTATTGGTTCTGGAAACGCTTTCGCAGGTTCCACTCCATGGGGCATCGAAGGTGCATTCTATTACGCTCGTATAAGAATGGACTTCTAAGGACTTGAACTCTGACCTAAGTCTTTGGGCTTAGGTCAATCAAGTTTTAGAAGTAGTACAGAAAAGGGACGCATACGTGCGTCCCTTTTTTATTCTCCATCACCTAATCCTATTTAGACATGAAATTTGACTATGACTACTATTACCATTTACACATCAACATACTGCGCCTACTGCACTGCTGCAAAAAATCTTCTAGCAAGCCGCGACTACGAGTTTGAAGAGATCAATATGGAAGGCAATCAGGAACTCATGCTTCAGGTTATGAAAAAATCTGGGCAACGAACAGTTCCCCAAATTTTCGTCGGCGAGAAGTCGATAGGAGGCTATCAAGAGCTATTGGCGAGCACAGCCAGTGGCGAGTTCGATGCCTTACTAGCCCCTTAGAAGCCATTAGATCGTGTCGGGCACACACTCAAAGTCGTAGCCATGATGAGGCTTGTACTCGGTAATCCACAGAAAGGGCACTGTCCATAACAGCCCACCTACTATAGCTCCCACATCGGCCTCTTCGCTGCGCCTGAAGCTGTAGTATTCCGCCGCACAACCGTCTTTTCGAATCTCCACCTCATTCTTCGAAAATGCAACCTTCTGATCTGTGTAGGTGGCGTGTCCCGTGCCCAAGTATTCGCCATTCACGTAAATCCTCGATTCTGGATCTGATGATCGAATCTCCGTACTGCTGCTGCATGCCGTCACCAGCATTGCACCCAGAATTAATAAATGCTTCATCTCTATCTCCATTGCTTTTGATTGCGTACTTCTACTAACGCACAGCATCGCAAATAGCAGCTTAATTTCAGCTGAATACGCGAACGTTCCCTTTCCCGCAATGTCAGTGTTGGGATATTGTGTTTTCTGATTGAAAGAACCTGATAAATGTCAGCATCTGACAAATACACAAGTATGAATTTCGAAAGAATAGTTCAAATCATTAAAACCAAAATAATAATAGAATCCGTACAGGCTGTATTAGCGGGGCTGCTCGTAAGCGCGAAAAAGTAACTAACGTAAGGGCTGTTTTAATCTCCCTCCTAGGCCTGTAAAGTGAGGAATGTCAGCTGTAAGAGACAGCATTTTGTATCGCGCCTACCCACGCTCGGAGATAATAATGACAAGAACTCGCTACCGTACTTTTACTAGGCTCAATACCCGACTTGCTCTCTGCCTGCTCGCAATCACTCTCACTGAAACTCAACTGCACGCCGCCGAAGAGCAAGCAGTGGCAACCTTTACTCAAGCACAAGCGACTGCCGGTAAAGCCGGGTATGAGCAAAACTGCGCGTCATGCCATGGCAACGGGTTGGAAGGATTTGGATTAGTACCGGCCTTAAACGGCACACTCTTCGCCAACCGATGGGGCGATAAGCCCGCCGACCAATTGGCCAATAGCGTAAACCGCATGCCGCCGGGAGCACAAGGCAGTCTCGAAATCTCGGAATACACTCAAATTCTTGCTTATATTTTAGAGCACAATGGGCTTGCTGCAGGTGATGCAGYCTTGCCTAGCGAARTCGCCGTCCTGGCCTCGTTAACCATTCCGGCTTCCCAACTTAGCAGTGCTAGGGCGCAGTCATCGGCAGCGCTTTTGTACAACAGTGATGGCCCGCTAGTCAGTTCCAGTCGCTTAGACAAATTAACAGTCGTCACTGACAACATGCTCCTCAAYCCWYCTGCAGATGACTGGCTAAACTGGCGCCGCACGCGTAACGCCTACGGTCACAGCCCACTTGATCAAATTAACAAAGAGAATATCGAAGACCTACAGCTCGCCTGGAGTTGGGCCCTGCCCCAAGGCGAGAACATGATGACGCCCATCGTGCATGATGGCGTCATGTTCGCCTACAGCTACGGTGATGTGCTGCAGGCCATCGACGCCGCCACGGGTGAACTGTTATGGAGCTTTCAACGTGAACTCGAAGGCGGCAAGTCWCCWGGCATGAARAAAGGCGCCGCCATCTATGATGACAAGATCRTAATCGCRACTTCTGACATTCATCTRATTGCCCTMGARGCRAAGACCGGCAAGRTYGCCTGGGAYCACAAGGTAGACGGTGGCGGCGAAGATAGCTTTCTGTTTCGCAGCGCCCCGCTTATTGCCAACGGCAAGGCTATCATCGGACTCACTGGGCGTGTCGCGGTAGAAGGTGGCGACTTCATCTTTGCGCTCGACATGGAGACCGGCGATGAAGTTTGGCGTTTCTATACAATTGCTAGGCCCGATGAACCCGGCGGCAATAGCTGGAACGGACTACCACTAGAGGAACGCAACGGCGGTTCTATCTGGATACCTGGCAGCTTCGATGCTGATCTGAATCTGGTGTACTTCGGTCCCGCACCTACCTACGACACGAACCCGCTGCGCGCGCCGCACCCAGACCCAAACATGACCCGAGATGCTCTCTATACCAACAGCACGGTGGCACTGGATGCAGACAGCGGCGAACTAGTCTGGCACTACCAACATATCTCCAATGACCAACTCGACCACGACTGGGCCTTCGAGCGACAAATAATGGATCTGCGCATCGACGGAGTGAATCGCAAGGCCGTGGTGACCGGCGGCAAGCTAGCAATTTTCGAGGCACTCGATGCCGCCACCGGTGAATACCTATTCTCCTTCGATTTGGACTTGCAAAATGTTGTAACAGAGATCGATACCAGAACGGGACGAAAAACCATAAACCCTGCCGCTATACCTGAGTTGGATCAAATCATCAGCCAGTATTCCATGCCCGGCATCTGCCCCGATTGGTTAGGCGCGAGAAACATGCAGTCCACCGCCTATAACCCGAACACAAAAATGCTCTACATCCCTATATCGGATACCTGTTTGGATGATGACAGCGGCGAACGCTGGCAGAAGTACCCAGATGACTCCACGAATGGCAGCTGGGGCATCATCAAGGCGGTGAACCTTGAGAGTCAGGAAGTAATCTGGGAGCAGCGACAGAGCGGCCCGCAGGCTAGTGCTAACCTGACCACCGACTCGGGACTTTTATTTATAGGCTCGGTGGATAGATGGTTTAAGGCACTAGATCAAGACTCCGGCGAGGTGCTGTGGGAGCGGCGCCTAGATA
>JAESUT010000037.1 GCA_016762995.1 Gammaproteobacteria bacterium | reverse complement strand
AAACCTAGGCTTACCAATCGTGGACAACGGATACATGAAGGAAGTGGCAGAGACTGCAGCGCGATTGCAGCGCTGGGAGTTCATGACATCTATCCAAATCAACCCAATAAAAGGCGGTACGGCGAGTCCCTTTAACGCACTAGCCACTTTTTAGACTACTGATGATCTATGGTCTTCGCTAGCTAGCTAACTTACTAACCCTAGCTTCGCTGACCGCTGAATCGTCAGCACTCTTCTCAAACACTAGCTAGATTATTGTCACTTGACTTAGCGCTAATTTGCCGTAGTTTGACAAGAAGAGGTTGTGGTTTTCGTAGTTGAAGACGCAGAGCGTTGTGACTAGCCGATTGTATTCGCTGATAAACACTCTTCCCGAATCCGTTAGCCGTCTGCCTATTCATTCTAGAGCATCTACGCTAGTCGTACGTAACATCAAGCTTGCCTTTTTGAGGCTCGCCAATTTCAGTTGATTGGATACGAGGAATAACTATGAGAATTTTCCCAAAAAAAATACTAGTCGCACTGTTTACACTACTTCTACCCCTAGCGGCTTCTGCACAGGACGATAACCCGTTTATCGGAGTCTGGGATCTCGACAAGTCTGACTCGAATTTCGGCAGCTCACCGGTGCCAGAGAATATGATTCGCACCTACGCAAATGCAGCCGACGGCGCGTTCATGTATTTGTTAGTCACAATTAATGCAGATGAAAGCATCGGCGGAAGCTCCGCCACCTACAAGTACGACAATCAAGAGAACACGATAGCCAGTCTCAACCCCGACGCACAGGCGGCGATTTCCTACCGCAAGGTGAATGAGAAGACTGTCGAGTACATTGTCAGAGTGAATGGCTTAACGACGCAGATAGGCGCCAAGACTATCTCTCCAGATGGCAGCGTATTAACGATTGTGATACAGAGTGTCGGTGGCCAGGTGAACAACCAGATTCTAAAGTTTGATCGACGTCGTTAGAAGAAGCTTGGACTGAATAACAGATTGGGCAGCGGGCACTGCCTAATCTAAGGCTTCGATACTATTCCGGCACTATTCCGATACTATCTCAATCGAATTGAGAACAGCGACATTAGACGACATCGCTTCTCTGCCTTCTGGAAATGCATTCTTCTGTAGAATGTAAGCGACTACATCCAGATAGTCTTGTACTGGCAACTGCCCCGGTCTATCAGTTGGCATCTCGCTTCGAATCTTCTCAAAGAATTCGCCGAGAGTCCGTCCTTCCCAAAGAAACATAAACCCCATTCCTATCAAACCAGGTGAATTACTGTTGCCGCCTAAGTCTTGACCATGACAGGCAATACAAGCTCCCGTGTAAACATCCTCTCCACGGGCCGCTTGCTCGGACGTATATACTCCTTCCCAAATCGCTGTTCTCTCCTGCCCGCTACTGACAGGCATCACTAGCATGATCACAGCGGAGAAAAAAAGTAGGCCTAGGTGAGGCAGTTTACTTTTCATTATTTTGGTAGCGCAAACACGTTAATTGAGCTGCCATTGCGCGGTCGATGCAGCTCCGGCGCAAGCTCATTCGGCAAACTGCCAGACCAGCTAGCGCCGCCTGTACCGACGGGCATGGCGATATATTGAGTACCATCGACGCTATAGCTGATGGGAAACCCTTGGTTCGATGTCGCGAGCCTCACCTGCCACAACACGTCTCCCGTCTGGGCATCCAACGCCGACATCGTGCGATTCCAGTCTCCGATGAAAACGAGTCCGCCTGCGGTGGTAAGCGCTGCCGTATTAAACGGAGCTCGCGTTCTGTAACGCCATTTAACTTCTCCGCTGGGAATATTCAGAGCAAGCAACTCACCTAAGTTCCCATCCGAATCAGGGTGATGATAGTTGATCCGACGCACCGGCCCCGTTCCGCCGCCACCTAACTGTCTTTCTGTGGGACCAAATCTCGCCAGTTCGCAGTTGAGCGTGATGGGTATATACATGGCGCTGGTATCGGGTGAATAGGCCATCGCACGCCAGCTTTTCAAACCAGATGTGCTCGGGCACATGTCTAACTCTTCGCCTATGCGTGGAATCATGCCGTCGCGGTAAGTGATCTTTCCCGTGATCGGATCTAGGTTGACGATGTTCTGATAGCCGATGTCGGTGGCCTTAATAAATTCGCCAGTCTCTCTATCGAGTTGCCAGAGAATGCCCAGCTTGCCCATCTTGAATAGAGATTTTCTGCCGTCTACATCGATCAAGATATTCTCAAACACCTCATCCATGTCCTGCGTCTCGCCGGGTATGTGCTGGAAGTACCAAGACATCTGCCCGTTGTCTGGATTCAGTGCTAGTGTCGAGTTCGTGTACAGCGCATCGCCATCGGTGCCGCGTACAACTCGCGCCCAGGGCTTTGCCTGCGCAGTTCCCCAGTAGATTAAGTTCGCTTCCGGGTCGTAAGAACCCGCGACCCAGGCATCACTGCCCGCACGAAAACGTAACGGTAGGTCACCCCACGTATCGCCGCCTGGATCTTCGGGCCGGGCGACGGTAGACGTGCGCCACTTCTCTTCGCCACTAAGCGGGTCATGGCCGGTGATGAAGCAGACGTCCTCCTTGTAGCGATCGCAACCAGTAATGCCGGTAATTAAAGTGCCATTGGCAACTATCGGTCCCGCCGTATAGAAATAGCCAAGCGTGGGGTCCGCCACTTGCGTCTCCCAGACCAGTAAGCCACTGCGCGCATCGATCGCGCGAATGCTTGCTGTTTCTGTTGCTGCATAGATCATGTCGCCGAAGATCGCGATATTCTTCTGCACACCTCTACCCACTCCGGCGAATGCGTTAGCCGGCAAGACTGCCGCGCGAGTACCGGCTCCAGAATTGATGAATTCCTCTGTCGGTGGCGCGGGGCGGTACTCCCATAAGAGATCGCCGTTTACCGCATCCAACGCCTGAATCACGCCACGAGCCGAGGGAATAAACATGATGCCCTCGTGAATTAAAGGCGCTGCCTGTATCGCTCCAGTATCGTCAAGAGCGAAGGACCATTTGAGCTGAAGTTGATCGACGTTGTTGGTATTGATCTGATCAAGAAGACTGTAGCCCCATGCTGCGGGCGTGCCACGCCAGCTCAGCCACTCACCCGTAGGCGGGCTAATAAGCATCTCGTCGGTAACTGAGGTGAAGTGTTCAATCTGCGCTGTGGAGAATGAAGCCGATAGCAAGAGCACGAGGGGCAACAAAATGGAGTGTGGCCTTAGTTTGGGGTAACACAGGGGTTTTGCAGTTTTTATCATCATCGTAATCTGCCTGCTATTCTTTTATTTTGAGAGAATAGTTACTTTATTTACCAGCCTTGTCCAACATATTGTCGACTAGACTGTCGACTAGACAACCAGGAACTGGCCCATCATGCCCCTGTCTTCATGCTCGAGTATATGGCAGTGGTACATGTAAGGGTTTTCTTCGTCGCTGAAATCTGTGAAACGCATGACAATACGCACTAACTCGCCCGGACCAACTTGCACCGTGTCTTTCCAGCCCATCTCATTAGCCGGTGGCGGACTGCCGTTACGATCTAGAATTTGAAACTGCCCGTTGTGCACATGGAAGGGATGCATCATAGGAGACGTGTTAGTTAACTCCCAGATCTCCGTCGTATTGACTTGTATTCTTTCGTTAATGTAGTTCTCAGCCATAAGCCTGCCGTTGATGGAGAATTGCCCACCACCGAAACCGCCGCCCCGGCCATTGCGCGCTCCACGTCCAGGACCCGCATCATCACCACTGCGCATGCCGTTGCCCATGCCGAGCTTGAAGGTTCTAGTAGTAGTCGCGGCAGCCTCTGGCAGTCTATAGACAGCAGTCAACTGTGAGGGCAACTCACCATTGTCTTGCAATGTTGCTTGGGCGCGAAAGTGAAGAACATCGAATGCTTGAGTATTGAGTTCACGCATCATCTCGCTCATAGCACCGGGAAAGTCTGGGAAAGTTGGTGGCAGGGCGATATTCACCAGTGTCGCATCATCTAAGGGATCGAACTCGACAAGAATCTCCGCCCTCTCCGCGACGGCAAGCGAAAGGCGAGTCATTGGGACCGGTGATTCTAAAAACCCACCATCGCTTGCGACCTGATAGAACTCGCGGTTGTCGCTAAACCCTAGATTGTAGGTGCGCGCATTGGAGCCATTCAATAAGCGCAGGCGCAGCAATTTAGTGCCAACCGTCACAACCGGGTTCACCGTACCGTTCACAAGAATCGTGTCGCCCAGCATACCCATGACCCGATCCTCATAGCGGCTCATGTACAGCAGCGAACCGTCGTCGCCGAAGCGTCGGTCCTGAATAATCACCGGAATATCATCTACACCGTAGCGGCTCGGGAGCGAGACATCCTTCTCGTCGTCGACGATGATCATGCCAGCCAGACCCTTGTACACCTGAGAACCTGCATTGTGCATGACGTGGGAGTGATACCAGTAGGTGCCAGCAAATTGCACTACATCGAACGCGGGGTTCCAAACTTGGTTAGCTGCGATCTCCTGATGCGGTCCGCCATCCTCGGTGGGAGGCAGGTGAAAACCATGCCAATGAAGAGTCGAAGGCTCGCCAATTTTATTGCTCACCTTAAGAGCGACTTTCTGGTTACGCGTAAAGCGCAGCGTCGGACCGAGATAGTTGCCGTTAATACCAAGGGTCTCGGTGCTTAGCCCGGGCAGGAAGCTGTGGCTACCTCGCTGCAATGTTAGATCAAAATTATTGATGCCAGCAGAAAATGTGCCCGCATCCAGCGAAGGAATACTAAGCGGCTGCTGACTAGTTGAGTTGCTCTTAGCCCGCAGCCAAGGGCTCAACCCCAAGGATGCAGCACCCAGACCAACTCCTAGAGATTTTATAACGCGGCGGCGAGTGAACATGGCGAAATTATTGCACAGCACTGACAGGCTGTCAGCGGCTATTTCCACGGTGTTTGAGCATCGGGCTCACCTCTTGAGAAAGCACGCTTGAATAAATATTGCAGTAATCGGGTCTAGTCCATTCAGGCAGTCTAAACAGCTGTTTGATAGATTATCTGCTAACGTTCAAATAGTACCAACACAAGAATCAGGAGCTCCACCCATGGCCGTGAAACGCAACAAAGTTGAATTCGAAAGCAATGGCATAAAGCTGGCTGGACTGTTGGAATCGTCCGACTCGGATGCCGTGCGCGCCTATGCCTTGTTCGCCCATTGCTTCACCTGTAGCAAAGATATCGCAGCTGCCTCGCGCATATCCCGTGCCCTGGTCGCGTTAGGCTATACGGTATTGCGTTTTGACTTTACAGGCCTCGGTAATAGCGACGGTGATTTCTCTAACACGAACTTCTCCTCTAACGTGGAAGACCTCATTGCCGCGGCAGATTTTCTACGCAGCGAATATCGAGCACCGCAGCTGTTGATAGGCCACAGCTTGGGTGGCGCCGCCGTACTGAAGGCGGCTGGCGGTATTGACGAGGTCACAGCCATCGCCACTATCGGCGCTCCCTTCAATGCTAAACACGTCAGCAAGCAACTCGAGAGCGATCTGGAAAAAATATCCAATGATGGCGAGGCAGAAGTTAATCTCGCGGGCCGAAAATTCAAGATCAAGAAACAATTCATCGATGACATACGCAGCCAAGATAGCGACCACATCGGCAAACTTCGGCGCGCCCTGTTGATACTGCACTCCCCCGTTGATGAGACAGTGAATATTGCCGAGGCGGAGAAGATTTACAAAGAAGCCCTGCATCCGAAGAGTTTTATTAGTCTGGACAAGGCCGACCATCTGCTAAGTCGTCCCAAAGATTCCGAATACGTCGCCGCCTGCATCAGCGCATGGGCAAGTCGCTTCTTGCCGGAGGCGAGCGCGATAACGCAGAGTGATAAGCGTAGCAAACACCTCGCCCGCGATGTGCAGACCGACAACCCTGCCCGGGTCGCCGACGAGCCGGTCTCGGTAGGCGAGAAAAGCCTGCAGGCCGATCCCTACGAACACCTGTTAGCCGGCCTCGGCTCTTGGGCGAACAAATGCCTGCCGGAGGTGAGCGTAATAAAACGGAGTGAGTCGAAGCTCGGCAAGGGCCATGTAAGAGTGGGTGAGCGCAACAAACACTTCGCCCGCAATGTGCAGACTGACAGTCATGCTTGGGTCGCTGACGAGCCGGTTGCGGTCGGTGGCCATGATCTGGGGCCTGACCCCTACGAACATCTATTAGCCGGTCTTGGCGCCTGCACCTCGATGACACTGCGTATGTACGCGAACCGAAAAAACCTAGCACTGGATGATATTGAGGTGCAGCTGAATCATCACCGCAGCCATGTTGAAGACTGTGAAGACTGCGAGAGCAAGAGTAAATTCGTCGATGTGATCGAGAGAAACATCACGCTGACAGGCAAACTTACCGATGCTGAACGAAAGCGCCTGATGGAGATAGCCGATCGCTGCCCCGTACATCTGACGCTAGAGAATGATCCGAAGATCGTAACTAAAGAAGTCTAGGCAAAGCGTATATTCACCGATGAAGTAGTGAGAGAATTTGCTTTGATGGCTGACCTAAATAAGGTGGCGCAAAAGCAGCAATGAAAATTACAGGTCGCTGCATTGAACACTCGCGATCGATCCGAAGTTCTTGGCTCGAGCGTAGCTAGGCCTGTTGCAAATAATTCTCGCCGACAGAGCAGGCTGCAATGCGACTTAGATGACTATAGGGTAGGCCGGTCTCATCATGCCACTCATTGAACAGCGCCTGCACCTTCTTCAAATCACGCTGACTGCTCGGTTGCTCGGCAATCTCCAATCCACTGCCACGCAAAGTTACCACTACGTCTTTGGATAGTATGAAGCCATCCTTACCGGTGCGGCGCAGGAACCACAACGCACTCTGTCCGCCCAGTCGCGAACCGTGTTTCTTCAGATAAGCCATCAGACCAATCTGGTCCGAGGCGGGCCACTCGGAGATAAACCTACCAAAGCCGCCATTCTTGCGCGACTCTTCCGCTACGAAAAATACGTTCTCTTGCAGGGCTTTAATCTTCTGCCAGTTGCGTACCACGCGCCTGTCGCTGACATAGGCTTCCCATTGCTCCGCCGATAGGAAACCAAGTTTCTTGAGATCGAAACCGAAGAAGGCCTCCTCAAATTCTGGCCACTTGTTCTCGATCACCTTCCAGCTAAAGCCCGCCTGATTGATGCACTTGGTCATCATCGCGAGATAACGATCATCACCCAACTCAACAAGCCTTTTTTTACTCGCAACCTTAGGCAACAACTTCTTCAATGCCATGCCGCCACCCTTGCGGTGCTCGGCACGTTCTTTGATCTTTTCAAACTTGGTCATAGTTTTTCTTAGGCAAACAATTTACGCAGGCGAGAAACTGCAATAGAGCCATGCTGTACTCGCTTAAAGTGTAGGCAGTGTAACACTCAGCATGTGGATTCTTTTACGTGCTCATTAAACAAGCCCTTCTCCACCAACAAGCTCTCAAGAGCCTTCACGCGAAGCTCAAGATCAGAAGGTGGTTCGGTGTGCTCATGATCATGAGGCACGATTGAACTCCTACTTTGTAGATTCTTGATCGGATTGCTGTGCAGGCTCCTGAATAAAGCTAAGCTGTGCATCTAGGTATTTCGTATTTCTAACTTCGTTTACAAAGGAATTCATAGTCTCGAAGGGGGCGTCGATCAACAACATATTCGTTATCCAATCAGGCAGCGCCGAACCCGGATTGATGTGAGCTTGGTTGCTTATTAGGACTGAGCCGTCCATCTGTGGAGCGAAGTTCCAGCTGGCCACCGCCTTCGTCAGGCGCAATCTTCCGCGCACTTCATCCATCTTGCCCACGGTAGCGACGCTATTCATTTCCACCTCAAGAGTCATAATATTTTGCGTCCACTTAATCTGCGCAAGTACGTCGCGATCCTTCACCGGGAATGGCATGTCGTTGTGGGTATAAACGAGAGACTCAGAGTCGCTGATGCGCTCAACCAAATAAGATTCGGCGCAACTGTTTGCCCAGTCCATGCAGGCAGGCGCGTCTTCGATAAGGGCAACCATCGATGACAGGCGCACGTGTGTCATGCGCGCTGTTGTGCGCACGGCGTCAAAAGGCGAGCCCTCTACAGAACGTGTGTGCACTTGTATGCCGTCCTGATCCCGCCGCAACTCCCAGCCTTGGTCATCTGCCGCGAGCAAGTAACTGGATGCGCACATCGCCAACAGGGTGGATAGTTTGATTAATGGTTGAATGATGGGCATGTTCTCTCCTCGAAAAAAATAGATTAGAAATGCACTGACAAGACTGAAGCTAATCACGTTTCATCCATAACTTGTCGCTAGCATACGGTAGTTACCTGCCTTGTAGTAGTTGCAAGGCTTTGAGACTATGCAAAGCCTACATCAACCAATTGATAAGGAATGCCGCATGAGTCACAACGATGCAGTGATGATTGCAGTGGCGCCAAATGGTGCTAGAAAAACGCAGCAGGATCACCCTCAGCTACCCATCACGGCGAAGGAGCTTGCTCACACTGCAGCAGCCTGCCTGGACGCTGGAGCCTGCATGTTGCACCTGCATGTGCGTGACGAGAAGCTAGGGCACAGCCTCGACGTGGAGCGCTACCGAGAGGCTATCCGTGCGATTCGCCAACAGTTGGGTGAACAGCTCATCATTCAGATTACGACGGAGGCGGTGGGAATCTACAACACAGAGCAGCAGATGCAGGCTGTCATCCAGGTTCGGCCAGAAGCCGTGTCACTCGCGATTCGTGAGATAAGTCCTGTTGGAGTTGATGAAAAAATCTCTGCCAAATTCTTCAGCTTCTTGCAACAAGAACGTATTGCGCCACAGTACATACTCTACGACAAAGAAGACATTCTGCATTTCAGTAATTTGTTGGAGCGAGGGATAATCCCAGATGAGAATGTGTCCGTATTATTAGTATTGGGCCGCTATGCACAGAACCAGCAATCGGATTCCGCAGATCTTGCCCCGCTTCTCGCCCTCCTTCCAGATGTTAGTCATTGGTCACTCTGTGCATTCGGTGCCAGTGAGGCCGACTGCATGTTCGCGGCTATACGACAAGGCGGACACTGTCGGGTCGGCTTTGAGAACAACCTGCTACTAGCCGACGGCACAGAGGCTGCGAACAACGCAGCACTGGTTAGAGCGGTAAGTAAGGGGGCAACAGCTCAGCAGAGAAAAGTCGCATCAGCAGATACCGCACGAAAACTACTGGGCATGTCCTAAACACTCTTGACAATTCATAGATCGAATCACTCAATACAAATCTGAGGAATAAAAAAAGGCGAACCGAAGTTCGCCTTTTTTTGATACGTTACTCTTTTCGGAATTAGAAGCTCAAGCGAGCACCGAAAGTGTACATACGACCCAAAGTATCATAGTTACTTGGGTAAGTATTACCAGAGTTAGAAGAAGTATCGCCTGATTCGTTACCTAGCACAGGCGGTTCTTCGTCAGTGATGTTGTCGATACCAACACTTAGACGTACGCGATCATCCCAAAGGTTGTAGCTTACGTAAAGATCAAGGTAGTCGTAGTCATCGATAGTTCTGAAGGCGGCGAAAGTCGCTGCCGCTTCTGGACGCTCAACATCAATACCGTCGATGTGACGCCATTGTAGTGAAGCAGTCAGGTCATTCCAGTTCCAACATGTACGCTGAGTCCAACGAAGGTCAGAAACAGGGTCACAGCTTGTACCGAAGAAACCGGAACAATCGATTACAGGACTAGTTGAAGAGCTCTGGCTCTCTTGCTCAGAATACTTATTGATGTTTCCTGAGAAAGATAGGTCGCCGAATTCACCAAGATCATAACCGAAGTTAAAAGAAACTTCGTAACCAGTAGACTTTTCGTAGTCTAGGTTAGTAGTTAGACGACGGATACCAGATGCCGGGCTAGTTAGGTCGCCATCAACACGCACAACGTTCGCACATGATGCTGCATTACCTAGGACATAACACTGGTCCAAAACTTCCTGAGCAGAGAACTCACCGATTACGTCGGTGATGTCAATGTCATAGTAGTCTACAGACAGCATTACATTTTCAAAGATAGGCAAGTCTGGAGTCCAAACAAATCCAACTGTAAACGTATCAGCTGTTTCTGCAGCTGGCGCCCTAGTTAGGCTGCTACCCTCAAGAGTATTAATCTGACCAGATACGATATCCTGAAGTACGCCAACCTGTGCTGGCAACATACCAGTAGACTCACAAAGACCTTGTAATCTAGCGTCGATGTTACCTGCGTTAGCTATAGAACATGGATCCTCTGTTGCGTTACGCAGCGAAGTAGTAATTGGCGAGAACAACTCTGCAATGTTAGGAGCACGTGATGCTTCCTGTTCCATTACACGAAACATCAGAGAATCGTTAACAGTCCAGTTAAAACCTACTTTCCACGTATTAACATTACCAACAGTGTTGTAGTCGGAATCGCGATAGCCAAACTCTAGGTTTAGAGAATCAACGAAGTCCAAGCCATCAACTAGAGGCAAGAAACCCTCTATGAAGAATTCGTCAACACGGAAACCACCTGCGATTGGCAGAAGGTTACCGCCGG
>JAESUT010000232.1 GCA_016762995.1 Gammaproteobacteria bacterium | reverse complement strand
CCGGTTCCATAGAGATATCCAATAAGTGCTTCACGGCTCCAAACCATTGACCCTGGTGCATGAAAATCAGCAATTGCGATAATCAATGGCTTACCTGCGACATGAGGCTTCAAGTGGTATTCACGTTGCAGCTTGTTACCGATTGTCTTTGCAAAACGCTCTGTTGCTGCACCAWAGAAAAGTTCATCCCGTTCATCTGGTTGAATGCTCACAGGTGCGTTCACATGGGCAGATCTGACTTTTGGGTTTGTTGTGACAGCTTCTACATGGGCTACACCACCCAACCGATTTTGAATCTCAAAATCTGGTGACGGATGAGGTTGGGTTACAAGTAAGCCCTGCTCTCGAAAACTTGCTAGAAGCTGAGCCTCCCACATGCGCGTGTGGAAGTTTTCTGTCTGACAATCGCTTACCCAATTCTTATCTGGATTGGGCAGTGACAAATATAGCTGGTTCAATGTCCATGCAGCGATCTGGTGACTAGGAGTTGCAAGTACAGAAAACTGATCACTTGGTTCCTTTTTCCCAATTACTCCCAGCCTTGGACGAGGAGCTGTGTTTGTGGGAAGCAAGACACGTGGCTGGTCATTTTTTAWATATGGTCTGATCAAATCAATGCAAGCGCTCTTCGTTGACAGGTCGGATTCAGCGGTAACTTGCGACCAGACGAAATCAACTCTTCTACGCAAARCAATGTAGCCAAATTTTCCTGTCTCAACATGATTAGTGATGACACCAAATGCTTCACTATCGTCGCTTTCGAATGCGTCTATGGGTGTTGATTTCCCAAATCCATGACCACGCGGCAAAGCGAGCGCATAGATGTCAAAAAGCATTCTTTGAAGTTGACGCATTGTACTACTTCCATTGCCATACGATTCAGTTTGCGGGATAGGTTGCTTAAGTCATTTTACGATCTAGTTTTGGCCTTCCTCTATGAGACTCTTCAACCTTAGAACATCAAACAACTGCATCCGATATTGGTCCCGTTCCGCGTATTCTTGCGCCTTTGAAGTGAAGTAAGATGAAGTCATGACGATGCCACCGTTCGCACGGTAGTCATCCACGACACATCTCAGATCTCTCAGGATTGGCACACTAACTTTTCGGTCAATGCGGTTACGCTTGCATTGAACCAGATAGACTGGTTTCAGAATTGAATCATTCGTGGTCGCAATGAGATCGATACCATTGTCCGCCCCTTGAGCAGTAATAGTTACGTCATACCCGAGCCGCCCCAAGGAAACTGCACAGACTTCTTCAAATTCTCTTGGCGAAAGATCGGACAATCGATCCATGTCGCCATTTAGAACCTTCAAGAGATTTTCATTGATAGAGACATAGATCTGCTGGCGTTGCTCAAGAAAATCCTCATGCTTCATGCCAAGGAGGTCTGGTTTTGCCTCGTACAGAACTAAATTTTTTTCCTCGATTGATCGCCGGACCCAGTCCTTAGATCTTCTCAGCTTTCGGGCGATGAAGCGTTCGTGGATGTTGTTCCAAGCTGAAAGGTCCCCCATGCCCGTTGCTTTGCTGATAACGTGATCGAAGGGCGAGTTTTCCCTGGAAATCTCCGACGATATGGATGCGGTAAATGCAATGATTGGAAGATCTGGATCCATCTTTCGAATATGTTCAGCAAGCCTAAGACCGGTTAGTAATCCTCCATTACTACTCCCAAATCTAGCTTCAAAACCTTCATTCACTGGCATCATAATATCCGTGAACACCGCGTCAAACGTCTTGTCACTATTCAGGAGTCTAAGAGCATCCTCTGTGGTGCTGGCCGTGATAACATTGAGGCCTTGGTCCAAGAAGTTGTCAGCCATGGGTCCGACAAACAATTTGTCGTCATCGATGATGAGTACGTTGGGTAAGTGTTCCCTTTTGGACAATTCGCTTTGGTCCTTCAATCTATCCTCAGCCTTCTTGCCCGTTCGCGGAAGGCCTGCTCACCTCCTTCAAGAATTTGACACACCATTTCTCGGATTTGCCTGTTCTCCAACGAGCCACTCGTGTAGTGAATTTCGGGTAACTGCCCGCCCTTCAGAGGTCCACAATCAGCTACGATGACCTGGTCGGCATCCGTGTTGACCACTAAATTAGCGTTGTGAGTTACAATAATGATTTGACGCCTTAGCTTGGCGTTTCTGAATAGTACAACGAGCTCATCATAGATTGATTTGGGATCAAGGTTTTCTTCTGGCTGATCAATAAGAAGCGGTCTGTCATCATCTGTGTCGATGGCAAGATATAGCAACAGCAAGACGATACCTCTTGTGCCAGGTGATAGAGTTTCTATCTCGACCCCTTCATATTGTRGACCGTAGCTGACTGTTATGTGGCTAGTGTCATAAAGCCATGTTGATATCCGATTGGCCCACTCAGCGTAGGCGTCTTTGTCATTTTTATCGATCTTTGCGGCTTGACGGAAAATGGGATCATAATCCTTTCGAAACTTCATCATGGCTTCGGCGGCTTCTTTAGCGTCACCTGACTGCCACGCAGGCAATAAAATCTGTTCGGCTACTTTCGCAAGCGATCCTTTGCCCTTAAAGTCGCCAGTTGCGCGAGCATCGATCAACTCTTCACCGACTGATGCCCAATTTTCCAGATCGACAARMCKGYKGWKRYTRRANNTCAGTKWSKWKWGCSYSCSGSTKRMTYYCKYMRRTSRRTSCMSCAMTKKKYTMYRARSSWMTMWSRGTTGYWSYKSCTCATCAATGATGCCTTCGAAGACGCCGATATAGCTCTGATTGCGATCAGTTAACAGACGTTTGATTTCGGCATCAGCGCTTTCGGCTTCCAAGATGGTCTTATCAAGTTTTACGATCTTGGTGACCGTCTCCGCCATTTTGTCAGACAGCCGTTTATGGCGTTTGGCTTTGTCCTCATCCAATTCCATTAGGTTACGCAGGCGTTCTTCTTCAGCTTGAAGCAACGCCAACGATAAGCCGTTCAAATCATCTACACCTCTGGGAAGAAAACTTGGATTCGCGCCTTTGTCTAAGGTCTCTAATAAGTGGGTCCGCACGTTCTTTATTTCGGCTGCATCACCAGAGAAGTTTTTCAAAAGTTTGCCGTTTGCCGATTTAGCATTGGCTATTTCTTGCGTCGCATCACCTTCATATTTTAACTTGAAATTCGCCCAAGCCTTGTCTTCCAGTTCGGTTGAGCCATGGCGATGCTTAAGGTCGTCAAGTTCTTGATCTGCACCAATTGTTTGAAAAGCAGTCACTTCCTGCATTAGTGTTTCTAATGCCGCTAATCGACGATGTACGGCCTCCACTTTGGAACCGACTTCAGACGCCGCTGCGGCAACTTTCTGGAAATCAATGCTATGTTGCTCTGCCTGTTTGCTGACCAGTCCTTCAAGGGCGTTCTTGTCTTGCTGGTTCTGAGCGGTGAGGGTGGCTTTGGTTGAGTGTGCAACCTTCGCACGGTCCTTCAGATCCCTCTGAGCTTTCATTTTTGCGCCAGCTTGAGCTATCGCTCGCTCATACTCGATACGGCGCTGTCGTCCGGAAGACGCTTTGATTTCGAGCAACTCTGAGAAAGTGTCGGCCATCAATCTATCAGCTTGGGGATGCGCATTGAAAATCACCCGCTCTATTTCAGCAATCAGCGATTCCGTTGCTCCTTCAGCGGAACAAAGCTGTTCTACAAATTGCTGGGACAGGTACTGAATACGTTCTGGCTCAAAGTCATTCGAGTATTCTGCTTTGCTAAGGTCAACTTTGGTTTCGCTGCCATCTGCCCAATGGAGCGTAACAGCCGCATCCCCTAAAAGATTAACTGGTTGTGTAGCCCGTTTCACAAACGATGTTTTCGTTAGGTGTTTGGAAAGCGAATTACCGCCAGCTGCAATCATGTCAGCTAAGGCGGTCTTACCGGACCCCCTTGCACCAATAATTCCGACCAACCCACTATTTAATTGGATTTTTGAAGTGAGAAACCACGGAGCATTTTCCATTGTAATAGCTGTGACCGTATGTGACGCCAATGCAGCACCTGGCGGAGCTGAGGCGACGATCACCCGGTCTWTAGGCTCAATGCAAATTTGGCGAAGCGTTTCGAAGCAAGGGTCGCCCTTAATCCAAGTATAGCGATCAAGATCTGGTTGACCTACCTCTTCAAGTGAATGTGCGTCGCACCCATGGATGCAAGGCTTAGGCCCGTCATAAGTGGATTTGATGTTCTCAAGACTTACTACTCCCTCACCCAACCAAAATTTTCGATCAGAAAGCCTAGATGAAAATATGACGTGGGACATGCGCTCCAACTTTTGACGCATTGCGGCCAGAGCGTCATCGCCCTGTAGCGAAGCTGTACCGTCGCGGCTACTAGCAGGGACCGCCACCAATACATTCACCTGCATCCATCGATTGTCTGCCCATAGACTGAGGAATTCATCCGGATTTACCTTGAACTGATTTGCACCCTCTCTGAATGCTGCTTCATCTTCCAAGTTGTCGTTATTTGTGTGTATCCGACCAAGGCGCCTTATACTGCTGGCCGTACAACGAAAACTTTCATTGTTGGGACCCGCTTTGAACGTTAACGACTGAAGAAAATCCTCAACACGATCAATATGGTTTGGGTCATCTGGAGAAACCAACAAATGAAAGTTGATAGGCGAACCTTTTGGTGAGCCTATTCCGTAACGTAGTTCGACATTAGGAAAAATAAATTTTGCACCACTGAGCTTTCCGTTTCGTTTTTGTTCCAAAACGCGTTTGTAGCCATCCAGACGGAAATAGTCGGTGACACCTAGTGCCTCGATTTTGGGTGTAGCGGAATTTATCCGCTCGATATATTCGTCCCAGCTTCCTTCACCACCAAATTGATCAGCAAAGGTTGTTCCCGGGCTATGAATGTGTGGGTCCCATCTTCGCCAGTTAGATCCGGCGGGATCATGATGATCTGTTTTGGATTGCGTCATACTAATGTTAACCAGAGTGGGTTGATAAAATTTGCAATTTGGCAATAAATACCCTATATTATGCCATATGACAAGAAAGGGTTTTAGATGCCTCAACTGCAGCTCATAGAGAAAACAGCATACCAACCTGCAGCACCAGAGATCACCGATGAAGAAAGTGTGGCCATGGCGCGCGCCGTCGTCAATCTCTTTGCAAAGTGGGATTTGACGGATGCGCAAGCCTCTGTGCTACTTGGTGGCTTGTCCCCGCGCACTTGGGCGCGTTGGAAAGCTGGCTCCATCGGGCGCATCCCGCGTGACCTAAAAGCACGTTTGTCAAATCTGATGGGTATTCACAAAGCTTTGCGGATCATCTTCACCGAAGCAGAGCGAGGCTATGGCTGGATCAAGCGTCCAAATGAGACATTTGGTGGTGCGTTGGCTCTTGATGTCCTGCTCGCAGGCGAACTCACCGACATCATGCGCGTTAGACGCTATCTTGATGATATACGAGGCGGATAGCGTTGCCGGATCCAAACACTGTTCGAGTAACGTGGCATCAAACCCATAGGATTGTTCGATCTCAGTTTCCACCGATCGATCTCTTCGAAGATATTGCAGATCCTGCTGATTGGGATGCGATCCTGTCAGCAGAATCGAAAACCAATCCACGTGTCGCACAAAGCGTTGGGATGCTTGATCTCGTTCCAGAGGAACGTCGTGTTGCCGGGGCAGGGGCCTCTTGGGCTATGGCTCCCTTTGTTCACACTTCAACAGATCGACCCAGTCGGTTCACAGATGGTTCATACGGCGTCTACTATACTGGCGATCAAGTAGAGGTTGCGCTCTTTGAGACGATTCATCACCACGGAAAATTCATGGCAGCGACGTCTGAAGCTCCGGGGTGGACTTCTGACTTTAGAGAACTCATCGGTTCATTGGATACTGATCTTCATGATGTCAGCAACACTCCGCAATTTGAAGAGTTGTATGACCCGGAACACTACGCCAAACCACAACAATTGGCTGCGGACCTGAGAGCCAAGGCGTCAAACGGCTTACTCTATAAGAGCGTACGTTTCCCCGATGGCATGGCGGTTGCTCTCTTCTGGCCGGACGTTGCGGGCATTCCGAACCAAGGTCAGCACTTCTCATATTTCTGGGATGGAGCCAACGTTACTCAGTTGAAAAATCTGAACTCTAGTGAAGTATTTAATATCGTAGATGAGGGTATCAGTTGATTTCTCGAGCAGCGGCGAAAGTATGCACTACCTAATTGCCTCCATGTGCCAATTGCTGCAGAGGATGTGAATGCAATTGAAACTTACATTGCACGATTGATCACGAACCTGGCCGTCACCAAACATTGGGATCGAAGATTCAGTGCGCGGATTTGCCCTATCTCCTGCTTATGATGGACTTACAGTGGGGTGGTGGTGTCCAGGATATGGCCAATGAAGCTCAGATCCTTGTTCTTGGAACTTAACGGTCGTCACCCTGTTTATCTTGCATAGAAATCTTGCCCGTTATCGATGCCAACTTAAGAGCTTAACTGGTCTCTATTGAGAGAGTTCGGTCGCCAATGTGCCGAGTGGTATTGCAAAGCTTCATCAACATCTTGGGAAAAGCTCAATAACCACCATCCATTCTTTAGCAGCCCATTTGCAATTTGAGTGTGACCCGTAGCAGGCGATCAGTCGGTGCCGGGTAACCAGAATCTTTGATGAAATCTGCGGCGGGGTGCAGGTCATTGAGGCGTAAGATCTGAGCCGTCTCCAGAGGCATGTGTTTCTGATGAGATGGAACGTGGCAGTGAACCTCGTCAGGCAAAATCACTAAACAGCTTCGCTGCTCCAGCCACACCCGTGTCCTCGGCTTCGCCTGTGGGCCGCACCAGTGTGTCTTCCGGAAATTTAACCAGCCCAGAACCGTCTGCCTTCACACGATCCATAGAAACACAAACCACTGGAGACAGACATGATCAACAACGCACAATTCCGCATTATCGGCCGCATCGGCACCATCAATGCTCAGGAGAAAGTCACCCACATCTCAATCGCCTCAGACCGTCAGGTCAAAGAAGGAAACAACTGGACCATTAAATCTGACTGGAACACGGTTACGCTCTTCTCAGACTCCCTTCGCAAACGCTTTGCAAACCCAAAGGTCGGCAAGAAAGGCAACCAAGTCATCTTCGAAGGAACGATCCAGACGAACTCTTACAAAAAGAATGGCGACAAGGTCTACAAGACCAATCTCATCGCACAGGACTTTGACGTCCTCTCCTTCGCAAAAGACAGCGAATGATCCGGATCAAATGGTGGCCCGTTGGCCACCATCTCTTCCCCGCTGACAAACCTCCTACGAAGGACGAACAGATGACCTTGCAACAATCCCTTGAACTCGCAGAAATCGAAGCTGACATGGCTTACGAAAAATTCCTCGAAGCATTCGATGCCGACGAACATCCAGAACTTCTGGAACAGCTGAACACCACGGCGACACTCGCCCGGCACCGATATTACGACGCTCTCAATTCAGATCTGGCTCTTTGAGCCAGATCACTCATTTATTATTTCCCGATTCTTCCAGTTCCATCGCAAGAATTGCCTCCCCGACGATCTTACCAAATGCACGTTCAGTCAAAACGCCAAACGGATCAATTGTTGTCTTGAGTTGTTGATGCAGGTTGGCAGAGACAGATCGATTAGTTTCAATCGGGTTTCCCTGTCGCTCGAAACTGGCTTTGCCTGATGACTTGCCCCAAGTCTCAGGGACTTCGCACAGCCTATCCGTCCCCCGCCTCAACAATGCAAGAATTGCCTGTCGATGCGTGATCCCGCTTGCGATCATCCGATCGAACAAATCAAACTCACCGTTTGCGGGCGGATAGGCGACCAAGCGCAGTATCACCTTTTCATTGTCATCAGTCTTCGCATTTAGAGCCTCGCTTGACCGGCGTTTCAGTGGCTCTTTCTTTTCATTCTTTTTGGGAATCTCTTTATTCTTCAAAAGCTCAGGCGTTGGCGAGTTTGGWRMMMCKKYTYGMSGYTKYSSYWKSTTGKGAYRMTYWKWTSMMSRSGKYRRWKTRMYCSMCMWCMNAGCATMRCYSAGGSMWWMMWMRMSGYMSSKSSCSMATKATMGTGCCTCCTCTATGGCTGTTGCGAGGTGACTTGCACCGATGCGTTTGTGAGGATCAGACATCATTTGAGAATGGGCCTTGTGAAGCAGTCCGCGCTTGCCGATGGCAGCAAAGGCATCTCGACTATGCAGCTTGGTCTCACAATGGGGGAGCTTGGAAAGTTCCTCCAAATCTTGCCGTTGTGAGATTGTCAGTTTACCAACCGGCACACGTTGAATCAGTAGGGCAACAGGTATTTCGATTTGCATCGACTGATGGAGTTCAATCACATGCTCAAAAGTAGTAAGTGCCTGTGTCATATCGAGTGTGGTCAATGCGGATGGAATGATAACAAGGTTTGCGTTGATCATACACGCATTGTTCAACTCCGATCCGCCGCCACGCGTGTCGATGAGCGTATAATCAAAACCAACTGAAGCAGCGTTCTCATAAGCTTGCTCAAATGATCGCAAATCGTCGGCCTCATAAATGACGACCTGGTCCGACCAAGTTCCGGCTTTGATAGCATTGTCACGCCATTCGATGAGCGGAATGTTTTCATCCGCATCAATCAGCGCAACACGTTTGCCCATGTCTTCAAGTGCGCTTGTAACGGCCATGACTGCCGTTGTTTTTCCGGCACCGCCTTTGAACGATGCAAATGCAATTTGTTTCATTTGACCGCTCCTGCTTGCTGCCCATTTGTCCGATTGGCGATTTGTTGATCTGTCTCTTTGTTGGTCTGCCTATCTGTCTGCATGGTCATATGTGGAGGTGTCCTTTTGTCTGAAAATCGAGTTATCCAAATATTGCTTTGGCGATCTGTCGAGCTATTGCTCCAACCAAATGTCCATTTGTCTAACTGTCAGAAAAGCAAAGGTTTCCTGATCGTTAAAGCATCAAGTGCTTAACGGCGTGAAGGAGAGGATCGTAACGGTGTTTCGACCAGAAGCGCTAAGGGTAGAGGAGGGTACGTGGCAGGATATATGCAAAGGTAGCACCTTTGCCACGTACCCCCACCAACGCAAGCGTTGGCCGCCCGAGGGCTGACCAGTGTTTTTAGACGAAGGAATGGGATTTTGGCATCGACCGTCGCGAAAAAAGGACAGCGTTCAGACGTAAAGCAAGAGCCTTGGAAGGGCAAAGCGCCAAATCGTGGCCAATGGAAAACCAGTGTTTCTGCAGGCGGTGAGGATGTTGTTGGCTTCGTGACGGTGAGTGTGAAGCTGCGCCCCGAAGAGAAAGCGGAGTTCAAACGGGTCTGTGAGAAGCTCTCAGTCACACCCAATCGTGCCCTTCGCACCATGGCAAGGGAAGCGTCTGGTTTCCTCGAAGTCAGCGATGACACGCTTGAACAATTGAAGTTAATCACCCGCCAAATCAGTGGTGTTGCAACTAACATCAATCAAATCGCTAAGGCCGGTAACCGCACTTTTAACCCTGACTATGTTGCGTTCATGGAAGACCGAAAACAACTCGGTGTCGAGTTGGCCCGCCTCGAACAGCTGATCCAAATGATCCTGAATGTTGGGAAACGGCGGAGTGATGGTCTGCGCAAATTAGATGAGACGGTGAGTAAATCATGACTATTCATGTCCCAGAGTTGTTGGTCWAAGTAGCCGCGCAGAAAGAGCGCTTGTCACCAGTCGATCTCATAATGGGAGAGCATTGGGCCGAGATTAATCTTGGCAACACTATGCGGCTTTCGCTGCTGCACCACGTGCTCAAGAAGCAACAGGCAGGAGGAGCGAGCGGCCGTGGCAGCCAAAGTCGTATGCGTCGAATTTCTTTGGATATTTTGAATCGCTCGCCGCAGGCAATGGTCAAAGTCATCAAGAAGGGCGGGACAGCAAACGCGCGCGGGATGCGCGATCAGATGTCTTATCTGGAGAAAGACGGGGACACTGTCCTTGAAAGGTCCGAACGCTACTTTGGAGCCGAGCTTGGTCAAGATGAGCAGGAGGCTCTTATCGACTCCTGGGGCTTGTCCGGGGAGACCAAAACCCAATCTGACWAAACCACCCACTTTGTTATCAGCTTTCCCGCCGAGACGGATCATGCTGCGGCCTATAGGGCAGGGCGCGCTTGGGCCGAGGAAATGTTCGCATCAGGCAATTATGGTGATGTCTTCGATTACTATACCGCCTTCCATACAGATCGTGCTCACCCGCATATCCACGTCGTGGTCAATCGGCGCGGCATGGAGAACGGTGACTGGTTGAAAGTCTCCCGAAAAAGCCAGTTTAACTACGATGAAATCAGAGCTGTTCAAGTAGAGGTGGCAGCGCGTGAAGGGATTGTTCTCGAAGCAACCCCGCGCCATGCACGTGGATTATCGGATCGGCCTATACCAGATGCGCAAGTCCGCGAGGCCGAAAAGGAAGGGAGGCAGCCGACGGCTCCCTCCCATACACCAGTGACAGCCCTCAGGTCCGCCGCATCCATCATACTTTATTCCCAGCAAATGGCTGGCGATGCAAGAATTCTTCACGAGCGTTACCCTGAAATTTCATTGGCCATCGGAGTTGTGGCCATGGCCATCCTCGATGGCAAAGAGATCATGCCACAAAGCACCCCCGGAAATTCCGATGAACAATTCCTCACGTCAAAAGAGGTTCAACGACAAAGCGAGTTTATCATGTCCAGACGATCAGAAATCTTGAGTGGAATCGAAACCATTGATGCAGAAATCGGAAGTCTACCCAATGGAGTTGATCGGTCTCAGTTCGAGCGCGACGCCTCACAGATGAAGGCGCAGGCCGCCGATTTGATGCCGGATGTTCAATCGCTGCAAGGTCACGTCGCCGCTAACCAGGATGGTCTTTATCAAGGTATGGCTGCAGCAGACGGCATCGAAACAAATGCCAAACACGCAGCCGATGAAAAGATCAAAGTGCTGGCCAAAGACAATGGCATTGATCCAGAGAAATTTGTTGCGCGTTTCGTTGGCTCAGAGCCGGTGTCTACAGAACTTGCAGATCAATGGCGAAAAGATGAGCTGGAGGACATCCAAAACAACCTCAAATTCCGTGAAGCCACGCCAAAGGACCAGTATGAAGAACTGGTGCAATCAGCCTACGATGAGCTGCATCGCAATGCCCTTCAAACCTATCGGAAAGCAGAGCGAGATTTAGAAACACACGCCGCGCGTAAAAGGGAATTGCAACGAATTGGCAAGCTCATTCGCGATGGCCAAAAACTTGACGATGACCAAGAAACGTCGTTCAGAAAAACGATCAAAGACACTCTACACCCTTCTGAACTTCGCGAGCTGGAATCCGGCAAGTCAGATGCATTCCGCTTCGTCACCAAGGAAGTCGATCAACAGCGCGCGCTCAGCCGTCGATACCTGGAAGCCGAACAGCAAGATGCGGAAGGTGCACGCAAACTGCAGCTCGTCTCAGCACTTGCCAAACTTGCCAATGACACCAGGGGGGATACGGATCTGGCGGTGCAGCAAGCCACAAGAACTACTCAAAAAGACAGAGGTTTGGATCTGTGAGAAACGGCAATACCAAGAAACACCTGCAAGATGCCCTCATTTTCGGATGTGTCGGGCTCATGGCCGGCGGCATGGTTGGCATCATCATAGCCAGTGCGTTTACGGTTGTGAAACTGGGGGGCAAATTCAATGACGTCGAGGGTTTTGAAATTCTCGACTATGCCCCTTGGGTAGTGGGCACGTGGCAGGAACCATTTGAAACCGGCATCTTGATTATTGCCGGGGCGGCTCTGATTGGAATGATTGGTTTCATTGCGGTCTCATACCGGCCACAGCTCTCAAGCCACGGCTCGGCAAAATGGGCCACAAAAGAAGAGCTGAAGCGAAAAGGGCTGGCAGTTTCACTAGCGAACCTTTCCGGGCCAATCTATGCGAAATTGGGCGGTCCAAAGAGGCGAGGAGAGTTCGTCACATCAAGCAATATCCCGCATAGCTTCATATGTGCGCCGACCGGTTCAGGAAAAGGTGTCGGTGTCGTTATCCCCACACTGCTCACCTACGGCGGCTCCGTCATTTGCCTCGATATTAAGGGCGAGAATTTTGAGAAAACTTCCAGGGCAAGGCAATCCATGGGAGATGAAATCTACCGTTTCTCCCCTCTTGATGAAGACTATCGATCCCACAGGTTTAATCCCCTGGATGGTGTGGCAAAACTGGCACCAGAGCGCCGTTTCACCGAAGCCAAACGGATCGCCGAGAGCTTCATCGTCATGCCAGGCGACAATGTTCAGGGTTTCCTTGTGAGCGCAAAAGAGATTTTCGCAGCAAGTGTACTAGAGGTGGTCAAGCGCGGCACACCAACCATTGCGGCTATCTATGACCTTTTAAGCCAGGGCGGCGAATTCAACGAAATGTTCGCAAAGCTAGGCGAAGAGACAAGCATTCCAGAATCCAAGTCAATCTATCTGCGCATGGCGGGGATCGCCGATCGAACACTCTCCGCCTATATGTCGGTTTTGTTTGATGGGGGACTTGGGCTCTGGCGAGACGGACTGGTTCGAGCAGCAACAGCGAAATCGGATTTCGACATATCAAGTTTGCGTCGCAAACCAGCAAGCATCTATATCGTGGTTTCTCCAAATGATCTGGCGATGCTGGCCCCTGTTGTCAGGCTTCTCTTCCAGCAAACCGTTGCCGTTCTGCAAACAAGTGAACCGCAAGATGATGAGCCGTACCCGGTTCTGCTGTTGCTGGATGAATTTCCGCAACTCGGCCGTATGAACGCGCTARGGCAGGCGATCTCGACTATCCGGAGCTATGGCGGCCGGATGATGATCGTTGCTCAGTCCCTGTCAAATCTTCGCAGTACATACGGCAATGATGGTGCCCAGAACTTTCTCGCAAACTGTCGTTTGCAATTGTTCATGGCGCCGGCAGATAGCGAGACACCGGACTATGTCTCAAAGGCAATCGGAGATTTTACAAGGAAGAGTCGTTCAAAGTCCTGGACAATGGGACAGCTCGGAARAAGTAATATTCAGGAGCGTCACGAAGGCGCTCGCCTTCTCAGGCCCGAGGATCTGCGTGGCCTATCAGATGATGATTGTGTTCTGCTCATTCATGATTCAGATCCTGTCATGGCTCAGAAGGTGCGATATTATGACGACAGGCTGCTCAAGCCAGTGTTTGAGGCGCAGAATGGTCCTATGCCATTGCCGAATAAGTTAGTGATCACATCTGCTGTAAAGAAAGAACAAAGTACTACACCGTCTTCGAATTCAGAGGCCTCTGATGAGGAAATTTCACCCGAGGAGTTTCAGAACATGAAGACCAGTCAATCTGAACTACTTCAGCGGATCAAAGCAGTTAAGGCAACGATATCGCCGATTGTGCGGTGATAGAGGTCCTTGTAGATCAAGCTCATTGTGAAACAGAGCATTAGCTCCGCGTCTAAAGCAGAGAAATTTCCAAAACACCGCGCTTGCCGTCTTTGCGACCAACCTGAATGATCATATCAATCGTTTTCGAAGCATATTCAATTACATCTTGGCGAGTGAGGCGAACTCCGGTTTGCATAACCATGAGTGCAATGCGCTCAAGTGCGAGCTTTGGACTATCTGCGTGAATGGTCGAGATTGAACCAGGATGACCTGTGTTGATTGCCTCAAGGAAGTTATAAGCTTCGGCTCCCCTTAGTTCGCCGACAATTATTCGATCTGGCCGCATCCGTAGGGAACTTTCCAAGAGTTTGGCGGTTGTGCGATCTGAACCCTCGCGCCGAGTTGCAACTAGAGCAACGGTGTTTGTGTGGGTTGGTCTCAGTTCCACGGCGTCTTCAATAGTTACCAGGCGCTCAGCTTCATGGCACAGGCTTAGCAATGCGCGCGCGATCGTTGTCTTTCCTRAGGATGTCCCTCCGGAGATCAATATATTTAGTTTGTTCTCCACGGCAGATCTCAGGAGTGCGGGCAGGTCGTCATTTTTCAGGTGAACCTTCAGAGCCTCGTGCGACGATGTTCGGATTGCGTCAACATCGATTTGCTCTCCATGAACAAACTCGATTTCTTCCATTGTGAGAACCCGGGACACATATTTCCGAATGGACAGTGAAACGCCACTCTCAATCGCGGGTGGCACCACCACTTGCACGCGAACATCATTGCCAAAAACGAAAACACGGCCAGAAACAATAGGGTGATCATCGCCCAATGAGTTGCCGGTTTCACCGGCCAAGTTTGAACCTAGGGATTGTATGTCTTGCTCAGACATAGTCGCATCTGTGACTTCCTGCATGTGATCTTGATCCGAGTATTCAACGAATATGCGTCCGTCAGGATTGATAACGATCTCGTTGACGCGGTCTGATTTCAAAAGCTCTTCGAGCGCGCCCAATCCCTGCTCGGCATAACTGTTGACGCCATACGTCATGAAAATATCAGGTCTTGATTCACTAGAATATTCATAAGAGTACCCTGGGGAATTCGGATGATTGGAGGGAGCTTTAAATACTCTTCCAGAACATCCTCTGTGGTATCCTTCAGATCGTCAGATGCGTCTTGAGCAACGTCCGTCGCAGCTTTCTGCGTTGAATTGCTGGTAGCATCCTCATTGGCCAAAAACGAAGGAATTGCGGATATGCTTGTAATCAGAAGCGCCGTGCCAAACCGCTCAACAAAACGAGTGTCAACATTCCCGGCCTGTCCACCACGCCCCAGTCGATCAACGCCAGTTGCAGCAAGCTTTACGGATTTGCCGTCAGGTGTAATGGCCCGGTTCCACGCAATTAACACTCGATTTTGAGCGATCGAAATTTTGGAATTATAAGTACCAATTAAGCGTGTGCCAGCAGGCATAAGTACATTCTGCCCATCAAAGGAATAGACAGGTCGCGTGACTTGAGCCCGGATATTTCCGGGCAATTCCGTATCTATAGCCGTCTCCAGCACCGCCGAAATCAACGTGCCCTGTACAATTATTTTCGAAATGTCTCCAAGATCTGATGCCCGTGCAGTTTCCCATCCACTGCCAGCAGCAGACTTCAGAAATTTTTCATTGTCGGATAATTCACGAACCCCTGTTTCATCCTCTCTCGAACCCGATTGTGACTTTCCCTCTTCAGATACATCAAAGACATTGCCGTCTGATCGGATGCGTTCGAGAAGTTCTGCTTCGCGTGCAGCCTTTCTTTCAGCCAAGAGTTTACGGAGGCGCGCGCGCTCTTCTGCGTCCAGTCGCAACAGCTCCTGCTTCGCAAGTTCTTCAGCGGTTAGCCCTTTTGGCACCTTCGTTTGTGCTCGCAACGCATCCAACTGGGCTTTCAACAAAAGCTCTCTTGATTCTGCTTCAGAACGTAAAGCAGCTGCTTGCTGATCAAGAAGCTTTTTAATATCCGCCGCTGTAGGGCCGCCATCTGCTTCTGGGCGATTGGCTATGTCCTGAAGAGCTTTCTCCAGCGCTTCCAGTCTTGCTCTGGATGCCTCGTCCAGCCCTGCAGTTGGGGTTCCCAAAGGAGGCGTCGCGTTTCTTGTTTCCTCTTTTGGAATATTAAGATCCAGGCCTGGCGTTCTCTGAATTTGCGTCGAGATGCCGCTATTGTCGATTTGGGAGGTTCGTTGAATGTCTTCTGATGATGACGTGGAAAGTCCCAACAGCTGACGTACCTGATCTGGAAAGACAACAAAAACTACTGCTAGCAAAATCAGAGAAGCAATCATTATGACAATCCAAGGCGACCTGCCACGCTGCGCTTTTCCTGACATGCGCTCACGTCGCGTTCTTAGTCTCTCGGTTTCATCGTTTTCAGTGGAATTATCTGTCATGGCTAGCTCGCTGGTCCGCTAATTACTGACGGCCCATCCGAAACACAAACTGCCTGACTTCCAATCCGAACCGTCCATTGCTTGTAAACGCCATCAACAATGATCTGTCTGCCAGAGGTTCGCGAATTTACGACATATTCGCTTCCACCTTTTCCGACACGAAATATGCCGGGCAAAGGGGCGTTTTCCGGAAATGTGAAGAATGTTTGCTTACCGTTATCGAAGACCTCAACAGGCGCAAATTCCGACTTTCCGGCCACATAATAGTCAAAGTTGCGACCGCGCCGGCTAGAGGTTGCGTTGCCAAATTCTGAAACAACGCCGGTCGGATACTGAAATGTGGTTCGGAAATTATGGTTTTGGCGATTACCGGCCTTACCCCGGTGGGCACGCAACTCAAAAGTATATACTCTTCGATCCGTATATACTGTCATATTTGTTACTGCGTCAGCGTTTAATGGCTTGATAGAAATCACGTCGCCGCGTTTCAGCCGAATAATCTGCCAGGATGCGCTGTCACCGACTTGGATACTCTCCACGACCTCGTTCTTGCCGAACTGGACGGTAGAAATGAAGCTTGTATGCATATCCAATCGATAGACTGTGTTTTCATTATAAACGAACTGTTTGATCCGGCTATCTGCTGGAAGAGGGATGGGCTGCTGTTCAGCAAAAACCGGCATTGTCGAAGCAACTAGCAATAAAAATGCCGCCGCCAAAATCTTGTTTTTCATTGTGTTGCATTCCTATTTGTGAGTGTTTCGGCGTCTACACGGTAGCTGGTGACTATAAAGCCAAGGGGGTTGTTCCAGACCGCTTGTAGGTTCCGTTCGACGCGTGGCTGAAAGGCAAACCCGACAGTCGCGACAAAATCACGTTCAACGGTTTTTTCACCCTCGGTCTCGAGCATCTTTCTGAAGCGAACCYGAGCGGTCTTGTCAGAGAGAAGTGTGATGGAGACAATCGTCACCGTTAGGCGTGAGCGTGTGGAATAAATATCTGGCGGATAGTTTTTGGATCCGCGCGTCCATAAAGTCACAAGCGAAGAACGTGCTTGCTCTAGCGACCGAGTAAGAACTTCAGGGATCCGAGTCTCATTGTCAGCGACATCGTATGTTTCGCGGTCTGTAACATAAGAGACGAGCTCCGCTTGACGCACAGCTTCTTGTTCGGACAGGTTCACCGGGCGGACTTGAACGATTTTTTCCGCAGCCCCGGTCATTTTATCGACCATAATGACATAGGGGCGGATCTCTTTGAGTGGGAGAAGTGCTACGACCACACCGATTGCGACCGTGGCCAATACAAGCGCTAAAATAGCGACAACCATCCATCTATTGCGCTGAGAGCGCAGTTGGAAAAATACCTCATCCTCAAATGAGTATGCAATTTGCTCAGTAGTTCTTTCAGCCATCTTACTTTCGGCCCAATTCTAAATTGATTGTCATCTCGTAATTAAATTTATCCATTTCGGCCGCCATCGAGCCCAGTTTGGGTTCTAGCTGCATCAGCTTTCGAAGCGCGGTCCGATGCACTGTTTTTCATTGCTTCAAATWKYKGMRMWKTKCSRKYKCYRKRYRAASYMKMGYYGSKSYMTRKYKKMMMMMRYRWWSRAKCRYTRRMRMKSWRTSWGKCSSSACTCATGCGCACTGCTTGCGTGACAAAGGCTGTGGACTGGGCAATCCGTCCACCACCTTTTTCTCTGACGTTCTCAGCCGCTTGGCGACCGGCGTCATACCGGGCAGTGCCACTATAAGCAGTACGAACGGGCGCTGTGACCGTGTTGGACGCGTTACGAGCTGCAGCGCGGGTTTCAGCAATACCCGTGCCAGTGGTTACAATTGTTCCCGCCAGGCCTGTTACGAGGCTCGGAATATTGAACATCATGAATATGGCAGCAAAAATCACGATTATGAAGCCAGCGGCTTGCGACATCTGTGAGGCGCCAGTGACAGTGCCAATCAAATTCTGACCCACACCAATGACTGCGCCCATGACTCCGGCAAGAACCAATGGAATGAGAGCAAAACCGATTGTGAAACGAGTCCAAGCCTCAAAAAGGCTGCGCGTAGCGCTAAAAAGCAAGCATGCTATGAAAATTGGGGCAAATGATATCGACATTGCCAAGCCGACCTTTCCCAGTGCTGATACCAAAATGGCCACACAGGCCATCAAAGCCCCTAAAACGATCAGCACCACAGCTGTTAAACTAATGCCTAGCCAACCACTTTCCTCATTTGCGCGATCAGAGAAATTGAATATCTCAGTTACCATCTGATCAAGCGCCGAATTGAGATTGGGTGATCCTGTTGCGCCGATAAGAGCGGCACCAATTGACCCTGGTGTGTTTGTCAGAATGTCGTAAATCGGTTGGAACTGAGACCACGTTGTGGCAACTGAAAGTACCATCACGTATCGAATTCCCCATGTGAGATAACTCGACATGCGAATTGGAACAAACTGAAACAAAGCATTTGCGGCCACTAAAACCAAGCCAACCAAACCACCTGCCTGAATCATCGACGTGACAGGACCAGCAAAGCCGGTGAACACTGTCTGCGCGTAATTTCCAATCGCGTTGTCGATGAGGTTCAGGGTGTCGGTGATATGGGTTGCCATTGATTATCCCTTCACCTTCCGATCGATCACACCCAGTCCTTCGCAATAGTCGAGCACCTTGTTTCTTGCTCCTGCGTTGAAACCTTGCTCCTGCAATTGCAGCATGAGCGGTCGCAGATCCTGATTGCTTTTTCCGGCCAGTTCCTCCGGTATTCTTGATTGTATCGCGTCCCAGTTTCGACGACCGTCTAAACACCCGAAATCTACTGTCTCTCCATTTGCAGCAGCCTCACAGGTCCTTTTGATTTCCTCATTCTCCCATTGATAGACATAGGCGAGCACGATGTTTCGCATGGTGTTGTTGTGCGCAAGCCCACTCATGGCTTCCTTTGCCTGCTCACTGCGAATGGGAAACCCACTGCAATGAAAGTTCTTCCCATGGTCTGCAAGAGCCGATTGGCTGAATGCCAGCAGAACCAGAGTTGCTGTAATTGGCTTGATGATGTTTCTGATCATTGGTTGTCACCGATTTTCATGAAGTTGCGGGAGGCCTGACCATCTCGAGCGATTTGAAGAGCCTGCATCCCAGTTACATTGGTGGCGGCAGATTGAACGCGAATTAACTCGAGAATAAGGACGGCAACTTCAGCATTAACGCGGGTATTGAAATCGACGCTCGCCTTAAGGTCGGCAGTGTTGTCGATCTGATCGACTAATGAATTGACCCTCGTCACTGCGGAGTTTGCTCTCTTGTAACTGTCGTCTGCTGTCGCGATTGCCGCTAAGCCTGAACCGGCGAGCGAGGCAATCGCTTTATCTGCGGCAACAGCAGAAGAGTCGAAATCTCCAAGATCACCGAAGTCGAAACGTGTTTTCAGGTCAGAGATGATTGAATTCATGTCACCGACATTGCCTGAGATAGGGTTTCCGCTGATCGCTCCGTCAATAATTGATTTCAAATCCGTTGCTGCCAATCGTGCCGCCTTGTCCGCAGCGCCATWCAGGATACTTGATATGCCCTTCGMACCTGTCATTGCCACAAGGCGTTCCCGCATATTTGTCAACTGATCTGTCATTGTAGTCAGCTGTTTTAGCTGCTCTTCATAGTCTTTGATCTGCTGCTGCAATGTCGCAATCACTTGTGCAATTTGCGACGTATCAATGACCGGAATACCTTGCGGTATTGCGCTCGTTGCAGGGAGTAGAACTAACGAGAAAACTAGCGCTGWTCGCAATAAGGTTTTTCTCATGTCACTACACTTTCATCACCAACTGAATAGAGGGGTTCGTAGAGACAGGCGCATGGTGAGCTGTATTCTGTTGGGATCGTAGCGCAGCCTGAGAGTGCTGCGGTCAATGCCAAGGTCAGGATTATTTTTTTGATCACTTCGTAATGTCCTTCCAAAATTCAGTTTTGTTTCTCCAGCCAGCCGGCGCTGCTTCGCCCTTGCCGCCGCCCAGAACAGCGACGAGTGGCCCTAGTGCGTGTAGATCCATGTCGATAATGGTGCTGTCATCCCCGGATTGCATAAGAGCCAGCCGGTGGCCGACATTGGATTGCATCAGAAAATCACGTTCTCGGTCCGTCAGATTCAAAGGAGCAAGCTCTTCGGCAGAATTGCGATTGGAGGGATAAATCAATCGGGTGACCACGCTCTCGATGATCGCACCACCAGCGGCGCTCTCTGTGATGTGCGAGACTCTCTGCGTCAGTAAAATGACCGCGACATTCTTCTTTCGCATGGTCAGCATCCAGTCCTTCAAACGAGACTGGAAATATGGATCATCAAGAAGCTTCCAAGCCTCATCCATTACAAGCAGTGTTGGGCGCTCATCTTCAACAATGCGCTCGATGCGGCGGAAGACATAGGAAAGCCAAGCTGTTCGAACATCATCGTTGTCAAAAATCTCTGACAGATCGAAAGCAACAATATCATTGGCAAAACTTAAACTGTCTTTACCTTCACCATTGAAGAGCCAGTCAAACTGACCGCCTTTGTCCCAACGCCCAAGCCGCGTGTGCAAATCCTTTCCGTCATCCACAGCTCTGAGCTGTGAGCGGAAATGGCCAATCGTCTGTAAGTTCTTTGCTGCTTTTGAATTGTTTCGTGTCGCTTTCGCAAGTGCCTCTATTTGCACCGGCGTCAGCTCGCCATCTTTGGGCTTCAGCATGGCCTCAAGCCAATCTGTCAGCCACGCTGCTCCCCGTTCATCAGACTCTGCCTCGAATGGGTTAAAGCCCGTGTTCTGTCCCATCTTTACCGCTGTATAATCACCACCAAGAGCGCGAATTGGCATCTCAAAACCGTGATCTTTATCAAAAACAATGATCCGTGGATTGAGCCGAGCGGCCTGGGCCAAAAGAAACGCCGTACCAAGGGTTTTACCTGAACCCGTCTGCCCCAAAATAAGCGAATGACCGACCGTGCGCTCATCCTTCTGGCCCGACAGATGAAAGTTAAATCGATACGGTTCACCATTACCGGTCGGCAGAATTGTGATCGCTTCACCCCACGGGGAGCGCTCTTTTTTTCGCCCGCGGGCCGCGCCATGAAGCGCGCCCAAATCTGCGAAATTTTGGGATGAAATCATCGATGCCCGACTGCGATAGGAGTAGTTGCCTGGTTGTTGCGCAAAAAATGCTGCGCGGGCCGCAAAGTTTTCCCGGACCATTGATCCGCCAACGCTCGTAATTGCTCTCGTTATGGCTCCAAGCGTTTCGTCAAGCTCATTATCACTGTCTGCGAAGACTGAGATTGTGCAGTGGTGGTTACCAAAAGCAACGCGACCTGATGCTTGATCATCTGCAGCATAGCTAAGCTGGTCTTGCAATGATCGAGCGGCGTCCTCAGCTGCGGCCATTTGGCGGGCGACCCGTTGGATTTTTTGCAACGCCTCGACCCGATCACCCGGCGTAAAGGAGTTGGTCACTACCATGTCGGTGGCAAGATCAAGACTATCTAGAATTCCCGCGAAAGTTTCTCCAGGGTAATCCTTGAGCGTTACGATAGCTCCGTATTTGGTGTTCCGTGAGTGAGTGCCAAAAACAGTAAAGGTGTCGCCCTGGAATGAGATGGACGCATTTGCAATGAGATCATTTAGTGGCGTGAAACTTCGCCCAGGTATTAGTGGGTCATAAATTCCGCTGATGGTTGTTCTCAGCAGTCCAAGCCATTCACCTCCAGAGATCGTCATTCTTCTTGGGTTTGTTTTTGCCAAAGTCTCCATGATTGCCGATACAATCTGGTTCAATCGAACAATGCGCTTTTGAAGCGCTTCCTCTTTCTGCTTCCGACCTCCTGACATCTTCGCCCAAATCCCCATGACCTTTGATGGTCGAATCGTAATCGTCACCAAAGTCGTCCGCAGTCTCAGTCCAACTACGCCAATAAAGCCTTGCCATCTCTGATCGACAGCCGCCGCGAATGGATTGTTTTCAGAAACCCGATCGACAGTTGGWGATGTGCGCGTRGARATTCGATGCACATAAAATCCAACATCAGGCATCTGCTGGGCAACGAGAGATGAAAACGCGGCAGAAATTTCTCCGACCTCTACATCATCCGCAGTTGATGCTGACAATCCATCGACTGCAAACGAGGCCATGACGTCGCCGTCGCGTAGCAATATCGACTGGTCGTCTAGCGCTGTAATGTATGGCAAAGAACGCGCCAGGAGCTCTTCGTTCTCTCTGCCTTGTTCTTGTAGCGAACGTTCAGCAAAGCTTGTGCGACTATCAAGCTCCATACGTCACCCCCTTCTTCTTGAACCAAGAAGAGGTGAGGGGTGTCACCCGTAGAACGGTAAAGATAACGTCAAATATGCGGGGGTCATATGCAGCTAGTAGCCGAAGAGCGATGTAGCCAATGATCGCGCTCATTCCAAAATATATGAGCGATAGGGTCGCAATGAAACCGCCCACAACCACCAACATCAAAATGATGACATAGGTCATGGGCAGCCCCATAAGAGAGACCGGACGCGTTAATCCTTTGAACAGAGGAGTGGCCAAAATCAATTTCCTCCGATTAAAACCCAGCCAGAATAGTGGCTGCGCCAAACAAAATCACGAGGCCGACGACAACTGAACCTGCATAAACCCAGCTCATTCGTCCGGTCAGAAACATAATGCCAACAGCAGCTAGCGCAACGAGCCCCAGTGCGCGGCCAACTGGGCCGGTCAAGGCTGTGCCAATTGATTGCAGCATCGTCGTTATGGGCGACAGATCTTGTGCGGCGGCGGGTGAAGTGATGAGTAAAGTGGCGAGAAGAGCTAAAGTTCCAGCTCTAAGCCACGGCGTTAGAATTCCCATACTGATATTTCTCCTTTGAGTGGCTGTTCTTTGTTGACTGGTACCGCTGCAGGGACTGATTGCGCGGGGACAGGGTTATTCAACTCGACGCCAGCCTTTGCTGAAATCCAGGCAATGTATGCTTGCGTTTCGGCGAAAGGAGGCACGCCGCCATACTGTCGAACACGCTCGGGCCCGGCGTTGTAGGCGGCAAGAGCAAGCTCCAACGAGCCAAATTCAGCTAGTAAGCTCGTTAAATACTTTGCAGATCCAATGAGATTTAGTCTCGCATCAAACAGGTCGGATACGCCCATGTCGGCGGCAGTGCCGGGCATTAGCTGCCCCAGACCTTTTGCGCCCTTCGGCGATATGGCTCTCGGGTTAAATGCACTCTCGCGTTGAATGAGTGCCTCAAATACATCGACAAACGTGAAGGCATCAAGCCCGGCTTTGCGAACGCCAATCGATCCCGATAATTTAACCGCAATTTCTCTCGTCAGGCTTTTCATGCTCTCGAGAGATGTGCTCGCAGGTTTTGTCGTTGGCTCTTCAGTTAGTGATGGGGATTCCAATTGAGTCTGAGTGACGGTTGTATTTCCGTCCTTGTCAAATTCGAGCACTGTCGCGTCTACTGACAGGGCCGATACACCAAGAAAACCGCCGCTTAAAAGAGACAATCCGACAGCTCTACCCACAGTGGTTAACATTAAAAAACCTCTCGTCTCAGCCCCTTCGGGCCAAGTACGTTGTCAGCCCCAACACTGACATTTCCTTTCCTCAGTTTTGCTGTGCGCTCGTCTGTTGGAAATTTATTCCCTTACGACTTTGGAGCTTGGGCCCGCCACATCAGCAAACTGTTAAGTAAGTATTAAGATGGTACCGTTCTCTATATTAAGTCAATAATATCAATAGCTTACCACTGATAAGTAGAATATCGTTTGTGGGGAAGGAAAAGTTATGCCTGTGAAATATTCAAAGATATCAATAAGTTATGTTACTCTTGAGGCCGGCTAAGGTGCCGACCATTGCTCTTTGAGCAAGGAATAAACTGTTCACTATTGCTGGCTGGGGTGGTGTTCACAAAAAGATTTTCGAAATGATGCAGCAAGACCCAAGAAAGTTGGTGTAACCATCTGGACTTGTTGACCTGCGCCCCAAGTTCCCTCCAGCTTCCGCGGAGTCCTTGGGGTTAAATCTTTGACCTCAAGCGGCCATCTTGTCCATCACCTTTCTCTGCAAGAATTCCATCGGCGTCAGGTTAGCCAAAGCAGAATGTGGCCTGCACCAGTTGTAGTTCTCCTGCCATTTTTCCAGCGTTTCGCGTGCATCGCCTAATGCTCCAAACAGTGTCTCATTGAGGCATTCGTCTCGGAGTTTACCGTTGAAGCTTTCGATGAAGCCGTTTTGTTGAGGTTTCCCTGGGGCGATGTAGTGCCAGTCGATGCCTGTGTCTTGAACCCATTTGAGGATTGCCATGCTRKWGMMSWYGSYRMYKKKGWMMSMMWMAMWSKKSTTKGSSMKSMMKCSMKCAGCAATCACCCGATCCAATTCTCGGGCAACGCACTGACCAGACAATGATGTGTCTGCTACCAGCACTAAGTTCTCACGACTGAAGTCATCGACAACCGTCAGAATGCGAAACCGACGTCCGTCTGTTAGCGCATCAGATACGAAATCCAAGCTCCAACGCTGGTTTGGGCCATCAGGCCGCACCATCGGCTTTCTCGTCCCCAATGCACGCTTTCTCCCTCCTCTGCGCCGCACTTGAAGCTTCTCCTCAGTATAAATACGCCTCAACTTCTTGTGTTTCACCTGAAAGCCCTCCCGGGCAACCATCACGTGGATGCGTCGATATCCAAACCGGCGACGTTCTCGGGAAACCCGTTTAATAGCATCACGCAGATCGGCATCATCGCCGCGACGCAGACAGATACCGCACCGATGATCGATCAACCTGCAACACATCACACGCCCGCCGCTGACTGATCTGATGGACTTCCATTAAATGCGCCACTGCTTTCCGCTTCCCAACGGGCGTCACCATTTTTTTGAATTGATGTCTCGCAACATCGCGTTGTCCAGCATCTGTTCAGCCAGCAACTTCTTCAGTTTGCCGTTCTCGTCTTCCAACGCCCGCAGTCGCTTCGCATCCGAAGGTTCCATACCGCTATACTTGGATTTGTATTTGTAAAAGGTCGCCTAGCTAATACCGTGACGCCGACAAACATCGGCTGTCCGCTCGCCAGCTTCCTGTTCTT
>JAESUT010000001.1 GCA_016762995.1 Gammaproteobacteria bacterium | reverse complement strand
CAAGCACGTCCCAAGCGCCATATACGTAAGCGTTGCTCTTTTAATGCCAACGTCCAATTTAGCAATGAGGAAATAGCCAAAACCACCACCAAGTACCATTGCCATGGACAACAAGCTAGTTAGCTTGAAAAATACACTGGCGAGATCCCAGAGAGACATTTGACCTTTCCTCTGATCAATCCACTAGTGATCGTGACTTGATTGGTTCGATTCAGCATGAGCAGAATGCTGATCATTCCCGGCATGTGCTTCAGCACTTTCTTCGTGATTACCTTCCATCATGCCAACCATAAACGACAGCTCTCCTTGTACATTATGGCTGTCCGCCCCTAAAACTGACCAGGCCACACTGTAATGACCGTGCTCCAATTTTGGCAGAGCCACGGAGAATTGATTAGCCGCTGTCGAGGAGGGAGTAAAATCAATTTCGATTTCCTTCTCATTCAATGTGACCACTACTTTTAATAGCCGCACAGTTTCGGTGAATTTCAAGTGCAAGTTCTCTGGTGCTTGCATTAGCATTGCGCCGTCACTAGGCGTTGCCTCAGTAAGTGCCGTGTGAGCCAATACATTACTCGTTCCGAGAACGCTGATAAAAATCAGAGCGACTAGTTTTGTTACAGTAAGTCTTTTCATTTTGAATCTCCATTAAAGGCTAGGGTCAATTTTTTGAGGTCGCTGCTTCGTAGCAGGAAGTACAAACTCGGTACAACAAGTAAAGTTAGAATGACTGCTGATAACATTCCTCCCACCATCGGTGCGGCAATCCGGCTCATAACTTCTGAACCTGTGCCGGTACCAAAAAAGATAGGAAGTAGTCCTGCCACGGTAGCGGAGGCGGTCATCATGACTGGCCGCACCCGATTCGCCGCCCCATCTAGAACACTTGATCGAAGCATTTCAATGTCCGGGGCTTCATTGTTTTTCTGACAATCTTCCAGCATTTTGCGATAGGACTGATTCAGATAGACCAGCATTATCACGCCAGTTTCAACCGCGACACCTGCAAGGGCTATAAACCCTATACCTACCGCCACTGAAAAATTGAATCCGTACGCATACATCAACCAAAGCCCACCGATTAAAGCCAGCGGCATGGTGCCCATGATTATCGCGACCTCTGCGATATTTCGGAAATGGATGTACAGGAGGAGGGCGATAATAACTAGGGTCATAGGAATTACGTATGTCAGTTTTTCTTTTGCCCGTTGCATATACTCATATTGACCTGACCAAGTAATTGAATAACCTGCCGGAAGCTCCAGTTGCTCACGAACCACTTCTTGTGCTGCAACTACGTATGTCCCCACATCGATGTTTTGTATATCGATGAATGTCCAACCATTCAACCGAGCATTTTCACTTTTTATACCCGGCGGGCCATCTTCAATATACACTTCTGCAACATCGGCTAACGCTATTCGCTGCCCACTTGCTGTTATAAGCGGAAGCATGGAGATAGATTGAACTGAATCGCGGTATGACTGTGGATACCTAAGGTTGATTGGGTACCGTTCTAGGCCCTCCACCGATTCACTAATATTCATACCACCAATTGCTGTAGAAACAATCTGTTGAATATCAGCAATATTCAGCCCATAACGAGCAGCTCTTTCTCGTTGTATATCAACCTTAATGTAGCGGCCACCTGCTACTCGTTCAGAATAAACAGAAGCTGTGCCTTCCACGTTCTGCAGTACTCTCTCAAGATCCTGTCCTATGGCTTGAATTGTCGATAAGTCTGGACCTGCGATTTTTATTCCAACAGGAGTCTTAATACCTGTAGCCAGCATATCTATTCGAGTCTTGATAGGCATAACAAAAGCATTAGTCAGTCCTGGAATTGTAACTAGAGAATTGAATTCCTGAATCAGGGACTGTGTCGTTACCCCGTCCCGCCATTCTTCCTTTGGCTTTAGCTGAATAAAGGTCTCCATCATCGTAAGCGGAGCAGGATCAGTCGCTGTGTCAGCACGCCCCATTTTCCCGAATACAGTTTTTACCTCAGGAACAGTCTTGATAAGCCTATCAGTCTGTTGCAGCAATTCGCGCGCTTTACCTACAGAAATTCCTGCATATGTTGTGGGCATATACATTAAGTCACCCTCGTCCAAAGGCGGAATGAATTCACTACCAATTTGCGACACAGGCCAGAAACCAACAAGAGTAATTGCTAGCGCAAAGATAGCTGTTACCTTGGGATATCTAAGAACACCTCTAATAGCTGGGCGATACACTAATTTTAGGAATCTGTTAAGCGGGTTCTTGTCCTCGTGCATAATCGTTCCACGAATGAAGTAACCCATTAGAACTGGCACAAGAGTGATAGCGACGATCGCTGAAGCGGCCATTGCATAAGTCTTTGTAAATGCCAGCGGGGCAAACATACGACCTTCTTGTGCCTCCAGAGCGAAGACTGGTAGAAAGCTCATCGTGATAATTAGCAAACTAAAGAATAGCGCTGGACCTACCTCTACTGCAGCTTTCTCAACTATATGCCATCTGTTTTCGTCTGTGAGCGGAGTCTTCTCCATCTGTTTGTGCATATTCTCAATCATGACAATTGCACCATCGAGCATCACACCAATAGCAATTGCTATGCCACCAAGAGACATAATATTGGCATTGATGCCCTGGAAATACATGACGCTGAAAGCGGCAAGAATTCCTACAGGAAGACTCACAATAGCTACTAGAGAGGAACGAAAATGAAAAAGGAAAATAACGCAAACCAACGCAACTACTACAAATTCTTCCAGTAGCTTTTCCAGCAAATTCTCTATCGAACGACTGATCAATTCGGAACGATCATAGACCGTTACAATTTCAACACCATCAGGAAGTCCCAGTTTCAAGTCTTCGAGTTTGGCTTTAACCGCGTCAATAACGTTAGCCGCATTTTCCCCAAAACGCATTATTATGATGCCACCTACCGTTTCGCCCTCGCCATTTAATTCTGCGATGCCACGTCGTAGCTGCGGCCCAAGGTTGATATCGGCAATGTCCTTTAGAAGCAGCGGAGTTCCATTTTGATTCATCCCTAAGGGAATATTATTCAAATCATCCAAGCTAGAAACATAGCCGTCGACCAGCACCATATATTCCGCTTCGGCCATTTCGACAACTGAAGCACCGGATTCTAGATTACCCTGCCTGATTGCCATCTGAATATGGCTCAATGGAATGCCGAATGCTCTGAGTTTCTCCGGGTCAACCTGAATTTGATATTGCTTGACCATCCCACCAATTGATGACACTTCAGCAACACCAGGAACCGTCTGCAGTTCATACTTGAGAAACCAATCCTGGATACTCCTCAGCTGCCCCAGGTCATGTTGCCCAGTTCTGTCAGTCAGTGCGTATAAGTACACCCAACCAACGCCAGTTGCATCTGGCCCCAATTGCGGACTGACATTGGGAGGCAGTTCACCGGCTACCTGATTTAAATACTCAAGCACACGACTACGCGCCCAATACAGATCTGTGTCATCGTCGAATATCACATATACATAGGAGTCACCGAAGAATGAATATCCTCGAACCGTCACAGAGCCCGGAACAGATAACATTGCCGTCGTTAATGGATAAGTGATCTGATCTTCAACAACCTGTGGCGCCTGTCCTGGGTAAGAAGTCTTTATAATAACCTGGACATCTGAAAGATCAGGCAACGCATCAATTGGAGTATTCTGAATCGAATAGCCACCAACGGCGACCAGAACGACCGCACTTAGCAATATGAAGAGCCGATTACGAATCGACCAGCGAATTATTCCTTCGATCATTCTAGTTTCCCGGCTGCTGAGCTAATTCCAGCTCTCTAAAATCAACAATTACGACTTTGCTCCCAGTTATGCGGTTCAATTGAAATTCATATTCCCTTCCCTCTGCGATTACCGATTCGTCTATATTCTGGTCAAGATCAAAGCTCATGGTCATTGCTGGCCATTCCCATTCGGGCACAGGATCATGTGTTATTGAGATCATTCGTTCTGGCGTCATCACATGTTCTACTCTTCCCCTGCTCCACACTAATTCGCTTGGCTCATCCATGTCCGACATTTCTGTTGGGTCCGCAACCATCTGGTCATGATCCATTTCTTGATCTGGTGACATTCTGAGAAAATCCGAAGTAATGCTGGACTCCGAATCCAGCAGAAAATGGGCCGAGGTGACCACACGGTCTCCAGCTTCCAAACCTTCAAGAATTTCTACACTGGTATCACCCAGTCTTCCCAATGTGACTTCTACTGACTTGAATTTTCCCTCGCCCATAGCTAGTACAGCGCGATCTTGAGTACCGGTTCGTATCACAGCTTCATGAGGAATTAGTAATGCCTGCTCTCCCTCCTCACTATGCAAGATAGTCACCTGCGCAAACATATTCGGCTTTAGTTCCTGCCCTGGATTTCTGAATTTTAGTCGGACCGATACAGTCCTGGTTTGTTCATCCAGTGTCGGATAAATGAAGTCCACTACGCCTTGCCATTCTCTGCCGGGCAGATAGCCCAGAGTCATGTTGACGAAGTCACCAACAGACACAAGAGATGCCTGACGTTCGAAGACCTCCGCAATTACCCATACTTCATCCAGTACACCGATAGAGATAATCTGATTCCCAGGCTACACGAACTGACCTTCTCTGACATTAAGGTTTGCAACAACGCCACTCTGCGGCGCATACACAGTTACGTTTCGGGAAACTCTTCGATTGGCCTTAACCTCATCTATTAGTGATTGTGGTACTTGAAGAGCCAACAATCGCTCTTCGGCAGATACAACGAATCGCTGGTTGCTCCTTTCCATTGCCAGCAGCAATTCTTCCTGAGCATTCACTAATGTCGGTGAATACATTGAATAGATAGCTTGCCCCTCTTCGATAAATTCACCCTGCGTCTTAACATTTAGCTCATCAATCCAACCTTCCACTCGTGGGTGCATATGAATCAACTTGTCTTCATCAAACTGCACATAGCCGACTGTTCTTATGGTGCTTCTGAATGGCTCAATCTCCACCAATGCAGTCCTTACCCCTAGATTGTTTTCCACTATCGGGGAAATGGAAACCACTCCAAGCCCTAGCGCTTCCCCCGGGTTGCCTGCGTAAACGGCAACAAGTTCCATCCCCATTGGAGATGTGCCAGGCTCGTCTCTACGGTATGTAGGATCCATCGGCGATACCCAGTAAAGTGGCTCACTGGCCTGTTCCTCACTAGTAGTTCCAGTGAAGTTTACGAAATAGGTAACAGTGGCACCTAAAAGCACACCGAAGAATCCGGTAAGCAGAAGATAAACGAGCACTCTTTTGTTCATGTATTCACCTTAATACGCTGATGTTGTCAGTAAGTAGTCAAGTAACGAGATTACTTTTAGTCGTTCAATATCAATTTGAAGTAATTCAATCTTTGCATTTAGTTCAGCAATGTAAGCACGCATTACTTCTTCAAAATCACCCTCGTCTGCTGTGTACGATGACAAGGTGGCTTCAGTTAGATCGGTTAGTTGAGAGAGTAGATAGTCGTTATAGATGGCTTTTCGCTCATCAAGTACAACCAGCTGTGCCATCGCCTGCTGGTAATTGGCAAATAGATCTTTTATTAGAAGAATTCTTTCGGTCTGCTTGGCGGATGCTCTGTACTGACTAGCACGTAATCTTGGTTTCTGCCGATTCTCTGTAAACAGAGGTAAATCAAAACTCAGGTCCAACGATATAAAGTCGGCTCGGTCGATACCTAGTCGTGAGCGATCTCTGTAACCATAACTAGCACCCACATTGAAAGAAGGCTTAAAACTTTGCTTTGTTATTTCTACCTGCGTTTGAGCAATTTCAATCTGCTTATCATTAACGCGAATTTTTGGATGATTTTCAAAAAATTCCAAAGCCTGCGGCAGACTATTCAATTCACTCTCTGGTGGCTCCAACTCAGGCAAATCCTGAGAAAAAGGCAATGATACTATTTCATAAGGGAGCCATTCAGCGAGCCGCTGCCGGCTACTAT
>JAESUT010000199.1 GCA_016762995.1 Gammaproteobacteria bacterium | reverse complement strand
TGACATCTGTGTGGGATATGCACTTTATCTGGCAGATACACTGGGGATGCGCGAGGGATTCAAACCCAATACAGAGCGCTACTATGCGGGCCTAATCGAACGACCCGCTTTCAAGCGCGCTATTGAACTTTAAGAGGTCATTACATGGCTCAAAAATTTGAAGGGGGCGCCAGCCCCGTCGACTTCGACCACCGGTACCGCAGTTCTCTTTACAATGAAGACCATGACGCCTGGCGCGCAACACTGCGCAAATTTGTCGAAACGGAAATGATGCCGCATGTCGACGAATGGGAAGAGGCGGGCGAGTTTCCTCGCGAGCTTTACAAGAAGGCGGCGGAGATCGGCCTTCTAGGATTGGGTTTTCCGGAAGAGTTTGGCGGCACSCCCGTYGATGATCCGATGTATTCGATYGTCACYAATGAAGAGTTGGCACGCATGGGGGCCGGCGGCATCAATGCAAGCTTGCTTGTGCATGGCATTGGCTTGCCGCCCGTCCTGGCAATCGGGTCAGAAGAAATGAAACAGCGTGTCGCACCACAGGTGCTGAGCGGCGAGAAGGTTCACGCTCTGGGCATTACCGAGCCTTCAGGTGGCTCAGATGTAGCTAATATCAAGACGCGGGCAGTGCTGGACGGCGACCATTACGTGGTGAACGGCTCCAAAATGTTCATCACCGGAGGCATGCGCGCAGATTTTGTAACGCTTGCGGTGCGGACCGGGGGCGAGGGCCATGGAGGCATCTCGCTTCTTCTCATCGAACGCGGCATGGAAGGGTTCACCCGCACGTCCCTCAAAAAACAGGGCTGGTGGGCATCCGACACGGCGCACTTGTATTTCGAGCAATGCCGCGTGCCGGTCAACAACTTGATTGGCGAAGAGAACAAGGGTTGGACCTATGCCAAGGTATTGTTAACTCATGAGCGCACGAATATTTCGGGCGTTCCTCGTGGCAAGCGTCGCCTCGCMGCAWTGAAGCGACTGGCCGGCAAWACTGACGACGGYTTCGGTGGCACGATGCTAGAGAATGCYGCCTTYAGGACRAAGCTCGCCGAGCTTGAAATCGAGCTTCAGGCTCTTGAATATTCAGAGTTGCGCACACTGGCAGCATTGAGTGTAGGTAAGGCACCTGGCCCTGAGTCTTCGATCCTAAAAGTTGTAGGAACAGAGTTGGCTCARGAGATGGATGAATTGCTCGTCGATCTGGCTGGTTACAATTGCTTACCYTTCGTRCCCGAGCAGTTTGAAGACGGTTTTCAGGGCGAGGCAATTGGTCCTGGAAGTTCCGCCGCTGCAGCGCTGACTTATTTTAACAACAGGAAGCTATCGATATTCGGTGGCTCGAATGAAATTCAACGTAACATTATCAGCAAAGCTGTACTCGGTCTCTAGGGGCATTACAGAAGACTTTGTGCTGAAATTGTAGACAGATTTAGAGAGGAATTATTGTGGATTTTTCGAATACTGAAGAACAACAGATGCTGCAAGAGAGTGTGCAGAAGTTTGTTTATAAAAGTTATGACTTTGATACACGCAATAAAATTATCGCTAGTGAGAAAGGGTTCAGCCAAGAAAACTGGGAGCTATTCGCAGAGTTAGGTTGGCTCACCGTTCCCTTTACGGAGGATGATGGCGGCTTCGGTGGTTCTGCCGTAGACCTCGTGGTGATGATGGAAGAATTTGGTAAGGCAATGTTGGTTGAGCCTTTTATTGCGACTGCTGTACTTTCTGGTGGCGTCATAAGCGGGCAGGGCAGCGCGGAGCAAAAGGCCGAGCTACTACCTAAGATTATGGAAGGTAAGCTGCAGTTGGCCTGTGCCTATGCAGAGCAAGGAAGCCGCTTCAATCCAGCAAATGTCAAGACATCGGCTGTCGTAAATGGCGACACTGTWGTGCTGAATGGCAGCAAGACCGCTGTTCTCAATGGGTCGAATGCCGAAATATTGTTGGTTGTGGCGCGGGAATCGGGCGCGGCAACAGATAGCGAGGGTATCTCGGTGTTTATGGTGGATGCAGCAAGCGCCGGTGTATCTATTCAGGCTTTCGCTAATGTAGACGGCAAGAAGTCTGCGGAAATTAAGTTGAAGGACGTTAGTGTGCCAGTTTCACAAAGGCTGGGAGCTTCAGGCTCTGCTCTACAGGCATTGCAAGATAGCATCGATCGCGCCACGCTAGCGGTAAGTGCTGAAGCAGTTGGAGCGATGGAGTTGTTGTTACACAAAACTGTGGAGTACAGTAAAGTGCGTAAACAGTTCGGCACGGCTATCGGTACGTTCCAGGCATTGCAGCATCGTATGGCAGATATGTTTATCGAATGCCAGCTGGCACGTTCAATCGTGATCATGGCGGCGATGAAGTTGGACGGTGGCGAAGACGCGCTTGAAAAAACCAAATCGGTTTCTGCTGCGAAGAGCCGTATCGGCAAAGCGATACAAAAAGTTGGTCAGGAAGCTATTCAGATTCATGGCGGTATCGGCATGACTGAAGAATTAGATGTCGGTCATCTCTTTAAGGCGGTTACCGCTGCGGAAATCATGTTTGGTAACACTGATTATCACACTGAGCGATTCGCATCGCTCTAAGAGAGGTTTTCATGACTCTCTCTAACAATCCCCATAGCCGGGTATGCATGCCGTGAGCGAACTAATCTTAGTTCGCCACGGGCAGGCGTCATTTGGCAAGGCATCCTACGACAAGCTTAGCGAGAAAGGTGTCGAGCAGGTCAAAATTCTTTGCCGGCACTGGCAAGACGTGGGTGAGCAGTTCGATTATGTCTATAGTGGCACGCTGCTGCGGCAGAAAGAGACCGCAAACGAATTGCTGTCTCTAGTCAAAGGCACGCCGACAGCTCCTATTGAAAACCCCGCATTCAATGAATACAACGGCGACCCCCTGATGCGCGTATATCTGCGTGATCACGCTGCGGACGAGGGCTTCGATATGCCTTTCTCTTGGCCTATAACCGATGAGCGTCTATTTCAGAGATTGTTTGAAGCGGCCTGTGCGAAGTGGATTCGTGGCGAGCTGAAGCCTAGTGCAGAAAACAACAACTTCGAATATTGGCAAGATTTTCAAAGTCGCGTCTATGCTGCGGTTGATGAAATCATGGCTAGGCATAACAGCGGCTCGCGGGTCTTAATATCAACCTCTGGTGGTGTCATAGCCATGGTGCTTCAACGAGTATTACGATTTCCGGATCAGGCAGTTATCACGACAAATTGGATGGTGCGCAATAGTTCCGTGAGCCGTGTTAAATACGGGCAAGGAAAGGTATCCTTAACTCAGTTCAACAGTTTGCCCCATCTCGAACGATCGGGCTTGCAAGAAATGATCACCTACAGATAAAACAAAGGAATTCGCATTGACGAAGAACGAACTTGTCGATCAAGCTGGCAGCATACGCGAGGGTGAGGAGTTAGATCTCGATTGTCTTCGTCAGTACCTAGAGCCTGTGCTTGGCAGTGCGGTTACAGCATTAGAGGTTAAGCAATTTCCCGGAGGCTTTTCAAATCTTACTTATCTGTTGAGTAGCGGGAATGAAAAGTGGGTGCTACGCAGGCCGCCCTTTGGGAGCACAGTAAAATCAGCTCATGATATGTCGAGGGAGTTTAAGATTCTATCGGCACTGCAAAATGTCTATTCCTACGGGCCAGTACCCATTCATTTCTGTGAGGACCATGAAATTCTCGGCTGCGATTTTTATCTGATGAGCTATATTGAAGGTTTGATTATTCGCCGAGAATACCCTCAGAGCCTGAACCTTAGTCCGGATCAGATTCGTCAGCAGCTCTTCAACTTCTTCGACGTGCTAAGCGAGCTGCACTCGGTTGACCTCGTCGATGCCGGACTTGACACCTTCGGCCGACCCGAAGGCTATGTTAAGCGCCAGGTAGAAGGCTGGTGCAAACGCTGGGGCGATGCGGTAACGCCTGACACGATTAATTGTGATACAACGATGCAGTGGTTGAACGACAATATGCCAGCCGAGAGTGGTAAGGCCAGCGTAATTCATAACGACTACAAGATGGATAACGCGATTTTTTCCATTGAGAACCCATTGAAGGTGATTGGGGTTCTTGATTGGGAGATGGCCACCGTTGGTGATCCACTAATGGACCTAGGCTGCACTCTTGGTTACTGGGTCGAAACAGGGGATCCCGACTTTTTTCGCGAGTACAGAACGATGCCGAGTGATATCGAAGGTGCGCCTACCCGTGCGGAGATCGTCGCTCGCTTCCAAGAGAAGACAGGCATTGCTGTAGATAACTTTCCGTTTTATTTTTGCTTCGGCCTGTTTCGGCTCGCGGTGATCGGTCAGCAGATATACTACCGCTATTATCAGGGCCTCACCAAGGACAAGCGCTTCGCGATGATGGTTAAGAAAACCCGTGTCTTGCAGCAGATGTGTGAGCTAATTATGGCTGAGAAAATTACAACATAAATACTCTGTCTATCGACGCGTTGCAGGACAGTTTTATTTGTAAATTGCTAGAATTAAGAACAGAAAATAACCACATAGGAACTCTGTCTATAGGCATTGTTGAGATTCGATTTATTTGCACATGGCTAGAATTAGGAAGAGATGCACGCATAGAAGCTCTCTATCTGGACATTATTGAGATTCGATTTATTTGCACGTAGCTAGAATTAGGAAGAGATACACACATAGGAACTCTGCTTCTTGGCATTGTTGAGATTCGATTTATTTGCACATGGCTAGAATTAGGAAGAGATGCGCACATAAGAACTCTGCTTCTGGGCATTGTTGAGATATGAATTATTTGCACGTAGCTAGAATTAGGATTTACAAAAATGACCTTCAAAATTAGTGAACTCTTTTCCGTAGCCGGCAAGGTGGCAATAGTCACTGGTGGCTCTCGAGGTATAGGCAAAATGATCGCCGAGGGCTATGTAGCTAATGGCGTGAAAACCTATATCACTGCTAGAAAAGTGGACGCTTGTGAGGCAACAGCCAAGGAATTGTCGGCGCAGGGAGAGTGCATTGCGATTCCAGCAGATCTATCTACCAAAGAGGGTAGAGACTCTTTTGTGAATGAAATCAAGAAGCGCGAACAAAAGATCGACATACTTGTGAACAATGCAGGTGCTGCTTGGGGTGCTCCCTTCGAAGAATATCCAGACGAGGGCTATGACAAAGTCATGGATATCAATGTGAAGGCGATATTCACACTAACTCGCGACTTAATGCCTCTGCTTTGCAAAGACTCTAGCCCGGAAGAGCCTAGTAGGATTATCAATATCGGCTCTATAGACGGCTTGCGTGTTTCTACTATGGATAATTTTGCCTACGGGGCGAGTAAGGCCGCCGTACATTTTCTGACTAAGAA
>JAESUT010000198.1 GCA_016762995.1 Gammaproteobacteria bacterium | reverse complement strand
GTAAGTTGTTGATATTTAAAATAAATACCAGAAATTTGGTGGAGGCGGGGGGATTTGAACCCCCGTCCGTCAGCTCTCTTCCTTCGGGTCTACATGCATAGCGTCGTCTATTAAGTTAACCCTCGTCGGCCCGACGGGCAGGGAGATTTGGGCGAGCCTGATACTTTTTAGCCGCTTCGTGTCAAGCGCACTTGGCTGGCGATTCCGTTCTAGATGACGATTGCGATCACAAGTTTACGGACATCCCTGTGGCAATCGCTAGCAAGCGGTTTAGGCTGCTAGGGCGTAGCTTTCGTCGTTAGCAACTATAAAGTTGCAGCGATTGATTTACGAGAGTCACTACCCTCTCGGCATGCACCTTAGGCCTTGATACCGGCGTCGAATCCGAATCGCCCCCAAATGTGATCTTTCATAATAGCATAGGTTGGGCTATAGGTTGAGCCTAGCGGCCTGATATCAAGCTCACAGGTCCGCTGGAGGGGAGTTGCTGGGTTTGGGAATGCTGGTTAGCGGTGCGCGTGGCGCACGATGCGCTGCTTATCCACTGCCCATTCTTTGTCTTTCTGTGCGGCCCGCTTGTCATGATCTTGCTTGCCTTTCGCTAAAGCGATTTGAACCTTTACCAGGTGGCCCTTCCAATACATCTTGGTGGCGACACAGGTATGGCCCTTCTGCTGAACAGCCGCAAATAGTTTGCCCAATTCCCTGGCGTTCAGCAGCAGCTTCTTGGTTCTATCTGGGTCGGCGATGACATGGGTGTTGGCGGTATTCAGCGGTGTGACATGGCAGCCTAACAGAAATGCTTCGCCGTCTTTTAGCAGCACATAGCTGTCCACCAGCTGCACTTTCTTCATGCGCAGGGATTTAACTTCCCAGCCTAGCAGCATAACGCCAGCCTCGTAGGTGTCCTCGATATAGTAATCGTGGCGCGCCCTTTTGTTGGCGACGATGGTGGTGTTCACCGTCTTGCTTTTGACTCTTGTTGTCTTCGATTTTGCCATGGGGCGCGATTATAGCGGTTTACGCATACATCGGCTCGAATACTTAGCATTTGGCCCCAAATGGCGTGCGTTGTGCTGCTTTGGTGGCGCTGATAGAATCCCTCAACAATAATATTTGATTAGCCGGTATTGAAGCTAATAGTTTGAGCTGAGGGGTTTTTGATGTCACAAGACAGAGGGCAATTTAGCTCAAGACTGGGTTTTATCCTCGCGGCTGCGGGTTCTGCCGTAGGTCTTGGAAACCTAGTTGCCTTTCCTGTTATGGCATCGAAAATGGGCGGCGCCGCTTTTCTTATTATCTATTTATTTTTTATCGCCTTTGTCTGCTACCCGGTGATGATGGCGGAAATTGCCATGGGTAGGCGTAGCCAACGAAATCCGGTGGGTGCTTTTACTGACATTTCTGGCGGTCTTAAGCGCTGGCGCCTGGTTGGCATGTTGGGCATTTTAACGCCATTTATGATTGCGGTTTTCTATACGGTGATTACCGTGTGGTTGCTGCTGTATCTCAAAGAAATTGCCTTTGGCGGCTTAGACGGGCTGGTCGATGATGCGGCCTTTGGAAACTTGGTCGCACAACCTTCTTTGTTTTTCTACCTCGCTTTTTTGCTGGCTCTGGTGTTCTTTATTTTGCTGGGAGGGGTTAAGGGCGGAATCGAGAGGCTGGCTAGAGTCTTAATGCCGACTCTGGCGGTGATGCTTTTCTCTCTCACCGCTTTTGTATTGACTCTGGATAATGCTATGGCCGGAATCAGATACTACTTAATTCCGGATTTCTCCAAGGTGACTCTCACGGTGGTTAATGGCGCCTTGAGCCACGCCTTCTTTTCATTGTCGCTGGGCATGGGAATTCTAATTACCTACGGCTCCTATTTCAGTAAGCAGGAGAGCATTCCCAAGTCGACTCGCATGGTGGCCATTGCGGACACCAGCATCGCTTTCTTTGCGGGYTTGTTAATTCTGCCGGCTATCTTCTCTTTCGATCCGAGCACCAACACTGAAGATCTTTCTACCAGCAGTGTCAGYCTTATTTTTAGCTTTCTACCGAAGATATTTTTAGCGATGCAAGGGGCGGTKGGTTATGTGGGGGCGAGTATTGCCGCGGGAACATTTTTTATGYTGGTGTTTTTYGCTGCTATCACKTCCTTGGTTTCTATAATYGAGATTCCGATTTCTTGCTGGATTGAYGARCTGAAGYTTAGCCGTAAGRAGGCKGTWATATTTCAGGCGGTGCTGCTWACTGTTTTTGCTGTTCCAGCSACTATGTCTCTGGGCATGTCRGACTTTTTTACTAACTTCATCAACTACGGTGGCWCGACCAAGTCMTTYTTCGATSTGATTTCGGACATTTTCTATTCAACCATTCTGCCTCTGGTGGGTTTTACTGTGTGCCTYTTCTGYTCCTAYCGCTGGAAGATGAGYGGYCTGGGGGAAGAGCTGTCCACTGGTGATGATGGTTTCGAAGGCTCATTTCTACAGAAGTATATGAACTGGTCCTTAGGTACGTTTATTCCTGTGGTCTTGCTTGTGGTGTTCGTCAGCACCGTCTACCAGATCTATCTTTAGAAGCTCCGTTTATGATTTTTAGCCTATGACCTCGATCAACCGCAGCGCCTTGGTCGAATATTCTGCTGAGCAGATGTTTGATCTGGTGAATGACATTGCACACTATCCCAAATTCATGCAGGGCTGCGTCTCCGCGAAAGTGCTGAGTCAGTCTGATACTGAATTAGTTGGCGAGCTGCGTCTTTCTAAGGCGGGTATCAGTCAGCAGTTTACGACTAAGAATATTTTACTTAGGCCTAAGCGAATTGATATGAGCTTAGTTGAAGGAAGCTTCACTCAGTTTAAATCTCAGTGGTCATTCGATGCCTTAACTGCGAATGCTTGTAAGATATCTTTATCCATGGAGTTTGAGTTCAAATCTGGATTGATGGGTTTCGCGGCGGAGAAGCTGTTTAGCCGCTCGGCAAACAACTTGGTCGATGCGATCGTGCAGCGTGCGCATGAGGTCTATGGTGGTGAGTAATAGTGGTATCAGCGATGACGATCAAGCCGAACCTTCGATCAAGGTGGAGGTCGCCTATGCGACACCTGCGCGTCAGCTTATCGTGCCTCTTTATGTCCCTGTTGGGACGACGGCTCTAGCGGCGGTACGGCAATCGAATATCGCCGCCGAATTCTCAGAGATCAATATCGATAAGGATCCGATGGGTATTTTCTCTAAGCCGCTGGATGGCAAGGGAAGGCCAAAGCCCGATGAATATGTGATGAGTGCGGGGGACCGGGTTGAGATTTACCGACCGCTGTTGATTGACCCCAAGGCGGCGCGATTGGACCGAGCTAAAAAAGAGAGTAAGAAGTAGTCTGTTCTACGCGGTGCATATGCAATTGAATTACCGGCAGTTGAAATACGCGCTGGAGGTGAAATTTTCTAACTTGATTCTCCTTCTAAAGCCGCTAGGCTTGTCGCATAATAGCCCAAATACAATCAACAACTCTGGCACTGTGAATGTCTGAAGACGAAAAGAAAAAGAGCCTGCTCAAGCGTATCGAGGAAGGTCTGCATGAATACTACGTCACGGGTTACCGGCGTTCTTTTGCTAGAGCGCAGCGCGACGAAGAAGATCTGTTCATGTTGTTGGTGTTCGCAGAGAGTTTAGGCATACCTAACCCGGCTGCTTTTTATACTATGGAATTACTCCCTATCGTCTACGACCGTTTTCATGACTGGCATGTTCGCATGGGCATGGAACGCTCTCCCCTGGATCACGTACATTGCTGCTAGAACTCGCACGCTCAAAGAAAATACTCTTCTTCGGTGGTAAGGGAGGCGTCGGTAAGACGACTATTTCTGCCGCCACTGCCTTGGCTCGCGCCAATGAGGGCGCCAAGGTATTGCTAATCTCGACAGACCCCGCGCACAACTTAGGTCATCTGTTCGATCGCAAGATCGGCTCGAAACCAGTTCGTCTCGCGGATGGCTTGGATGGCCTGGAGCTAGAYCCAGCCGAGACGGTAAAAYTGCACATGAAAGAGATYACGMATTCCTTGCATCGSCTRATGCCGATTCATCTGCGCAGCGARGTAGACAAGCACATGGCGTTGTCCAAAGATGCGCCGGGCATGCAGGAGGCGGCGATACTCGAGCGCATCGCCGARGTAGTGGAGCAGGGYAGCAAGGACTATGACCTTATCGTCTTCGATACCGCACCCTCGGGGCACACTGCACGTCTGATGGTGCTGCCGGAGATGATGTCGGCCTGGACTGAGGGCTTGATTCAGCGCCGCGATAAGGCAGATAAATTTGCCGAGATTGTACGCGGCATGGGCAGAGACTCCAGCGTTGGGGACAAGGTGTTCGGCGACGATGCGGCGGATGAGGACAAGTCGCGTGAGTCGGGAATACGCACCCTGCTGAATCGGCGTAAGCGTCGCTTCACTACACTGCGGGACAAAATATCCGACAAGGACCACACTTCCTTTGTGATAGTGCTCGCCGCCGAGCGCTTGCCAGTGCTGGAAACAATCGAGCTGCATCAGCAACTCAAACGGGGCAAGATTAGCGTCGACTGCCTAGTGGTGAATAAGCGTTCACCTGTCGGGGAGGGCGAATTTCTCGAAGAACGCCGCAGCCAGGAAGAGGCGCATATGAAGACACTGACTAAGGCATTGCCGAAGATTCCGCGTCAGGATTTGTATTTGCTGGCGCAAGATATTGTTGGCATTGAGGCGCTGCAGGCAATGGCGAAGCGAATCGCGAAGTAGAATGTTTTTAATTCGAGCTTGCGCTCGCAGCGATTTTTGAGTTAAAACGTAAGTCCAAATTTGTCTCTCGTCTCAATAGAGCGAGCGAAACGTTAAATAGACGGCCATGCAATTATCAACACAGACAAGCACTAAGATAGTGCACAGCATACGCAAGCAGATGACGGCGCTCAGATCGCTGCCGCTGATGGCGGTGCTGAGTCTGTTCCTTCTGTTTGCGCAGGCTGTCGAACATGGGCACAGTCACGAGGCTGATTTGCAGGCGCAGTTCGATTGTGAGATCTGTCTCAAGATAGGCTCGCTCGAAGATATCGCCGTTGCTGAAGCACCCAATTTAAGCTTTTCAAGTACACATCAAACGTTCTCGATTCTGATTCAGAATCAAACCTCCTCCGAGCTTGTTAGCGCCTCCGCGCGCGGTCCTCCTTCTTACACATAGTTTTTTACGGCCATCAATCGACTGCCATCGGCGACCATCGTAGTACTTGGTTACTATGCTCTGATTGATTAATTCCACCGTTGTTATGTGTGAGATCAATAATGAAATTCAATTTTAGAAAGACAGGCGCTATTGCCTGTGCGCTACTCCCAATGTCGTTTTCAACCAAGCTTGCTGCACAAGAGCTTGAACATACCGATCCTTTGATAGAAGAAATGATAGTGACTTCGACACTGCATCGGTCTCGCGCGGATACCGCGATGCCGGTGAGCATTCTCTCGGGAGAAGAGCTTCGTGAAAAAGTTGCCGCTACATTAGGCGAGACGCTGCAAGATCAAGTTGGCGTCTCTGTCGCGTCATTCGGCGCGGGTGTCGGCTCGCCCGTTATCCGCGGGCAGGGCGGCAACCGTGTGCAGATATTGCAGGGCGGCATCGGCAACATCGATGCCTCGGCAATCAGTGCCGACCATGCGAACTCTCTTGAGCCAGCCTTAGCAGAACGCATTGAAGTCATACGCGGCCCGGCGACATTGCTATACGGCAACGGCGCGATCGGTGGCGTGGTGAATGTAATCGACAATCGAAT
>JAESUT010000197.1 GCA_016762995.1 Gammaproteobacteria bacterium | reverse complement strand
CTACCCGTGCGGAGATCGTCACTCGCTTCCAAGAGAAGACAGGCATTGCTGTAGATAACTTTCCGTTCTATTTTTGCTTCGGCCTGTTTCGGCTCGCAGTGATCGGTCAGCAGATATACTACCGTTACTATCAGGGCCTCACCAAAGACAAACGCTTCGCGATGATGGTTAAGAAAACCCGTGTCTTGCAGCAGATGTGTGAGCTAATTATGGCTGAGAAAATAACCACATAAATACTCTGTCTATCGACGCGTTATAGAACAGTTTTATTTGCACGTAGCTAGAATTAGGAAGAGATACGCACATAGAAACTCTGTCTATCGACGCGCTGTAGAACAATTCAATTTGTACATTGTTAGAATTAGGAAGAGATGCACGCGTAGAAGCTCTCTATTTGGACATTGTTGAGACTCGATTTATTTGCACATAGCTAGAATTAGGATTAAAAAAATGACCTTCAATATCAACGAACTCTTTTCCGTAGCCGGCAAGGTGGCAATAGTCACTGGTGGCTCTCGAGGCATAGGCAAAATGATCGCCGAGGGCTATGTAGCTAATGGCGTGAAAACCTACATCACCGCTAGGAAAGTGGACGCTTGTGAGGCAACAGCTAAGGAATTATCGGCGCAGGGAGAGTGCATTGCAATTCCAGCTGATCTATCTACCAAAGAGGGTAGAGACTCTTTCGTGAATGAAATCAAAAACCGCGAACAAAAGATCGACATACTTGTGAACAATGCAGGTGCTGCTTGGGGCGCTCCCTTCGAAGAATATCCAGACGAGGGCTATGACAAAGTTATGGACATCAATGTGAAGGCGATATTCACACTAACTCGCGACTTAATGCCTCTACTTTGCAAAGACTCTAGCCCTGAAGAGCCTAGTAGGGTTATCAATATCGGCTCTATAGACGGCTTGCGTGTTTCTACTATGGATAATTTTGCCTACGGGGCGAGTAAGGCCGCCGTACATTTTCTGACTAAGAATTTGGCGGTACGATTGGCACCGAAAGGACTTACGGTAAATGCGATCGCGCCAGGCGCATTTGAGAGCCAGATGATGGATCACACACTGAGTAAATTTCGAGACAAGATAGAAAAAGAAAACCCGCTAGGTCGAATAGGTCGTCCAACTGATATGGCAGGATTGGCGCTGTTTTTGGCCTCGGATGCTTCCAAATACATGACGGGGCAGATAATTGCTATCGACGGCGGACGCAGCCTAGGCTCCCGTTAGTTGCTTTTCTTAATCGATTCCATCCGTACAGGTTCCTGATCTCACAGCCTAACTTGTGTTATCTAGCGTTAGTAGAAGGGCTGTTTGTCGCGAAACCTCTTCATTGTCGCGCGCTTCAATGGTACTTTTACCGCTCTTTAATATTCATCGATAAGAGTAGCCCGTGAATTCAGTTCGCTTCCCTAAAAAAGTTGTAGTCTGTGTCGCCTTCGTAAGTGGTTTCTGCATCATGACGGTCGAGATGTTGGGTGCGCGGATCATGGCGCCGTATTTTGGAGGAAGCATTTCTGTTTGGGGCAGCCTCATTACTGTTTTTATGTTGGCGCTATCTGTGGGCTATTTGGTCGGCGGCCGGTTGTCGACGCGCAACCCCAACCCCAAGACCTTCGCGTACTTCTTTATTGGTGCTGCAATCTCCTCAATTCCTATTATCGTTTTTGCCGATGTGATTATGCGGCCGATATTTCTAGCGGTAGAAGATCCTCGCTATGGATCATTGCTCGCCTCAGTATTCCTCTATTTCATTCCCACGAGCATACTTGGCATGATCTCACCCTATTCGGTGCGTCTGATGGTGGACTCACACGAGCACAGCGGTCATATGGCGGGTTTGTTGTTTTTCGTCTCTACGATTGGTAGTGCAGGCGGAACGCTAGCAACTAGTTTCTATTTTGTTCTGTGGTTCGATGTGAATCAAATTCTCTGGGGAGCCGTTGCTGTGTTGTTATTGGCGGGTTCAGTAATTCTTCTGATCAATTATCTCCTACAAAATCGTGCGACAAACACTTAGGCTTCGGGCAATGAATAACAGATTTAGACTACTACTTTTACTCTGCTCTCTGATGGTGACTACGCAGGCTCTCAATGCTGCAGAAGTGATTCATGAAGAAAAGTCGCTCTACCGTGATATCAATGTTGTGCAAACAGGGTCGCGACGGTGCCTGATCTTCAATGTGCATCGAGGAGATAGGAATCAAACCTGCGTCGATGTGGATAACCGCGATGAGTTGGTATTTAGCTATACCAAGATGAGTTTCGCTGGCTTGCTTTTGACGCCCGAGCCTAAGGCAATTCTTATTGCAGGGCTTGGTGGTGGAACTCTTCCCTTAGCATTCAATGATCTGTTTCCTGATGCGCTGATCGATGTGGTCGAGGTCGATCAGGCCGTGGTAAATGTGGCGAAGGAGTTCTTCTTTTTTGAAGAGAATGCAAACATGAGTGTGGCAGTGACCGACGCTAGGGTGTTCGTTAAGCGTGCCGGTATTCTGGGTAAGAAGTACGACTACATAATCCTCGATGCTTTCGGCGGAGATTATATACCCGAGCATCTGCTGACTCAGGAGTTCCTTGAGGAAGTTAAGCAGATCATGACAGAAGATGCTGTGTTAGTGGCGAATACATTTTCTACCAGCCGCTTCTACGACCATGAATCTGTAACCTATCAGCGCGTGTTTGGTGAGTTCTTCAACTTCAAGCTGCCCAACAGTGGAAATCGTATGATAATTACGCAGCTAGACCCGTTGCCGCCTCGTGGAAACCTCATTACACGAGCGCAGTCTCTAGCGCCCTTGTTGGAGAAATATGGCGTGCCGTTGCTCGACTATCCCAACCGGCTATCTACTCGTGTTGATTGGGACATGAGTCGTCGCATTCTTACAGATCAATATTCCCCAGCGAATCTATTGCAGGGTAATTAGAGACGAAGTTGCTGTGCTTTGTAAAAGCTAGGGGACTTCTGCGGGGCTGATTACGTGCCGCTGATGATATCTCGAAGGTTCTCGATATTCAGCAGTTCAATCTCTCGATTGTTAACGCTAATCAAACCTTTCTTCTGCAAGGATGTGAATATTCGGCTGACAGTTTCAACAGTAAGCCCCAAATACTCCCCTATATCTCCTCTAGTCATCGATAGCAGAAATCGAGTTGGCGACAGCGAAACGCGAGCGTAACGGCTCGAAAGGCCTAAAAGAAAGGACGCGGTGCGTTCTTCAGCGGTGTAGCTACTGAGAAGCGTATGAATTTGCTGATCTTTTGCTATTTCATTRCCCATWATTGCAAAGAAATGGTGCTGYAGAGAGGGYARYTCTTGGCTGAGTTTTTCCAGCTGAGAAAAAGGTATTTCGCAGATAGATGAATGCTCTAGCGCAGCTGTGGAGTTCGAGTACTTGTGGCTTGCTATGCCGTCCATACCGATGATCTCGCCAGGTAGATAGAATCCWGTAACTCGCCCTTGACCGCTRTCGCTTAGAAAATAGGATTTAAAGCTTCCGGARCGYACCGCATAGACAGATTTRAACTCGTCRCTTTGACGGTATAGGTGGTCRCCTTTCTTGAASGGGCGATTCCTTTCTACTATGGCATCTAGCTGATGTATCTCAGATTTRTTTAGGGCGATAGGAAGGCAGAGTTCGTTCAARCGGCAACTGGAGCAGGACACGGYAGARTTGTGTGGACAAATCTTAAGTACGGTCGCACTCGGCCGTGTAGGGATTTTAYYTGCCTGTGCGGCGMGCCTGCGCGCYTCAAGATCTTCATTGGTTACTACTGAATTRGCCACYGTTTATGCTCTCGATTCTTAGGATTCGATTMGTAGTCTGCTTTATATGAGAATTGTGCCATTAAATTGATGGCTATACAATTTGTAWATAGAGAATCGGCTRRGTTCGTGGGAATAGCCTTGGCGGAGAACCTAGGCTGTGGCTGGTTACAGTTAGATAACTGAACGATTGATGCCGCAATCCATTGCGGCGAAATAGTTAGTTTTCTCTCGCTTAATCTTCGCCAACATACACAGTCAGCACGTCGCAGGTCGCACCATGCAACACCTTAATGGCTGTAGAGCCGAGTAAAATCTTCCAGCCGGAATGTCCATGGCTGCCTATGACGATAGCATCAGCATTGACTTCTGCGGCGAGATTTCTAACTTCTGGGCCAGGAGCGCCAAGAAGTGTGTGCACCATAGTCTCGTCTATTCCTAGTCGTTTCGCGATCTCTTTTAGTTTTTGCTCTGCCATGGAAATGGCTTCTTGCTGTAATTCGTTAATGTTCACGGCATAGATGTCCATGCTATAGGCAGCGGCAACCGGCTCCACGACATGCACAAGATGGATGTTGCTATTGTCGCTGTCCGCTGCGGCGACGGCCTTGTCGATCACTTTTAGTGAATCTTTGGATAGGTCTACCGCTACTAGAATATTTTTATACATGATGTTTTCTCCTGCGCTCTTTTCGAGCCCGTACTGTGAGTCGTGCTTCTATAGCTTCATTGCAACCTTTATCTTCAGTCAGGCCCTTGATGTATGTCAAGCAGGAGGAGGGTATTAAAAGAAGGCGATCTAGCAGGTGCCGATACTCGTTCACGAAGAGGGAATGGCTGTTTGCTGGTGGCTATTTCTGATGTAGCAGGTTGCCGCAGTATTTACAGTGGAGTGCATCTAAGTCATGCCCCATTGCCTTGCAGCTTGTGCATTCGCTGTTCTGTGCTTTAGGTGTTTTTTCACGGTTCTGAGCCTGCTGCATGAGTTCCGCGCCGATTATGCCGGTTGGAACTGCGATGATGGCGTAACCGCAAATCATTGCTATTGAGGCAACGAATTGTCCAAGCGGAGTCTGTGGCGCAATGTCGCCGTAGCCCACGGTGGTGATAGTTACGATTGCCCAGTAGATGGATTCTGGAATGCTATTAAAACCATTTCCCCCACCCTCGATGATAAACATGAGTGCGCCGAAAATGATGATAAGCGTGACTACCGAGAATAGGAATACGAATATTTTGCGCCGCGCTTGCAGTAGTGCGGTATACAGCATGTTCGCCTCACCCATATAGCGCATAAGTTTTAAGATTCGAAATACCCGCAGCACACGCATGATGCGTATAACGATCAGATAAACCGCCGACGGATAGAGCAAGGCGATATAGGTTGGGAGTATGGAAAGCAGGTCTACAACGCCGTAGAAACTAAATATGTAGCGGCGTTTATCGGGAGTGCTATACAGTCGAAGCACATATTCGATGGTAAACAGAACGGTAAAGACTAATTCGAATTGATAGAGTAGTTCACCGTAGCGTGCATGCACAGAGACTATCGAATCGAGGAGCACCGCTGAGACACTGATGATTATCAGCAGTATGAGCAGGATATCGAACCACCTGCCAGCCTTCGACTCGTAGCCGAAAATTATTTCGTAGATTTTCTTCTGTGCAGTGCTCTGGCTATTCAAGGTCTACCTACTGTGCATCCTTAATCATATTTCGAGCAATGATAAGTTGTTGAATCTGGCTCGTGCCTTCGTACAGCCGGAACAGACGAACATCGCGATAGAATCTTTCTACAGCATACTCTGACATATAGCCCGCGCCGCCATGTATCTGTACGGCACGGTCGGCAACTCGGCCAACCATTTCTGTTGCGAATAACTTACACGCCGATGACTCGGTGCTGACGTTCTCGCCATTGTCTCGTTTGCGCGCAGTTTCCAAAATCATGCATTCGGCCGCGTAGGTTTCTGTCTGCGAATCGGCAAGCATCGCCTGGATGAGTTGTTGATCGGACAAGGGCACGCCAAATTGTTTTCGCTGCATCGCATAGTCTAATGCATCTTTGATAAGGCGCTTAGCTACGCCGACACTAACGCCCGATATGTGTAGGCGACCACGGTCCAGAACCTTCATCGCGGTAATAAATCCCGTGCCTTCTTCGCCAATGATGTTTGTTGCTGGAACCGGGCAGTCTTCGAAGATGACGTCGCAGGTCATAGAACCAGATTGCCCCATCTTTTTATCGATAGGTCCTAGCGTGATGCCGGGCGTGCCTTTCTCAACTATAAAAGACGAGATGCCGCGTGCGCCTTTGATGTCGGGATTTGTGCGCGCCATGACGTTAAAGGTGTCGGCGACCGGCGCATTGGTTATATAGCGCTTCGTCCCATTAAGTATGTAGTGATCACCCTCGCGCCTTGCAGTGGTACGTAGTGACGCAGCATCAGAACCGGCTTCGGGTTCTGTTAAGCAGAAACAACTCACCCATTCACCGCTGGCATACTTGGGCAGATATTTTTGCTTCTGCTCTTCGGTACCGGCGAAGACA
>JAESUT010000196.1 GCA_016762995.1 Gammaproteobacteria bacterium | reverse complement strand
ATTACCGAGCCTGGCGAGTATTATTGGCTAGCGATGGGCTTTATTATCCTTAACGTGCTGGCAACTCTCACTGTACTTATTGCCAGCACTGTTGCGAACAGCAATTTCGAGATACGCAATCGCTGTAAAGTTAATTTGCTGGCATTTGGGCCGCTATTTTTGGTTGCCTTCCTAGTGATGTTGTTCAGATTGGCTGGTTTCGATTCCTCATCCGCTATTAGCCTGCCTCTGGCGACGATATTCTTTCTCTTCGTCATGCTGTTGCAGACCAATGGCAATATCTTCTGGGCATCCTTGCGCTTGAAGATACTTGTTTCGGTTCTCACACTTAAGAATATCAATACACTGGATGAGATCCTGGGCAATATAGAGAAGATTCGCATCACGGAAGCACTGCGAGCCAGCAATGGCATGCAGAGAAATGCGGCCAAGCTACTGAGCGTTCCGCCATCAACGCTGAACAAGAAGATAGCGAAGTACAAAATCGACGTGGAAGACTATCAAGGCATAAGCATCATTCAAGCTATTCGGTCGCGGCGCCTCGTTTCCTCGCTCGAAAACACCTAGCAACACGCCCTACATTCTATTCCTGTTATATACTCACCCTTATTGCAGCGCGGCGGCTCTTTGCCGTGGCGCATCTTTTAAAACTCAATAAGGCTTATCGCATCACCTATGTCATCTTTTCCTGCCTGCCCAAAATGTAACTCCGAATACGCCTACGAAGATGGCGCGCTGCTAATCTGCCCCGAATGTGCACATGAATGGTCTCCGGTCGAAGAGCAGGAAGCTAGTGAGGATGTAGTGACGGATGCGAATGGCAATGCGCTCGCTGATGGCGACACGGTTTCTGTTATTAAAGACCTGAAGGTGAAGGGGACGTCATCGGTGGTGAAGGTTGGAACCAAAGTTAAAAATATCCGCCTTGTMGATGGCGATCATGATATCGATTGCAAGATCGATGGCATTGGYGCAATGAAACTGAAGTCCRAGTTCGTWAAGAAAGTACAGTAGATCNACTAGACCCACCAGCGGCATGCMRGTATGCCGCTWCCACCGCAATTRGTTGCTCYGTTTCCYGATTAAAAGCCTGCGGGCYTTAWCACCCCATCAGCTTTGCGCTTGATTCGYRCTCACGGCGAATGAACTARGCGTATTTTCGRCYATTCACAATTTGTTCAGCTWTCCAGYCGCATAATTCATSTGAGTTATGTCAYYGATCGATTGTTYGGCCTGCCATAWRAAGAGGCATNANAANNNAAAGGCANAANNMGGGAAWGGAGGAGGGAAASGCTATGCYGSAGTATTTCAAAGGTGCTATTTSTTYAAGTCAGAAAGSAAGGYCCRRYGCTTGKGYYTTGTTTCTGCTRCTAATTGYTGGGTRTTTTCMGCTCAACCCCRYRTTAGCTCAGCACCCKAACTTGCATGAGGGTGTGCTCACGCTTCCCTATGTCGTTAGCAATGGGGCCGCTTACAGTGCCGAGTTATCCCTTGTCCCRGATTCCGATCCCRTTCGCTTCGAGCTGATCGCATCGCAGCCCCTGRCYGTAAACRATTCCCTVGMTAGCAGYAGCTTCGCGGACAATAAGCTCTTTGTCACTGATATCGATGTTGACGGCCGTGCTTATTGGGTTGAGCTGGCTCTGATTGAATCGCCAGCTGCAGCGGCAACGGTGTTTGAAGTGCTGGATTTCGGCGCGCATGCTGCCGTGGTCTCAARCAACCAACTTGGCCTRCAARCGCAGCCCCAATGGCAGCGCCTACCAGGCAATGCYTCGGATATAGGMGTAGGTGCAGATGGCTCTGTTTGGGCTATAGGCACAGACGAGMGRGGCGGCGGCTATGGCATCTATCACTGGCTCGRTAGYAGYTGGCAGCGTGTRGATGGCGGGGCTCTGCGTATTGACGTGGGYCCYGATGGWATCCCATGGATCGTAAACAAYTCACACAGTATCTACCGTTTACAAGACGGYGCATGGCAGCGAATGGGTGGCAATGCRCGGGATATAGGCATCGGRGCTGATGGTAGCGTCTGGGTTACCTCCGGAGGYGGKACTTATCTCTATGATGAGGGTAATTGGCTTGGCGTRCGYGGCTCRGGAGTYCGAATAGACGTGGACCCTAATGGSRTTCCMTGGGTYATYGAYCACACCAACGATATTCATCAACTYATCGCCGGGCGMTGGRTTCARCGCCATGGTSARGCTAGAGACATCGGCATCGGTGGCGATGGCTCCGTGTGGATTGTAGGCACTAGCGAGGACGACGGGGGRCATCGWMTTTATCGTTGGARTGGGACAGGCTGGATGCGCGTGAACGGTAGYTCGCGGCAGATCAGCGTAGRTCCKGACGGCKTTCCTTGGGCGGCAAATTCYGGCGGCGATATCTACCGYGCTTAYTAGCAGRGCTTTCCTGGACAGTAAGGTGACAGTGAGCGTCGCTTCATCAGCTCTGACTCCTATCACTATCACGATGGCGACTTAGATATCCAAATCGAAGTCGGTGTCCACGATGGGCTAATAAGAAGTCACCAGGCCTGGCTGGAGATGCGGCTAGAGCATTAAGGTTTTCTTGTTAGTATTGTTTTGCTTTTCCCTCAATAAAATAGCGCCTTGTCACGGTTTCACCGCGCCACGGTATTGCCTATACTCATTAATCCCGCGAACTAGTCTCTTGCAGAGCACTAGGTGTAATTAGTAGAAATGATCTGATAGGGTCCGACCTGGCGTCTAAACTGGGGCTTCTAAGCTAGGGCGTCTAAAAAAAGGTTCTAATCAATGTACGAAGCAAATTGGATGTCTATCCTGCCGCCACTGCTGGCCATTGCGTTGGCAATCATCACGCGTCAGGTAATACTCTCATTGAGTATGGGCATCTGGATCGGCTTCTGCCTGCTCGAGTCTGTGAACCCGGTAACTGGCATTGGCCTAGCACTAGACGGCATTGTGAATGTGTTCTCCGATGCTGGCGATACCCGCGTCCTCATGTTCACGCTAATCATCGGCGGCCTGATTGCTACTATCGAGAAGCTAGGCGGGGTTCGTGGTTTTATTCATCTTTTAGAACATCGTGCTTGGGTAACCAACGGCAAGCGCGCGCAGTGGTTGGCTTACACAACCGGTATCGTTGTCTTTATCGAATCTAACATCACGCTGCTTATTGCTGGAGCCATATCGCGGCCGCTTTTCGATCGTTATAAGATCTCCCGAGAGAAACTCGCCTATATTATCGACTCGACCTCGGCACCGATCTGCGTACTAATCCCTCTGAATGCCTGGGGCGCGGTGATAATCAGCCTGCTAGGTTCTGCCGAGATCGAGAACCCAATCGACGTATTTATCTATGCCATACCCTTCAATCTCTATCCTATTGTGGTCATCCTCTTTTGCGGTTTCGTCATCTCCAGAAACATAGAGATCGGCCCGATGAAGAAGGCGCAGGCGCGCACCGAAGGGGGTGAAGTTCTCTGGGAGAATGCGACGCCGATGGTCGATCCAGCAATTCTTTCTCAACAAGTTGAGCGCACTAACGCAGACAAGGCGCGATTCATGATCGCCCCTATCGCAGTCATGGTAATTGGTATGCCATTGGGCTTAATTGTGACAGGCGATGGGGATCTTAGCGCAGGCTCAGGCTCTACATCTGTTCTATGGGCTGTACTAGCGGCGCTAGTCACTTCATGGGGGCTGGCTCTGCAACAGAAGCGAATGAGTTTAGAAGAGTTGATGCAGATATTCTTAAAGGGAGCGGGGGGCTTGTTGCCCGTTACGATGATCTTGTTGTTCGCACTCGCCCTCGGTGACGTTGCGAATCTATTGGGAACTGGCGCCTATGTCGCGCAGCTAGTGCAGGAGAGTATTCCGCTGGCTTTGTTGCTGCCCTTGTTGTTTATTATTTCCGGCTTTATCGCCTTCTCCATCGGTTCGAGTTGGGGAACATTTGCGATCATGATACCGCTCGCCATGCAGATTGCCGTTCCTCTGGATTTGAATAGCTCGTTATTTCTAGCGGCAGTTTTGTCAGGGTCAGTGTTTGGAGATCATGCATCGCCGATTAGCGACACGACCGTCGTCGCTTCGATGGCATCGGCTACAGACCATATAGATCATGTTAGAACGCAATTGCCTTATGCGCTGATAAGCGGCGGTATCGCTGCGTTCGGCTTCTTATTAATTAGCGCCTTCCTTCTCTAACCATGCCTCTTGATGCGCAAGATAGGGCCGTTTAGTCTATCGCCCTAAGTTCCGTTATCGGGATCATTTCGATATCTTTAAACTTATCGCTTGCCTGGCTGTTAGCGTCAATTAAATTACTGACACTGGAATAAGTATCGGTGACGAACACAGACTCATCATTTTGAGTCTTACGAGTGATCCCGAAATTGATCTTGCCTCTATCCTGTTGCGGAATTTTATTTAACATATTCTTCGTAGCCCAGACCGATCCATTCCTGGCGAAATCACTAATGCGCGAAGCATAGTTGATTGTCTCACCTAAAACAGTGAACTCAACGTGGCTGCCAGCGTGATAACTACCAAACCATTCCTGCCCCTCGGCGAGGCCTATGTTCAGGAATAGTTCACTGAACCAACCTTTGCGTGCTTGCCACTGTTTGGTGATTCTCTTCATCATTTCTTGCAGCTCAAGAGAGCAGCGTATCGCATTAAGTTTGTAGTCGCAGTCAGGCTGTGGGAAGAAGTAATACACCATGCCGTCGCCTGCGTGCTTGCCGTAGGTGCCRTAGTATTTTCTAAARATTGGCGCGCTTTCYTGCCAGATATTATTGATTARTTCGAAATATTCTTCGGCGGGYAGCTCCGAGCARATTTTTATCGAATTCTGTACATCWGCCACCATCACCGTGACATCAGTCAGATGAGGCTTACGCTGCTTCAAAAGTTCATTGATGACTTGATCGCGCTTGCTGAGGAATTCTAGGAGGTAGTTGTCGTCCAAGACAACGGGGCTGTAGGTAAAGAATATTCCCTCGCGGTAAAAGCATATATAAAGATCATGGGGCGTGAGTTTGCCGTCCTCATCCAGCAACATAGTGGGGAAGTGAACCATTGGCTCCTTTCCCACCGGCGCGGTTGTCTCATACACGCCTTTCAATATGCCCAGCTGATTGCCATCTAGAGCTGAGTAGATCTTCATAAGGGCCTGCTGGCTCAGCCGTTTCTTTCCAGCGGCCAGATGCGGCATGAGTAATTCACGCATTCTGTCAGCATCAACTGCCGCTTCGGTTTCAAACAGCAGTTGAAGTAGGTTGCGGGATCCGAGATCGCCGGGTAGTTCATCGTTGTGATTAAAGAAAGAATGCTGGGCTTTATTGTTCCACCAGATCAACTCGAAGTTGTTATTGACCATATAGGCTGGGCCAGGTAAATCTTCGATGCTTCCATCGAAAGACAGGTTTTGGCTCAGGGTAGGGCGGAATTGCTTGTCTGCTGATCCTAGGCCAGCAATCGAGGAAAATGACGGCGTGTTTTGGGTTCTTGTGTCTTGAAGCGTGTGTTCGGCCCTGTTACGGGTTCCAGTCGCAGAGGCAGCAATCGGTTCACTCTGTAGATCCTGGGCTAAGGAGGCGCTAAGTTCCTCCGCGATTTGCGCCATGCTCATCCCTTGTTTCTTGAGCTGCTGCACTTGTTGTATGCGTTGTACTGCTACATCGTCGAAATAGCCAAGACGGGTAGCCCTGCCTTCATTCTCCCCCGGCGCCCTGATGACAGGGTTGGGGAGGATGCCTAAGGCAACATAGTTGTTCAGTGTTGCTCTAGAAATTGCAGTAATTTCAATAAGTTGCTTGCTGCTCAGCATGGTCTGATCGCTCCAGTCGTTGTTTGCTCAGTATAATTAGACAGTATAATCTTGTCAACTGGCCAAATAGACAGCATAAAAGCACAGCATAATTAGACTGTGCGGGCTAAGACGAAGGGGTGAGCTGCTCGCAAGTAGCATTGCTAGGATTAGCGAGTGTGAGCGTCAGGAGCTGCTATCATCGCCTTTCCGGCAGATGTCATGGGGGCGGGCTACATATGGAATTTAAGCGAATTGATATAAAGCAGGCTCGGGCGCTCCTTGATGCAGCGTCAGAGAATGGCTTGCAGCTTATCGATATTCGGGACGAACAGTCCTATGCGAATGGGCACATTAGCTCCGCGTTACACCTGGACAATAGTGGCGTGCAAGCCTTCATTGAGAATGCGGATACCAGCAAACCCCTGCTCGTGTATTGCTATCACGGCAACATGAGTCAGTCCGCTGCGGCCTATTTTGGTGAACAGGGCTTCGAAGAGACCTACAGTATGGATGGTGGCTTCAGCGACTGGGAAGTCAACTTTTCTGATAAAATTGAAGCCGAATAGGCGTTTTGACAGATAAGCGTGCAGGTAGCGTTGGCAGCCCAGCCCTCTGTCCTAGATGACTAAGCTATTGCTCAACACTGCTTTTCAGGATCTAGGGATTAATAGGTTCTTCGCCGTCGCTCTTAGCAAACATGCGCTTTGCTGTCATCGCCGTCACCATATAGATCAGGTTAATCATCGCCCAGGCGAATATTTCCAATGTCCATAACTCGTGTGC
>JAESUT010000233.1 GCA_016762995.1 Gammaproteobacteria bacterium | reverse complement strand
GATGTGCCGTGTGAAACAAACAATTTGCCGGCAATGGGTACTGAAAAAACAACTCGGCCGAGCTTGGTGATCTGAGGGAGTGAGGCGCGATACGCAGCAGCCGTAGGGTTGAAATTGGCTCCGGTGATGACAACCATGCGCCCACCGGGGGTAAGGCGCGATAGGGCCGAAAGAACGTGTTGGGATGTGGCGCCACGAAATCGGCCCTCGACATTTGGCGCGACGGAGAACGGTGGGTTCATCAAGACGATCGTTGGCTCGCATGATCGATTGAGGCGATCATCGATGCTTGCTGCATCGAGAGAGGTCACCTCCGTGCCAGGAAAGAGCAAAGAGAGTAATTCTGCCCTTGTGTCGGCCAGTTCGTTTAGTGTGAGGGATGCGCCAGCCAGTTTTGCAAAAACGGCCAGCATGCCGGTACCGGCGGAAGGTTCAAGGACGGTATCGGCTGCCGTCATGCCGGTGATATGGGCAGCGATTGCTGCAAGGGGCAGAGGCGTCGAGAACTGCTGCAGCGCGATCATTTCTTCAGAGCGACGTGTATGAGTAGGGGCGAGTGCCGCAAGCTTCTTGATCATGAACAGGAATTGGGATGGCGAATTCGCTTGGGCTTGCATTGCGTTGCCATAGCGATCGAGCATCAAGATTTGCGCCGCCTCAACGGCTTCATATGCATCTTTCCAGACCCATGCGCCTTCTGTGTCAGATGCGCCAAAAGCGTCTTCCATGGCACTTCGGAGGATCCGGGCATCAATAGGTTTGCCTGCTTCCAGATGGGGCAAAAGCGAGTTTGCAGCAGAAAAGAGGTTTTCGGCGTCGGATCGTTTTGGCGAGCTGAGATCATCATCGGGGACCTCAATTGCGGGTGAATTTAGATGGGGTTGAGCATTCATGGGCTTTCTCCAGGGTTTGTGGTTTCAACCCAACCGGAGAGAGCTCTCTCTTATTCCGGAGGGGTTCACCCCTCCCTCCCTGTCTCTTCCTCTTTCTGGTTCCTCCATATTTCGAAGCAATAAAGTAGCGAGATTTCCACCAGTTGCAGTTTTGTCAAAAACCTGCTAACTGTCATATTTGAAGGTTATACATTAATTAGGCGTCATATATGGCAATTAGAATAAATTCCGTGAACGCAAGGCGTGCCCTACAAACCCTTGGTCGGAACCTCAAGACAGCACGCATTAAGCGGCGAATTTCGATCAAAGGATTCGCTGAACGGATAGGTGTGTCTGAAAGCACGATCATGCGCCTTGAAAAGGGCGATGACGGCGTAAGCATTGGTACGCTCGCCATGGCTTGCCTTGTTTTGGGTGAACTCGAGCGGGTCTCAGAATTTCTCGACCCCGGATCGGATGATACGGGATTGTTGATGGAAAGAGACGCGCTTCCCAAACGGATAGACGGAGCGAGGAAGATCAARAGCAAGTCTRATGTCGAAGATAAGTCCGGCACTTTGTCGGAATCCGATGATGAGGGAGTTGGCTTCTAATGCCTGAAGCAATTGTCGCCATAGGTGAGGCCAAGCGGGTAGTTGGCCAGCTGCGCTTTGAGAATGACGGTCGGCGTCAGCACTCGCAATTTGAATATGCAGCTGAATGGTTAGAGGCCAAAGACAGCTTTTCCTTGTCGCCGGGTTTACCGTTGAGGGAAGGCGGCCATTTTTCAACCGGTAAGGAGGATAAGCGCTCAGCCTTGCCGGGGTGTTTTGCTGATGCGGCACCAGATTCTTGGGGCCGCGCTCTGATGACGAGGGCCATCGGCGGCGGATTGAGTGAATTTGATTATCTGGTTCGCTCTGATGATCGAACGCGGCAAGGTGCATTGCGGTTTCTGGGAGAAGACATGGAACCGCTCTCTGACGTAGTGCCGCCTGTTCCAAGATTGGTTGAGTTGGAACGGTTGCGGGCTTTGGCGCAACGGTTCGAGCGTGACCCGGACGGCGCAGAAGAAGAAGCCCGCGATCTTGCTGGCATTGCCGGATCATTGGGCGGCGCTCGCCCGAAGGCAAATGTTGAGGGTGAAGGACATTTATGGATCGCAAAATTCACATCTGCACAGGATACAAAACCGGTAGAACGAGCGGAGGTTGCAACGCTCAAATTGGCTGCACGCTGTGGTTTACGGGTGGCTGAAGCCGAACTTGCACTGAGCGCCAGTGATAGCCCGATTGCCTTGATCCGCAGATTTGATCGACGTGGTGAGACACGCATTCCCTATATGTCAGCACGCAGCGCGCTAAATTGGCAGGGTGACGAGGGTGGATATTATACGGACATCGCAGATGTAATCCGTCAGATATCCAGCAAGCCGAAAGAAGATCTTAGGGAGCTATGGAGCCGGATCGTTTTTACAATCCTTGTATCCAACACGGATGATCACCTGAAGAACCATGGTTTCATTTATGCGGGCAATGATCGGTGGCGGTTGTCCCCTGCATTTGACATCAACCCGTCTCCATCTCGTCACAGGGTTTTGGAAACCGGCATCCTTACTGGCGAAACATTTGATGCGTCACTCGATCTTGCGCTTGATGCATCCGAATTTTTCGATCTCAGCCGGGAGGAGGCTGTCGAGATTGCCAAAGGTATCGCGCAGATAACATCAGCACATTGGCGGGAGGCTCTGCGTCAAGAAGGGGCATCAGGCAACGATGTGAAGGTTTACATTGATGCGTTCGAACATGACGAAGTCGAGAAGGCATTGCGCCTAACTTGAATAACTGGAGAAATACGCAGTCAACGAACTGTACTTTCACTGAAAGCAGTGTTTTCAGCAAACACTGAAAGTACAGGTATGGGTGAAACATATTCACCCGTTACCGGTGTATTTCGGGTTAAACTCGGCAGATTTTATCTCAGTTTAGAAAAGCTGACGTTCGTTCAAAATGCAGCGAACGGCAGGAAAGAGCCCAGAGTAACGGATGCTGCGACGCAGCATTGCTAAACTGACGTTGGCGAAGTTCCGATAGCCGCGTACCTTGGCATAATAGAAGTGAGAGCGGGAGATCTTGATGGCAGTTTTGCGTGGGCTTGTGAGCGACCAGGAGTTTGAGAAGGCTATCGATAGGGACGATGAAGTTGGTCGAGGATCTAACAGGCTGGTGTTCGCCGTCCTTGGGACCAGTGAGTATGTTATCAAGGAAAGCAAACAAGCTTTTCACTATAGCAACTTCGTCGAATGGCTCGTTTGGGGTGCGGTGAGTGAGATGAAGGAGGACATTCTCGGAAATGCACCTAACGAGGAGATGGCTGGAAAGTTCGCTGAGTGTGTGGCGATTAGTCATTCCGCTCGGTACTTGATGATGGAAAGGCTGTCGCCAATCYCCAGTTCAGCGCAACTGCAACTGAGCAACTTTCCGCAATGGTTAAACGATAAAAAACTCAGCGCGTTCGGTACGTCGCCTGACGGCAGCGTAAAAGTAATGGATTACGGCATGGTTGATTTCTACCAAGTATTAAATCCACTTAACCACCAAAGCTTTCCCTGATGGGATTTCTCGGCCCTTTGTCGCCAATCACCGTTACATCACGCGCTACGGCGCAGCTTCCTGATTGCGGACATTCGTTCAGCATTTAGATGATGGATTTGCTACTGAAAGTACAGAGTTACTATTCAGTGAATATGTTCCAGTTTCGGTTTACATTCGCCGCACAATAACCAAGGCATCGAAAAAGCCGCCTATTGAAAGATGTTGAAGGCCAACAACTTCATGAAGTTTCCAAATAATTAGCCTGTAGCCAAGTCTTCAGGACCAACGTACTTTAGGTCAACACGGCTACCGTCAGGAGCCACTTCTGCGTGCAGTAGCCCAGTTCTTCCAGGGTTGAGTGCGTTTTGAACATTACCGAGCGGTACGCCATCAGACGAGAATACATGTGGTCGGCCCTCCCATTCGTAGATTTGAACGGGAGTCCCCGAAGTGGGTGGTGTGCCGAACCAATCTACATCCACCCAATATCGACGATCTGCCCAAACCAGCTTTTCATCAGAAGAAAAACTTCTCACAAATTCTGTCCACATAGTTTTTGTTTCAAGGGTCGGCCAACCGGGCAGCGCGTTCCATGCCAAAAGTGCTTCAGTAGTGAGCCATTGCCGCAACTCTTGACCCGTCTGAAAAGTTGCGCCCGTATCGGTCACTACCTTGATCGCGGCTATCCTCGAATTGAAACCAGCCTGGATGAGAATGGCTGCAGGAAGACAAAGAGTGCCGGTTTCAACAGCGGGAACCGCAAATCCAAGCTCGTGGTCATCAATTGGGAAATCACCGATGACGTCGCCATTGGCGATGGCGCGCACGCGGATGGATTCCATAGCCCAGGGCAATCGATAGACCAGCCCACCTTCAACAAACCGCAGCGTTTCTGTTTCCTGCCCCATGGCGACTGCGGCAATCGGCAGCCCGAGCAACCAAGATCGCAGTATGTCACGCCAATTTGCGGGCATCGGATCAGGCGTGAACGGATAAAAAGAAAAAACGCGTTCCGCGATACCTGTAATCGCTGCAACTGAAGCTTCAACATCTCCAACAATGATACTGCTGTTTGCTTGAACAAGTAGTTGATTGGCATCGGCGGCGATGGCGTCGAGTGCATGACCGGTCGTCAACCCAACGCCAGCCAGGAAATACCCGCGACGTTTAGCTGCCGTAGATTGACTCCAAATGAGCTTGCTACGCGAGACAAGGCCAGCTGTTAGTGCTCGTTGTACCTGTTCGTCCTGCCTTGCCAGTGTGCGGTGCCAGAGAGAAGATTGAAGAATGTCGTCCAGTGCAGCTTCAACACCCTCATCGGGGATTTCATTTTCTCCCATGAGACCTAAGATCGCTGTATCCAGTGTTGCAACATTTTGCTCCCAATTTGCAAATGCACGCTCACGATCCTCAGGTTTTTCATTTGCGACCTCTGGAAATGTCCAAGCCACAGCATTGTTAACGACGTATTCGGTTAGTTCGTCCAGTTCCCCGCCTATTCGAGCCCGCATGCGCTTCAACAGCAATACAACAAGTTGTACGAGACCGCTTTCCATATCGCGTGCGCCGAGATCATTTATCAATCCCTCCCAGTGCCAACGTTTATTTTGAGCTTTATTGTACATTGGAAAAAGGACCATGCCTTCGACATCTACATATGCCCGCCCAGCCCTTCCGATGATGTTTTTGAACTCGGAGACCTTAATCCGYTCGCCGAACCGGTGCACTGAATGAAATATGAGTGCCGTAGCCGATAGATTGAGACCTTGGGCGAGTGTTGGAGAAGAAATTGTCACCTTCAGGACATTGTCGCGCAAGAGACGCTCTATTTCCTTCCGGTAAGCRGCTGGTAGYGCCCCGTGATGCAMRCCTATRCCAAGTCGRAGGCACTTGAGAATGCCAYTGTTAGCGCCGAGCCATTCTTCCCCAAGTGCAATTGCAGTGTTGAGCATCTCGGGATCAGCCTCTAGCAWCGAGTGTAGCGCACCTCGTTCATGCAAATCGATAATTACATCTGCGAATGGCTCAACACTGCGCCTTTCCGGACAGTAAATTAAAACAGTCTGCCCATCACCTACTAATTTCCATGCGGTCGCCAGACAAAGTTCCCGTTGATTGTCAGGGAAAAGGCGCGTCCGCTGGCGCTTTGGGTGGACCCAGTTCGGTGGCGCAGCACCCACAAGAAAACGCTGCACCCAAGGCCGCTCATCACCGATGCGCAGATTCAATCGTGCGGTTGGCGATGTCCACACTACTTCACCAAAGCGCAGCCGCGTCGGACGCCAATCAGATTTAATAACATCACCCGGTTGGTCCCGACGCAACCAAGCGGCAAAGTCTTCGAGCTGATCACCCTCAGGTAATACAGCCGAAAGGCATACGATCCGCCTGTCGTTTGCATCTGGTCGCCGCAGGAGCCTTTGAATTTGTACTTCGTAACGGACTTCTCGCTCWTCAGGGCCGATCATGTGTCCTTCGTCAAATATGAGAAGGCCCACGTCGTCGAGAAGGGACGGATCGTTCCGAAGTGCGAAGTCGAGTTTCTCGGGCGTCGCGACAACAATATCGCTGTCTCGGATAGCATCCTCGTCNRAAKYCWCNGMSCSYAMTKYKKCMAWMWMKSGMARAAMKSSTKTKWYSANAGNNYKGACCNNARATGKYKKYWGYAGSMTNNAMTTKCTGTCTGGGCCGACAGCGCACGGAGTGGAGTAATAAAGGCAACCCTTTTACCACCGGCAAGACAACGAAGGATGCAAAGTTCCGCAATGCGCGTTTTTCCCGCACTCGTCGGGAGCGAAACCACCAGATTGTCGGATTGGTCAACTGCCCGGGAAGCCGCTTCAATCTGTGAAGGCCAGAGATCGACCTCCGCTTTTGGGCGAGATTGCAAAAGGGCAATGAACAATTGGCGAAGGCTGGTCCAATCTGCAGCTTCGCCGCCTGCCGGTTGCTGCGGAAGTTTCTCGTGGAATGTACACATCCACCAGTCTGACAAAAGGTGGATCGCTACGCGGTGAGACCACCAATGCGGCAACATGTTGAATTCGCTACATACTGACAGACCTACGTGCAGGCGTTCAAGAGCTTGATTGAGCAGTTGCCGCTCGCCACGTTCCAGAGCCAGGAGAAATAATGAGATTGCGGAAAAGAAACCATCCGTCAATGCTGCGTTCAATCCGTCAAAGAGAAAGTCATTTCCTCCATTCTCCGGAAACTCTGCAATCTGATCAATGGTAGTCTGGATATTTTCGGCGATTTGATCATCGCTACCTTCACCAGATGCCCGATAGTTGAGAATGTTGGAACGAAGTGCTCTGAAATTTCGTTTCATCAGTTGCGCCAACACACGCTCAATAGGCGAAAAATTCTCATTTGTTTCAACGATTGCCAGAAGCGAGTATGCTCGGGCGGAAAGATGCGCCAGATGATAGCTTGCTGCTGCCATAACAAAATGGAAGTTGCGATTGGCCTCCTCGGGATTCCCTTTGGAGATTACTGCTTCAAGGGCAGTAGCGGATTGCTCGAAAGCAACTCGCGCAATTGTGGGGTCACCCTCGAGTTCTCGCAACCGCAGGCCTAGACCGAGAAGCGCGTAACCATAAGAATGTAGGTCGTGGCTAAGCTGTGGCGAAAAATCTGGGGCGTCTGGTGGGAGAACCCCATCCTGCCAGATGATAGCGCGTGCTTGACCACGAGCTATAAGGCTTCCTCGAAAACCAGCGGTMGCSGCCTCTTCGATATCTGCTGCGATCGCTTCAGGCGTTGTTGGCATCAGYAATCACCYGATCATATACTGCCCCGATGAAGGCAGCATGGCCCTCGATATGCAAACCTACGCCCCACTGATGAACTTGGCCCTGATAGGCTTGAAGAGACGCTCTCATTAGCGCGCCTGGCGCGTTTCCAGAGAAGGTGAAAAGCAAATGTTTAACATTTTGCAATGGGATCCCGAATTTCAACAACGCATCATCAATGGCATCCGCTAAGGGCAAATTATTCAACTCGAGAAGCCGAGCAGATATAAATGATAGGGCATGCGCGGAGGGCAACCCATCCTCCTTATCGAGACCTTCGCGTGCTTGGGTAAGAACCTGCGCAGTAAGTGCCACTCTGCTCTTGGCCTCGGTTTTCAGGAAGTGCAATCGCTGCGTTTGTGGGTCGAGGAGCATGCCAATGACATCCTCCCCGCGCATAGCCATATTACGATGGTCTTTCTTTTCATAGAGTCATTTCTGATTTTATGGTTCAAGGTGGTTGTCCACAAGGAACTGGAACAGGAAATCCTGGATACAAGTTTGACGATGAGTTTCATCCAGAATTAAGACACGATGCTCCAGGTAAATTAGCCATGGCTAATTCTGGACCTGCAACAAACGGAAGTCAGTTTTATATTACTCATATACCTACACCATGGTTAGATGATAAACATACTGTTTTTGGTAGTGTTGTTAAAGGACAAGAT
>JAESUT010000195.1 GCA_016762995.1 Gammaproteobacteria bacterium | reverse complement strand
GGCGGGCCCGCAAGAAAGATGGTGCCTTGCTCTTTCACGATAATAGATTCGTCACTCATAGCCGGTACGTAAGCACCGCCAGCGGTACAAGAGCCCATTACTGCGGCAATCTGTGGAATGCCACGAGCAGACATATTCGCTTGATTAAAAAAGATGCGACCAAAGTGTTCTTTATCAGGAAAAACTTCTGCTTGTTGCGGTAAATTGGCGCCGCCGGAATCCACTAAATAGATGCAGGGTAAGCGATTCTTTGCTGCGATTTCTTGCGCTCGTAAATGCTTTTTCACCGTCAAAGGATAATAGGTACCCCCTTTAACCGTCGCATCGTTGGCGACTATCATACATTCAACACCGGATACTCGGCCGATTCCTGCGATGATCCCCGCTGCTGGAATAGTTTCATCATAGACGCCAAGTGCGGCTAGCTGACCAATTTCTAAAAAAGGTGCACCGGCATCCAAAAGTTTATTAATGCGTTCACGGGGGGGTAATTTACCGCGACTAATGTGACGCGCTAAAGACTTTTCACCACCGCCTTGTTTAATCACTTCGATGTGTTGGTAAAGATCATCAACAAGATCAAGATTGTGCTTTTTGTTGTGTTTAAACTCTTCGCTATTAACATTTGCGCAAGTTTTTAATATGGCCATGAGTTAGATAACTCCTGTTTATTCAGTGCTTATTTAGTTTCCGCGAAAATTTCACGACCAATTAACATACGGCGAATTTCACTAGTACCCGCGCCGATTTCATATAACTTGGCATCGCGTAAAAGTCTGCCCGTCGCAAAGTCGTTGATGTAACCATTGCCGCCTAATAATTGAATAGCATCTAGCGCTAATTGAGTTGCCGATTCGGCACAATATAAAATAACGCCTGCGGCATCTTTACGAGCAGCCTCACCGCGATCACAGGCACTTGCCACTGCATATAAATAGGAACGGGAGGCATTCATGCGAGTATACATATCGGCAATTTTTCCTTGTACCAGCTGGAACTCACCAATGCTTTTACCAAACTGCTCTCGATCGTGAATGTAGGGTACAACGATATCCATACAGGCCCTCATGATGCCGGTAGGGCCGCCAGATAAAACAACACGTTCATAGTCCAAACCGCTCATTAGCACTTTCACGCCTTTCCCTACTTCACCGAGTACGTTCTCTATTGGTACTGCACAATCCTCGAAAACCAGTTCACAAGTGTTGGATCCTCGCATGCCTAGTTTGTCTAGCTTCTGCGCTCGGCTAAAACCTGAGTAATCACGCTCGACAATGAAGGCGGTAATACCTTGTGATCCTTCGAAGTCATCGGCCTTGGCGTAGATCACGTAGGTATTTGCCTCAGGACCATTAGTGATCCACATCTTATTGCCGTTTAGTACATAGTGATCGCCCTTTCTTTCGGCTCGCAGGCTCATGCTAACCACGTCTGAACCTGCGCCAGGTTCAGACATCGCAAGGGCTCCAACATGTTCCCCCGAACACAAAAGCGGTAGGTACTTTTGTTTTTGCTCGGTGTTGCCATTGCGTGCAATTTGATTCAAACAAAGATTCGAATGCGCGCCATAGGACAAGCCGACTGAGGCACTGGCTCTAGAAATTTCTTCCATCGCTATACAATGGGCCAGGTATCCCATATTGACACCACCAAATTCCTCGTCGACTGTAATTCCCAGCACTCCCAAGGCTCCAAGCTTCCGCCACAAATCTGCAGGAAACTCATTGTCGACGTCTATCTGAGCGGCACGCGGCGCTATTTCATGTTGGCAAAATTGATATACCGACTCACGCAGTAGATCGATTTCTTCTAGGCAATCAAATTTCAAACCAGAATAGTTTATTTTCATAATCTTATAAGGGGCGTGCTTTGCGTGAATGGCTTCTCACGCTGCATTAGCAAGTGCGACCGCACAATTTTGTTCGGCCATCTTTAATTCACTTAGCATTTTGTTGATTTCTTTTCCTTGTTGCTTAAGGAACTCGCGCTTCTCGCGGATTTTTGTCAATAGCTTTTTGAGTTGTTTGGCGTTGGCCGAATCAGGCTCGTACATGTCTATGATGTCTCGGCTCTCATCCAAGGTTAGTCCTAGTCGCTTGCCGCGCAGAATGAGGACCAAGCGCACCCGGTCTTTGCTGTCGTACAACCGTACAGTTCCGGAGCGTTCAGGTGACAACAGGCCTTTCTCTTCGTAGAAACGAATAGTACGAGTAGTGATTTGAAAGTCTTTCGCGAGTTCAGAAATAGTGAATCGTCGGTCCATGAAATTGCTCCAAAAATCAGTCTTCCGAGTCTAGTCTTACGTTGACGTTAACGTCAAGCTGTATTGGAGTTTGCCAGCACGACAGGAAAACAGAGGCCACATCACCCATAAGACACAGGTACAAGGCGATTCCGAATTGGTTTGGGGTGCGATCCAAGAGAGCAAAGAAGGCAAGATGCTTGGGGAGTCACTACCGTGGCGGCACAGACGGCTACCTTATTCCTATCTATCCCTATACTTCACTAATGCGATGCGATGCTAGGATGACAGAGGGTCGGTGAAAATAGGCCGGACTTTCTTACGCTTTGACACGGCAGGGCATTGTCTGGAATCAGCGTCCGCGAAATAAATCGGCCACGCGATCGGACACCTCAGTAGCGTCTTTTCGGCGTGCGCCACGTAGCATATTCGTCATGCCGTAGTTTCCCTCGTGGCAGGCATACTCGTACAATTGAGACTCTACTTTAGTCATCGGCACTATAGCGCTTAGCCTGTCGGTGAAGGTGGAGGGGTCTTCGATAGTGAATTCATAGTCGATGGTTCGCGGTCCGACACGCGTAAACCGCTCTGTGAGTACTTTGTTCAGTGAGGTGCCGAAACCATCGAAGCTTTGCGTCATGCCATTAAAGTTCTGCGTTATAACTACCAGCGTATCGTCGTCCCAGTGGCCACGAGAGTCTCCTGACCAGAGACCTACTTTTCCATCTAGGGGGGGATGTTTTTCGAGTGTGACAATACGCGCGTCATGAACCATCTCGGTCAAGATCACTATATGATCTTTGTTCTGTACGATCTGTAAATTGTTGTTGTACACGCTGGGTGATAACGGCGGGCCAGCATTAAAGCCCACCAAACAACGCTCCGAAAGGCCTCGGTCCTCGGGGCCATCCCGGCCGATACCGCCTATAACAAATCTTACCGGACGCGCTCCAACAGCTTCTATTTCTCCGCCGGGTTGGTTTTCTATGCCCTGTGCGAGATCAGGAAGTCGGCCATTCGGCGGGAAGACGATAAGTGAAGTGCGCATRTTGCCTTCGCCTCGCACTTTCTCCATCCAGATGGTGTCATTGTAAAAAGCTTCAATGCCTGATGCCGACCGTGTAGGAGCRTCTRRCGAKTSCAMGCTAAAGCGCTGGCTCTGTGCTGCGYTGATTTCATCATCGCTGAGAAAYTGCCGGTCGCCGAATTCCTCAGGRCGTTGCATGGGCACWGYGGATGAGAAGTTCCAAACCCCCTGAAGGTCAGGYAGTCCCCACTCGGTGCGCGGAACTTCATAGYCSTCGGCAGCYAGRCYGGGCTGGRAAGCCTGCAGTGAAAACCACAATAGCAGTAACAGCGARCACTGTTTCTTCATCAGTTATTCCGTGAATTSATTCGAACTGGCGTAGTGAATAATGGCTTAATCAAAWCAGCAGYACAATTCTATTCTAGGCTTGANGGCAGTGAGCRYRRRTAAATATGTCTGWAYTYGSTTGRTAGAGAGTTGCCSTCATYCAGCCAATYTKACAGSRTTGGCAAGACRCGCGTTACTGSATYACATCSCWGTGRYACCGYTGGAYAGCGATTGATTTCTGCTATAGATAGTCGTAATCTCAGAYYGGYTGMTTGATCAAGAGTTKYTAAGATCAAGACACTCAAAGAACAGAAGCTTTAACTAAAAAGCTCGTGTCAGTTATKCWGCYRTCGAAYCCYGCAATTYYGGAATTCGGTMRATACCCGYCTCGAGCACTCATTCTTCTTAGTACTCTCAGTCAGGGAGGTCAAGTTYGTGMATCCTAAAGTTACCCGCCGACGCTTCATTAAGGGCGTAATTTTCTCTGCCACCGCGGCYACAACCGGTGCCGGAGTCTACATCGCCAATGCCGCCAGTAGCAGATCATCAGGSGCTGTSGAGCGACTCGTYTCACTGTCGGTCAATGGCCGCACTCGYMGAGTCGATGTYCTRCCGCAGGARACCCTYGCRCACACGCTGCGTTACCGYCTCAATTTRACYGGYACTAAGTTAGCCTGTAATCGCGGCGAATGYGGTGCCTGTACGGTAATGCTGGATGAYGTTGCCAACTACTCGTGCTCGCTATTGACCCATCAGGTAAAAGGCAAAGAGATCACWACAGTAGAAGGRCTGCGYTCMGYCGATGGCACATTACACCCAGTRCAGCAGGCATTCATTGAAGAGCTTTCGCCACAGTGTGGTTTTTGCACGCCGGGGCAGGTGGTCGCAGCCGCGGCATTGCTAATAGCGAATCCAAATCCCAGTAGAGAGGAAGCAAGGCAAGGCCTGTCTGGAAACCTGTGTCGCTGTGGAGCTTATGATCATTACCTTAACGGCGTCATGCGCGCAGCGGAGTTAATCTCATGACTTTTATGCATATTGGAAAAGATTTTGTTCCACCCGATGTCGAAGGCAAAGTTACCGGTGATGCAAAATATGCTGAAGACTTTCGCCGAGAAGGCATGGTCTTCGCCAGACTGCTCACCAGTCCGATGCCGAGTGCGCGTATCGCCAGCATCGATGCATCGGCAGCCCTGAGAATGGATGGCGTGATTGGTATTCTGACTGCAGATGACCTGCCACCCTCCCTGCCGCCTGCTAATCCGATACTGGCGAGCGAGTATGTAACCTACGTAGGCCAGCCGATTCTCGCGATTGCGGCGACGTCAGAGCATATTGCCGAGAACGCCCTTGACCTGATCAATATTGAATTTGAACGCAGAGATTTCGTGGTAGATCCATTGGATAGCCTAGTCGAAGGTGGCCCGGATGCCTATCCTGAAGGCAACGCAATGGTATTAACAGCGCCGGAAGGTGATGAGAATACTGCCTTAGTAGGGGTCATCAAGCCCGTAAAATGGAAGCCTGAAGAGATTGAAAAGCTGCGTCGTGGCGAAGAGCCCGATGGCACCTTTACTGCCGGCTGGGAATACGGCGATCTAGCAGGCGAGTTCGCTAAATGCGATGTCATAATTGAAGAGTCGTTTGTAACGGCCGGTACGCCCCATCAATGTATGGAGCCACGCACCAGCATGGTGTATTGGGAAAACGGTAAATGTTACTTCCATGCTTCCACGCAAAGCCAAAGCGCGGTGAATAACGGTTTGGCCGCGATGCTGGGAATCGCTCCTGAAGATCTAGTGGTCATAAACGAAAACACCGGCGGTGGTTTTGGATCAAAAGGTACCAGTTATCCCACAATGGGCATCTCGGGAAATCTGTCCAGATTGCTCAATCGGCCGGTGCAGCTACGCATTACCCGCGAAGAAGAATTTTATATCGGCATTGGTCGGCCTGGCATGCAGGGCTGGATTAAAACCGGCCTAACTTCCGACGGTAAAGTTGCCGCCGTAGACCTGATTATCATCAGCGACGGCGGTCCTACCGGACAGAACAGCGCCTCGTCATCAGCAGGGCATATATCGGTGCTGTTTCAGCCCACTGCGATGCGTTTGCGAAACATACCCATATTCACCAATACCACACCAAGAGGGGCGCAGCGTGGTCCCGGCCAGAATGAAATGGCAGCGGCATTAGCCCCGATCATGGACAAAGCGGCGAATCAGCTTGGCATAGACAGGGTGGCTTTTAGGCGACTCAATGCAGCCGACAGTAACTCCGGTATTTATGCTGACCAAACACCGGTCACCAGTGCCTTCATGGCGGAGGCCATAGACAAAGGCGCCGAGATGTTCGGCTGGCAGGCTAAGTCTAGTCAGCCGCGTCGGCGCGGCAACAAGTTGGTCGGTGTAGGCGTGGGTCAGGGTTATCACGGAGCGGGGGGCTATGGCTATGATGGCTTAGTACGAATTCACCCGTCCGGCAAGATCGATATTCATAGTGGCGTCGGCAACCTAGGCACGTATTCCTATGCGGCGACCTCGAGAACAGTCGCCGAAGTGTTGCAGTGCAGTTGGGAAAGTTGCGAAATAGTACATGCGCGCACCGACAAGCACTTGCCACACAGTTCCGTGCAAGGGGGTAGCAACACCATCTTCACCCATAGCCGTTCGAACTATGTGGCAGCGATGGATGCGCTTAACAAGCTCAAAGAGATTGCCGCGGTTGAGTTTGGTGGCACTGTTGAGGAATACAGCATAGCTCAAGAACGCGTATTCAGAACTGATGATTCCAGCAAGGGGATGAGCTACGGTGAGGCAGCGCAGCGCGCAATCGAATTGGGTGGCCATTACAGCGGGCACGAGTTTCCCGAGGACCTGAATCCGATTACCCAGCGTGCGGTTACCGCGCTAGCAGGGAGCGGGCTGATTGGTGCTGCCAAAGATAATCTGGAGCGCAAAGGCACACCGCCTGGCGAGATTATCGGTTTTATGGAAATAGAGATAGATACCGATACGGGCAAGATCGAAGTGACKGACTACGTGGCTGTCGCCGATTGCGGCACCATCATGCATCCGCAGGGTTTCTCGCAGCAAATGAATGGCGGTGGAGTCTGGGGTATAGGCATGGCMGCTTATGAGCGYCATGTYTATGAYCCACARAATGGRCTGCCTGCSAATGTCGGTCTGTACCAGAGCAARCTGCCCTCWATGCTGGATGTGCCCGCTACTATGGCTACTGCAGCRGCAGAYATYCCCGACCCATTTAATCCAATGGGCGGGCGCGGTATCGGTGAGCCATCACAGGGTTGTGCCGTGGCTGCAATGACTAGYGCTATCGCCGATGCRCTAGACGGCCACCTGTTTAACCGGATTCCGGTTACAGCTGACATGATCGTGAATCACGTCGCGGRTAATTCCTACGGTCCTCGATCGCTTAAACTGAATACATTCTGAGGTTACTGCTATGCCATCACATGACGTTATGCCGGATATGGACCTGTTCCAACCGTTGCAGATTGACGACGCCCTAGCCCTGGCCGATCGCCTTGGGGACAACGCCTGGTTGCTAGGTGGCGGTCAGGATACCTATGGCTGGTTGAAAGACCGTTCCAAAACAGTGGAAGCGATGATCGACCTGAATGGTATTGAGTCGCTGCGAGGTATTCGCGAGACAGCCGATGGCATCGAAATAGGCGCTCTTACGACGCTTACCGACGTGACAAACAATGCGCTGATTCAGGAGCGTTACGGCCTGTTGTCCTCGGCGGCAGGGCGCGTTGCCAGCCCACAAATTCGCAATGCAGGCACCTTGGGCGGCAATGTCAGCCAAGATGTTCGCTGCTGGTATTACCGCCGTGGTCTCGACTGCTACCGTGCCGGAGGCAATCTCTGCTACGCCGATACACCGGAAGGCATGAATCGAGAGCATGCTATCTTTGGCGCCAGTCGCTGCGTAGCGGTTAATCCATCCGACACAGCGCCGGCTCTGGTTGCACTGGAAGCCAGCATGGTTATTAACAGTGTCGATGGCGAGCGCATCGTGCAGGCCGAGGATTATTTTGTAGGTCCTGCCAACGATATTGAGAATACTACGGCACTGCGCACTGGTGAGATCCTGACGTCGGTGAGAATCCCAAACACCTGGGCTAACGCGACCTTCTATTTTGAAAAAGTGGCCGACAGGAATGTCTGGGACTTCGCGCTGGTAAGCATGGCAGTGGCGATGAAGATGAATGGCGCTACTATCGAGGATGCGCGTTTTGTCGCCGGCGCTGTGGAATGCAAGCCGCGGCGGTTAATTGATGTTGAAAACGCAGTCAGGGGCAAGTCTCGCGATGAAGCAACTGCGAATTCAATTGGAACGCTGGCCAGCAATGGTGCGAGTGTGTTGGCGCATAACCAGTACAAGGTTCCCATGATAGATAACCTGGTTAAGAGGGCGATTTTTGCTGGGTAGCTAGTTGGGAGAGCTAATTGCGGGAGCTAATGAGGATAATAAGTTAGGGCTGTAGAATTAAGCGAGTTAAAAAAGGACAGATCTGTTTTCTAAGGAAAATGAATGTGTCCTTTTTTTTGCCGTACTT